>NZ_CP107549.1:0-317543 GCF_025837155.1 Pseudomonas sp. Z8(2022) | reverse complement strand
CGCACGCCGACCAGGATCGACGGCAGCGCGCCGGGCAGGATCACCTGACGGAACAGGGCGAAGCCGGACAGACCATAGCTGCGCGCCATCTCCACCAGCGCCGGATCGACGTTGCGGATGCCGTGGTAGGTGTTGAGGTAGATGGGGAACAACGTGCCGAGTGCAACCAGGAACACCTTGGCCGCCTCGTCGATGCCGAACCAGAGGATCACCAGCGGGATCAGCGCCAGGTGCGGCACGTTGCGGATCATCTGCACCGAGCTGTCGAGAAAGCGCTCGCCCCATTTCGACAGGCCAGTGACAAAGCCCAGCAGCAGGCCGATACCACCGCCGATGGCGAAGCCGATACCGGCGCGCTGGCCGCTGATCGCCAGGTGCTGCCAGATTTCGCCGGAGGACAGCAGCTCCCAGCCGGCGGCCAGCACGGCGCTGGGCGCCGGCAGGATGCGGCTGGACAGCCAGCCACTGGCCACCGCCAGCTGCCAGGCGGCCAGCAGCCCCAGCGGCAAGGCCCAGGGGGCAGCGCGCAGGGCCAGTTTGTGAAGGGTCGTGTTGCTCATGGTTGCCTCGAAAACCTTGTGTAGCGTCTGTATTCCCCCGGATGCATCCGGGCTTCGGACTGATGAAAGCGCCCTATCCCCCAGCCCCTCTCCCATAAATGGGAGAGGGGAGCCAACCGAGCCGGTGAACTTGCTAGCACCGCCGGTCAACTCCCTCGCCCCTCCGGGGAGAGGGTTGGGGAGAGGGGGCTGGCGCCCGATCCTCCCGAAATGCATCCAATGACCGAAGCGGGGCGAGCGGGAAGCTTTTCAGCTCGCCGAAGCCGCCTTCGGCAGAATGTCGCTGGAGATCATTTCGCCGAACGGGCTGACGTAGCCGCGGCTCTCCGGGCGCTCGGGCTGGGCCACGTCCAGGTGCGGGAACAGCAGCTCGGCGACCCGGTAGGACTCCTCCAGATGCGGGTAGCCGGAGAAGATGAAGGTGTCGATGCCCAGATCCGCGTATTCCTTCACTCGCGCCGCCACGGTCGGGCCGTCGCCGACCAGCGCGGTGCCGGCACCGCCGCGCACCAGGCCGACCCCGGCCCAGAGATTCGGCGACACTTCCAGGTTGTCCTTCTTGCCGCCGTGCAGGGCGGCCATGCGCTGCTGGCCCACCGAATCAAAGCGCGCCAGCGACGCCTGGGCACGGTCGATGGTGTCCTGGTCCAGATGGCTGATCAGGCGGTCCGCCGCGGCCCAGGCTTCCTCATTGGTTTCGCGCACGATCACGTGCAGGCGGATGCCGAAGCGCACGGTGCGCCCCTGGCGTGCGGCCTTCTCGCGCACCTGGGCGATCTTCTCGGCCACCGCAGCCGGCGGTTCGCCCCAGGTCAGGTACAGCTCGACCTGCTCGGCGGCCAGATCCTGCGCCGCATCGGAAGAGCCACCGAAATACAGCGGCGGACGCGGCTGCTGAATCGGCGGGTAGAGCAGCTTGGCGCCCTTCACCTGGATGTGCTTGCCGTCGTAATCGACGGTTTCGCCTTCCAGCACGCGACGCCAGATACGGGTGAATTCGACAGAAGCCTCGTAGCGTTCGGCATGCGACAGGTGCAGGCCGTCACCAGCCAGCTCGTCCGGATCGCCACCGGTGACCAGGTTGAACAGCGCGCGGCCGCCCGACAGGCGATCCAGCGTCGCGGCCTGGCGCGCGGCCACGGTCGGCGAAATGATCCCCGGGCGCAGGGCGACCAGGAATTTCAGATTCTGCGTCACCGGAATCAGCGAGGCGGCCACCAGCCAGGAGTCCTCGCAGGAACGCCCGGTGGGGATCAGCACGCCGCCGAAACCGAGGCGGTCGGCAGCCTGGGCGATCTGCGCCAGATAGCTGTGGTCCACGGCACGAGCACCTTCGGAGGTGCCCAGGTACTTGCCATCACCATGGGTAGGCAGGAACCAGAAGATGTTGAGGCTCATGGAGTTGTCTCCTTTCCGGAAATCGTCATAGTCCGGATCAATCCGGGAAATTCGGCCCCCCAACCCTCGGCTCGACGAGCGAGGAGGGGTTGGGGGCGAGGGCTACGGTCTTACTGGGCCTGGGCCAGCTTGGCGGGCGGAGTCCAGATCACGTCCTTGATGGTCAGCTTCCTGGGGATCAGCTTGAGATCGGTGAAGGTGTCCGCGATCTTCTGCTGCGCCTCGACCACATCCTGGGTGATGAACTTCGCGCCATAGCCCTGGCGCTCCACCGCTCTGTAGGTGATCTCGCGGGACAGCCCCAGCAGCGGCGCGACCTGATCGGTGGCTTGGTCCAGGTTGCCCTGCACCCACTCGCCGACGCCGCGAATCTCGTCGATCAGGATGCCGACCACTTCCGGGTTCTTCTCGGCATAGGGACGGGTCGCCAGGTAGAACTGGTGGTTGTCCACCAGGCCGCTGCCGTCACGCAGGCTGCGCGCCTGCAGCTGCTGCTCGGCGGCGGACTGGAACGGGTCCCAGATCACCCAGGCATCGACGCTGCCACGCTCGAAAGCGGCGCGGGCATCGGCCGGCGGCAGGTAGACCGGGGTGATGTCGCTGTACTTGAGACCGGCATCTTCCAGGGCGCGCACCAGCAGGTAATGCACGTTGGAGCCCTTGTTCAGGGCGACCTTCTTGCCCTTGAGTTCGGCCACCGATTTGATCGACGAATCCTTCGGTACGAGGATCGCTTCGCCGGTCGGTGCTGGCGGTTCATGAGCGACGTAAAGCAGATCGGCGCCAGCCGCCTGAGCGAACACTGGCGGGGTCTCACCGGTGACGCCGAAATCCACGGAGCCGACGTTGAGGCCTTCGAGCAACTGTGGCCCGCCGGGGAATTCGGTCCATTTGACGTCCACACCGCGTTCGGCCAGGCGTTTTTCCAGGGTCCCCTTGGCCTTGAGCAGCACCAGGGTGCCGTATTTCTGATAGCCGATACGCAATGTTTCGGCCTGAGCTTGAGTGATGGCGCCGAAGGAAATGGCCGCGGCAAACAGGGCGACCAGGCTTCGACGCAAAGTGATTGTGCGCATGGCGCTCTCCTTTGCAGTGATGTCTTGGTTGGCTACCTGCTTGCCCGTTGACGGGCGAGTAAGGCGGGGTATTACGGGTGGATCAGATGCTCCAGCGGGCGTTTACCAGCCGGTCGTTCAATACGTTCGGATCGATCGGTTTCGGCCGCCGCGCCAATGCGGCAGTCAGTTGTTCCAGCGCGTCGTCGAGGCGTTCGCGCAGCTCGTCATCGATCTGCGCGGGCCTGTCCCCTTCCGGGTAGGCGATCTGCTTGTCCACGGCGAATACGCCGGAGAGCATTTCCTGCGCCTTGAGCGCGGCCAGCACCGGCTTGAGCGCGTAATCCACAGCCAGCAGATGCGCCGGGCTGCCGCCACTGGCCAGGGGCAGCACTACCTTGTGCGCCAGGGCGCGCTCCGGCAGCAGGTCCAGCAGCACCTTCAAGGCGCCGGTGAACGACGCCTTGTACACCGGCGTGCCGACCACCAGACCATCGGCGCTGGCCACCACAGCCTGCAGATGCTGCACGGCCGGGCTGTCGAAGCGTGCATGCAGCAGGTCCTCGGCCGGGAAGTCGCGCACGCGCAGCAGGCTCACTTCCACCTGCTGCGCCTCCAGGCGCTGACGCACGTAATCCAGCAGCAGTTCGGTGCGCGAGCGCAGCGAGGGGCTGCCGGACAGCAAGACAACGTGCATGGCCGCTCCTCAGCGATTCGGCTGCGGGGTCAGACGCAGGTACGGCTTAACCGCGCGATAACCTTTCGGGAAGCGCTCGGCGATCTCGGCCTCATCCTTCAGCGAGGGAACAATGACCACCTCGTCGCCGTCCACCCAGTTGGCCGGCGTGGCGACCTTGTAGTTGTCGGTCAGCTGCAGCGAATCGACGACGCGCAGGATCTCGTTGAAGTTGCGCCCGGTGCTGGCCGGGTAGGTGATGGTCAGGCGCACCTTCTTGTTCGGGTCGATGATGAACAGCGAACGCACGGTCAGGGTATCGTTGGCGTTCGGATGGATCAGGTCGTAGAGATCGGAGACCTTGCGATCGGCATCGGCGATGATCGGGAAGTTGACCGCAGTGTTCTGCGTCTCGTTGATGTCGTCGATCCACTTGATGTGCGAGTCGACCGGATCGACGGACAAGGCGATGACCTTGACGCCGCGCTTGGCGAACTCGTCCTTGAGCTTGGCGGTGAAACCCAGTTCGGTGGTGCACACCGGCGTGAAGTCGGCCGGGTGGGAGAAGAGGATGCCCCAGCTGTCGCCCAGCCACTCGTGGAAACGAATGCGGCCTTCGCTGGAATCCTGTTCGAAGTCGGGGGCGATATCGCCCAGACGGATACTCATGATCGTGCTCCTTGGCAGTAGCTTGTTGCGTGGCGCTCACTATGCTCAGGAACAAAGAGAAACAAAAAGAATAAATAATGATTTATTTATAACTGAAACATCTTTAAAGAAAGACCGTCATGACCACACCAAGCCTGCACAAGGTTCCCGGAGAACAGGCGCCGATGGCGCTGCTGCTGGAAGCCGACCCCAGCACCACCGTCATCGCCGGTTATCTGCAGGACGGTCATTGCGTAGTCGCACGCCTGGGCGAGGCGACCGTCGGCGTCTATGTAATCCAGGCCCTGACCGCCGACACCTGGGAACTGATGAACATCGCCGTGGCGCCCGAACACCTGGGCCAGGGCATCGGCGGCCTGCTACTGCGCCATGCCATTGACCAGGCCAGGCAATTGGGTGGGAAACGTCTGGAACTGGGTACCGGCAGCTTCGGCCACCAACTGACCTTCTACCAGCGCGCCGGCTTTCGCGTGGTGGCCGTGGAGCCGGACTACTTCCTGCAGCACTATCCCGAACCGCTGTACGAGAACGGCCTGCAGCATCGCGACCGCTTGCGCCTGGCGCTGACGCTATAGCACCAGATGCGCGGCCAGGCCGACCAGCGCACAGGCCGTCAGTGTCTCGATCACCCCGCGCTTGAAGATCAACAACGCCACGCCCGCACCGAGGGTGATCAACGCCGACACCCAGTCGAACGCCCCGGCAAAACCCTGCGGCCAGAGCACGTGATAACCAAAGAACAGCGCCAGGTTGAGAATCACCCCGACCACGGCGGCGGTGATCCCGGTCAGCGGCGCAGTGAACTTCATCTGGCCATGGGTCGATTCCACCAGCGGCCCGCCGGCGAGGATGAACAGGAACGACGGCAGGAAGGTGAACCAGGTGACCAGCGCCGCCGCCAGCGCGCCACTGGCGAGGGCCGACTCGCTGCCGAACACCGGCTGGCCATAGGCACCGACGAAGGCAACAAAGGCCACCAGCATGATCAGCGGCCCCGGCGTGGTTTCGCCCAATGCCAGGCCATCGATCATCTGCCGGGGCGTCAGCCAGCCGTAGTGATCGATGGCGCCCTGGTACACGTACGGCAGCACCGCGTAGGCACCGCCGAAGGTGAGCAGCGCCGCCTTGGTGAAGAACCAGCCCATCTGAGGCAACGTGCCCTGCCAGCCGAACGCCAGAGTCAGCAGGCCCATCGGCAGCAGCCAGAGCAGCGCGCCGACCAGCAGGATCAGCGCCAGCCGACCGGAGCGAAAATGCGTATGCGCCAGACGCGTCTCGTCATCGATCAGCGCGGGCACATGCGCCCCACCCGCCTCGCCATGCCCGGCGCCAACCGCGAAGTGCTGCGGCGCCAGTCGCCCGCCGATGTAGCCGACCAGCGCCGCCCCCAGCACGATCAGCGGGAACGGCAGCTGCAGCGCGAAAATGGCCACGAATGCCGCCGCCGCGATGGCCCACAGCCAAGCATTCTTCAACACTCGCCCGCCGATGCGCCAGGCCGCCTGCACCACAATGGCCGTCACCGCCGGCTTGATACCATAGAAGATCCCCGCCACCAGCGGCACATCGCCGAACACCAGATAGACCCAGGACAGCGCGATCAGGATCAACAGCGACGGCAGCACGAACAGCGCTCCGGCGATCACCCCGCCCCAGGTGCGGTGCATCAGCCAGCCGATATAGGTGGCCAGCTGCTGCGCCTCCGGCCCGGGCAGCAACATGCAGTAGTTCAGCGCATGCAGAAAGCGCCGCTCGGACAGCCAGCGGCGCTTCTCCACCAACTCCTGATGCATGATCGAAATCTGCCCCGCCGGCCCACCGAAACTGATCAACCCCAGCTTCAACCAGAACCATAAAGCCTGCAGCAAACTGACCGGGGCGGGACGTTCAGGCGAGTCAGGCATCGAAGGCTCCAACGGCTAAAAATCGACCGACTACTATAGCCATGAAAGATGACAGCCGCTCGTCACCGCACGAAAAATCACCAGCCCCACGCAGCCCTTGCCCCACCTGGCCTGGACGAGTTTTCCCGCATCTTATCCACAACGCTTTCCCCAGATGTTGTGCACGACACCCCGCAACTCACCCCCGACCTGCCCTGCTGTTGAAAACCTGGGCCAAGTGATTGATTAAAAGCGATATTCCGCCTGGCGATACGCCAGCAGAGCGTCATTGGACAAAAACTGAACGGCCTGCCGAGACCCGCTTGGATGCTAGGCGTGGAGGGCTTTTGCAAAGGTTATCCACAGTGGTGTTCACAGAATTTGTGGGTGGCTGTGGAGAGGTCGCGGAGGCCGCGACATCTTCAGGCGAAACGAGGACGCGCAGCAACACAGGAAAAATTGCGCACAGATTTTCCGTGTGCAACGCGACATGGATATCCGCTAAATTGCTGAATCTTTCCGACAACCAATGGGGCTCCCTGTAATGCAGATTCTTTCCGCGTACCTTCTAGAATCTGCAGTCCTGTCCCAAGAGGAAGTCTCCAGGTCAGCCGCCCGCATTGAGCAGGCATTGAACGAATGGCTGATTGAAAAAGGCGCATCCGACCCTGCTGTTTCTTCAGGAAAATTCATATCCAGAACAAGAGGTTCAGCGGACGGACAATTCCAGCGCAGAGACGCCGCGTCCGAGGCTGGCACGTTCAGAGAACTCTCTCTTCTCGAGCCAACAACATCAGGACAGCAGTTCATCACTACCATTGACCTTCTCAAGCTCAAGGACAGGATTGTCGTCTATGCAACCTTGGCCGTTCAAAACATAGCCACGGTCATTGCCCCGGTATTCACAGACCCGCGCTGCCCCTTCATTGTCAAAAAGCTTCTTGGATTGCGCAGTGACTGGCACATCGGAAATTTCCCCATCCCCGACTCCACCGCACAAATGCTCTATGGCACAGACGGCGGACAGAAGCTCAAGTCCATAATCCAGGACCCCGCCAGAACACTCCCCATTGTTGTGGTTTCCGAAATCGAGCAAGAGCCCATTTGGGAGAACCTCGAGACTCGCCTGGCCTCTGATCTGGCAGGACTGGCCAGCGTCGTTCGCATCGACGAAGAAGCGTCCTGGCTGTTAACCGATGAACTTGGAAAGCCCAACTCCTGTTATCTCGGAGCTGTACGCCTGTACTGGCCAGGCGGAAGGGATTTCGATGGATCTGTTTCGCCCAAAAGCTCGGTATGGACTGCCAGCCACCTGTTGTCTCAGGACTCAGATGGCAAGGGCATGCAGCGATTTCGCTCGCTGTTGAGACGCAACGTAATGGGCGTCGCCTCGCTTACCGTCGAGCCACCTGCCGTCATTCGTGAGATTCAGAACCAGGCTGCGCGATCCAGGCTTCTGGAGCTGGAGCAGCGCGCCAACTCGAATTCAGACGAAATCGAATTGGCGCGTTTGTTCATCCAGGAGAACGAAGAGCTAAAGGCATCATTGGATGAAGCCTACCGAGAGATTGCGCGCCAGGCCAGCAAAGCAGAAGCGGCCGAGTATGCGTTGAGCCGCCTCAAAGAAGACAGCGGAGCGGATGAAGCGGAAGCCGAAGATTTATCCGAGAAAATCACGCCAACCGAAGGCGAAACCCGCTACTACAAGAAGACACGGAACACCCCGTCCCATGACGTGCTCGTGAGAATCAAGGACTGCGGGCATAACGCATGGCAGGGAGCCAATAACGCCGACAAGGCCAAAAAGGGCGTTGAACGGCTGGAAGGCACTTCCGAATGGAGCAATTTCTATCATTGCTCCAAATGCACCGGCGGCGGAGTCTGGAAAGTAATCTGGTAGCGCGTAGGGTGGACAACGCGAAGCTTGTCCACCATTGCCCACACAAAAGCCAGCGGAAACTTCCCACTTAACCGGGCACAGCGAGCCGCCTGGCAATCACCAATGGTGGATGGGAAAAGCGTCATCTACCCTACGCTGAAATACCCACCGCGTAGGGTGGACAACGCAGAGCTTGTCCACCCTGCCAAGGGTAGGAACAGCTCGTAGGGCGCAGGTTCCGCTCTCGACACGGCCTGGCGGGCTGCTCGCTTCGCGAGCGAGGCCGCCCTACATCAGCAAGTAGTCTGGGTAGAGCACCCTCAACCGAATGAAACGTTCGGTTTCATACCCGCCATAACCTCTGAAGCCTCGCGCTGACAAAGCCCCCGGATTGCATCCGGGCTACGCAGGTGCGCTTGACGCGAGCAAAAAAAATCGGGCCTTGCGGCCCGAAAAAGTACTCCACCTTGAAGAGTTCGTTTACAGCGCGTGCGACTGGTACAGCTCGGTCAGGGCCTCGCCGCGCAGGTAGGCCAGTTCCGCCGAGCGGCGGTCGCGGGGGCGGGTCAGAGGCACGGCCAGTTCGCGTTGCAGGCGGCTTGGTGTGCCGCCGAGGATCAGCACGCGGTCGCTGAGGTAGAAGGCTTCGTCGAGGTCATGGGTGACCAGCAGCACGGCGATCTCATAGCGGGCGGCCAGCTCCACCACCAGATCCTGCAGCTTCATGCGGGTGAAGGCGTCCACCGCGCTGAAGGGTTCATCCAGCAGCAGCACCTGCGGTTTGCCGTACAGCGCGCGGGCGATGGCCACGCGCTGCGCCTGGCCGCCGGAGAGATGCTTGGGCAGCGCGTCGCCCCGTCCGTGCAGGCCGACGTCGCGCAGCAGTTGTTCAACCCACTGATCATCAGCCACCCAGCCATCGGCGAAGCCGACGTTCTGCGCCACACTCAGCCAGGGCATCAGCCGCGGCTCCTGGAACACCACGCCGATGCCGCTGCCGCGACCGAAGTTGAGCAGCGGGTTGAGTTCCAGCCCGCCCTGATAGTCCTGATCCAGCCCGGCGGCGATGCGCAGTAGGGTGCTCTTGCCGCAGCCAGAAGGGCCGAGCAGGCTGACCACTTCGCCAGCGGCCAGGCTCAGGCTGACGTCTTCGAGCACACGCACGTCGGCGAAAGCCTTGTGGATGTTCTGCAGCTTCAGCAGCGCACTCATGCTCTGCCCTCCCCGCCCTGGAAGCTGTCACGCCAGCGCAGGGCTCGGGTTTCCCAGGCCTTGAGCAGGCTGTCGCTGAGTTTGCCGAGCAGCGCCAGCAGCAGGATGGCGGCGATCACCAGATCCGGACGCGAGGTTTCCCGGCCATCGCTGAGCAGATAGCCAAGGCCACGGGTGGCGGCGATCAGTTCGGCGGCGACGAGGAACATCCAGCTCAGGCTGAGCGCGCCGCGCAGGCCGGTGAACAGGCTAGGCAGCGCAGCGGGCAGGAGAATCCGGCGCACCAGCGCCAGCGGCGACAGGCCGTAGAGCCGACCGACTTCCACCAGTTTGCGGTCGATATTGCGAATGCCGGCGAGCAGGGCCAGGTACACCGGGAAGAAGGCGCCGAGGGCGATCAGCACGATTTTCGGCGTTTCGTCGATGCCCAGCCAGAGCAGCAGCAACGGTACCCAGGCCAGGCTCGGAATGGCGCGCAACGCCTGGAAGGTCGGTTCCAGATAGGCTTCGGCGCGGCGACTGAGGCCCACCCAGGTGCCGATGGCGATGGCCAGCGCGGCGCCTATGGCAAAACCGGCGCCGACGCGCAGCAGGCTGGCGTTCAGGTGCCGCCATAGCTCGCCGCTCTGCGCCAGCAGGTACAGCGTTTGCGCCACCTGGCTCGGCGCAGGCATCTGGTGCGCGGGCAATACGCCGCTGCGCACCAGGGTTTCCAGCAGAGCCAGAATCAGCAGGGGCACCACCCAACCACGCAGGTCGGTCAGTGCCGGCCGCCAGCCTGGAAGCCGTTCGGCCCAGCGACCGATGACGAGGTTGAGCGCGCCCATCGGTCAGTTCCCCGCCTTGGCCAGGTTGCCACCGATCACCTGAGCGGCCAGTTGCGGCTGGATCAGCTGATCGACCACCTGGGCGACGTCGGTACCCGGACGCACCAGTTGCTCGTCGAGCAGGATCGGCGCGGCGGCTTTCAGCGCCTTGATGTGTTCGGCGCCCGGCTGCGCGTTGCTGAAGTCGGTGCGCGACAGTTGCAGCTTGGCCACTTCCAGCGGCAGCTTGGCTTCGTCGGCAAGCAACTGGGCCAGGGCATCGGGGTTGGCGATGGCCCACTGACGCGCCTGCTCATAAGCGGCGATCACCTGCTTGATCAGCTCGGGCTGCTCCTTGGCGAACTTTTCGGTGACGCTGAGCACGCTGTAGCTGTTGAAGTCGCGGTTGCGATACAGCAGGCGCGAACCGGCCTGCAGCTCGCTGGCGGCCATCAGCGGGTCGAGCCCGGCCCAGGCCTGCACGTCGCCACGCTCCAGGGCGACGCGACCGTCCGGGTGTTGCAGGTGGACGATTTCCACGTCGTTCTTGTCCAGCCCGGCCTGCTGCAGGCTCTGCAGGAGGAAGAGGAAGGGGTCGGTGCCCTTGGTGGCGGCGACCTTCTTGCCCTTGAGGTCGGCCAGCGACTGGACGGGCGAGTCCTTGGGCACCACCAGCGCTGTCCACTCCGGGCGGCTGGCAACGTAGACGGTATTGATCGGCGCGCCGTTGGCGCGGCTGAGCACGGCGGCCAGGCCGGCAGTGGAGGCGAAATCTGTGCTGCCGCCGTTGAGGTATTCCAGCGAGCGGTTGCTGCCCTGGCTGAACACCCATTTGACGGCGATGCCCTGCGGCGCGAGGGCTTTTTCCAGCAGGCCCTGCTGCTTGAGCACCAGGCTGGTGGGGGCGTAGTAGGCGTAGTCCAGGCGAACTTCCTTCGGTGGTGCGGCGTGCACGCTGGCCGGCAGCCAGGCGGCAATCAGGGCCGCCAGGCCGGTACGCAAGAGGTTCTTCTTCATGATCATCTCCTTCGGGGGAAGCGCCTTCCGGCCCGTTGGCGGGCCGGTCAGGAGATGGCAACAGGGGGTTGGTTAAAGCAGCGGCAGGCTGTAGGTCACGTACAGACGGTTCTCGTCGGTGTCGTTGGCCACTTCGCTGCGCAGGCTGGCGTTACGCCAGGAAAAGCCGAGCCCTTTGAGGGCGCCTTCCTGCAGCACGTAATCCAGGCGGAAGTCACGCTCCCACTCCTTCTTGTCGCCGGTGGCGTTGTCGATGTGGTCACCGGACAGGTAGGTCACCGATGCCTTCAGACCCGGTACACCGAGCTTGCCGAAGTCGTAGCCATAGCCTGCCAGCCAGGTACGCTCGCCGGCGCTGGCGAACTTGCCGATCTGGCGGTCGGTGATCAGGTAGGCGGTGGCGCCATCACCCTGGTTGAGGAAGGGGAAGGCGCTGTTGCCCGAAACCTGCTGGTAGCCGGCGTTCAGCTCGTGGCCGCTGTGGGAGTAGGTGAACAGCGCGCTCCAGGTGCGGTTGTCCACTTCACCGGCCTTGCTGTCACCCGGATTCCAGTAGCCGCTGCTGCGGAAACCTTCGGCACGTCCGGCCACGCTGCCGTTCTTGCCGTCCGCATCGCTGTAGAAGTAGCGCAGGTCGCTCTTAAGGTTGCCGCCGCCGAGCGCGTAGTTGTGCACCAGGCCGAGGAAGTGCTGTTTGTAGAAGTCTTCCAGGTTGCCGTAGTAGTACTGCGCGGTCAGGTCCTTGGTGATCTTGTAGTCACCACCGGCGAAGTAGAAGGTATTGACGAACTGGCGGGTCGCGCCGCTGTTGGCACCGCCAATGGACAGGCCGCGGGAGTCGGTGGAGCTACGGCCCTTGGCGTGCTCCAGCTGGCCGGCAGTCAGGGTCAGACCGTCGATTTCGCTGGAGGTGATCTGGCCGCCCTCGAACAGTTGCGGCAGCAGGCGACCGTCGTTGAAGGTCACGACCGGCAGCTTCGGCTGCAGGGTGCCGAGACGCAGTTCGGTCTTGGAGATGCGCGCCTTGGCAGTCACCCCGGCCTTGCTGTAGTCGCTGACCGCCGAGCCGTCGGTGTCCAGCGGGAACAGCTGACCCGGAGTACGGTCCTGACCAGCCTTGGCCGGGGTGGTATTGCGACCGCCGCTGTCCAGGCGCACGCCGAGCAGGCCGATGGCGTCGACGCCAAAGCCGACGGTACCTTCGGTGAAACCGGACTGGAAGTTGAGAATGAAGCCCTGGCCCCACTCTTCAGTCTGGCCGGAGTAGTTCTGACTCTCACGGTTATCGGAGTTGAAGTACAGGTTGCGCAGGTCGATGGTGGCCTTGCTGTCACCGATGAAATCGGCAGAGGCCACCTGGCTCAGGGTGCTGGCGGCGATGGCCAAGGCCAGGGTGGTTTTTTTCATGATGCTCGATGCTCCAGGTGCTCTGTGTGCTGTTCGGGTTTGGCACTGCACAGGGGCTCGGCAGGACTGCGTGCTTGGCGCAGGTCTCGGCGGATTGGCATAAGAGCCCCTGATCGGGCCCGATGCGGTGGTCCGCTGTCGGCTGGCGGCTAATCTACGAAATGCAGACTAATCCCTAAAAAGAATTATTTTTCACTTTGTAGTAACAAAAAGGAATATGAGGTCAATCCCGGCATAACCCGCCCCGCGCCCCCGGCCGAAAACGTAACCTATGAGCTCTACCGCCCACCTGCTACACGCCGACTGACAAACCGGCCTTAGCTAATTCCTAAAAATTATTTAACAACGCCTTTTTATATCGCTTAGCTTCCCCCTACCGGATCACCGGACTTCTTTCCCTGAACACTGAAGTACGCGTGATCCGCCGCATCCATGGCCGGCACGTGTTCGTATCGAGAGCCGCCATGTCCAAGACCCATTCCCAGCGCAGCAAACTGATCGCCGCCTCCCTGGCTATCGGCCTGCTCGTCGCTCCGCTCACCGAGGCCGCCGAGCAACTGCGCATCGGCTACCAGAAATCCTCCACGCTGATCAGCCTGCTGAAGAGCCAAGGCACGCTGGAAAAGGCGCTGGCCGATCAGGACATCAGCGTCAGCTGGCACGAATTCCCCAACGGCCAGCCGCTGCTGGAAGCGCTCAACGTCGGCAATATCGATCTGTCCGCCGATGTCGCCGACACCGTGCCTGTATTCGCCCAGGCCGCCGGTGCCGACCTCGCCTACTTCGCCCAGGAAGCGCCCTCCCCCAGCGCCCAGGCGATCATCGTGCGCGAGGACTCGCCGATCAAAACCCTGGCCGACCTCAAGGGCAAGAAGATCGCCGTGACCAAGGCGGCCGGCGTGCACTACCTGCTGATCGCGGCGCTGAACAAGGCCGGTCTGAAGTTCAGCGATATCGAACCCGCCTACCTGACCCCGGCCGACGGCCGCGCCGCCTTCGAGAACCGCAAGGTGGACGCCTGGGTCACCTGGGAACCCTTCCTCAGCGGCGCCCAGCAACAGTTGCCGACCCGCATCCTCGCCGACGGCAAGGGCCTGGCCGACTACCAGCGCTACTACCTGACCAGCGCCAGGTTCGCCAAGAGCCACCCGCAGGTGCTGCAGACCGTGTTCGCCGAGCTGGTGAAGACCGGCGACTGGCTGCGCGCCAATCCGCGCCAGGCAGCTGAAATTCTCGGCCCGCTGTGGGGCAATCTCGACCCGGCCATCGTCGAGCAGGCCAACGCCAAGCGCAGCTACCAGGTGCGCCTGGTGCAACCGGACAGCCTCGCCGAGCAGCAGAAGATTGCCGACGCCTTCTACGGCGCCAGCCTGCTGCCGACCTCGGTGGACGCCCGCGACGTGAGCATCTGGAGCCCGCAATGAACGCCGAAGCCCGCCTGCACCCCAGCCTGCGCGACGAACCACTGTTCGCCGCCCACCTGTTCCCCGTGGATTTCGGCAGCCGCACGGCCAAGGTCGAACGCCTGGCCCGGCGTCTGGCGGCCAGCGCAGTGGAGCGTGACCGCGCTGGCGGCAGCGCCCAGGTCGAACGCGAGCTGGTGCGCGACAGCGGCCTGCTGACCCTGGCCGTGCCGCAGCAGTACGGCGGCCAGGGCGTGGCCTGGCCGGAAATCTATCGCATCGTGCGCTACCTGGCGGCGGTGGACAGCTCGCTGGCCCACCTGTTCGCCTTCCAGCACCTGCAGGTGGCGACCATCCTGCTGTTCGGCACCCCCGAGCAGCAGCGCCACTGGCTGACCCGCACGGTGCAGGAGCGCTGGTTCTGGGGCAACGCCACCAACGGCCGCGACACCGGCCTCAAGCTCACCCCGCGCGAGGAACATTACGAGCTCAACGGCAGCAAGTCGTTCTGCTCCGGTGCGCTCGGCGCCGATGCGCTGGTGATCAGCGCACCGCGTGGCAAGAACCCGGAAGACCGGGTGTTCATCGTCCTGCCGAGTCAACGCGAGGGCCTGGCGGTGAACAGCGACTGGGACGGTTTCGGCCAGCGCCAGACCGACAGCGGCACCGTGCAGTTCGAGCAGGTATTCGTCGACAGCAGCGAGCTGCTCGGCCCGGTCGGCCCCAGCCCGCGCACCACCCTGCGTGCCTGCCTGTCGCAGCTGATCCTTACCCAACTCTATCTGGGCAATGCCCAAGGCGCGCTGGATGCCGCACTGCGCTACACCCGCGAGCAGAGCCGCCCATGGCCGGCTTCGGGCGTGGCCAGTGCCAGTGATGATCCGTTCATCCAGCAGCGCTACGGCGAGCTGTGGCTGCGCTACCGCGCTGCCCTGCCGCTGGCCGAGCACGCCGCCCAGCGCCTGCAGGCCGCCTGGGAAAAACCGGCGCTGACCGCCGCCGAACGCGCCGAAGTGGCGCTGGCCATCAGCGAGGCCAAGGTGGTGGCGGTACGCGCCGCGCTGGAGATCACCAGCCAGATCTTCGAAGCCATGGGCGCCCGCGCCACCAGCTCGCGCTACGGCTTCGACCGCTTCTGGCGCAACGTGCGGGTACACAGCCTGCACGACCCGATCGACTACAAGGTGCGCGACCTGGGCAACTGGCTGCTCAGCGGCCAGGGGCCGCAACCGTCGCTGTACGGCTAGGGAAGGAGGTCACGCCCCGGGAATATGCATAGGAAGAATCGATATTTCGCCCTTGCGGCGCTCATCTAGCCTCAAAAACTGCCAACGACCACGAGGTCACAACAATGAAGATCAAAACCCTCCTCGGCGCCGGCCTGCTGGCCGCCGCTACCCTGCTGCAAACGGCCCAGGCTGCCAGCGAATACCTGGTCAGCACCGACTGGCTGGAAAAGAACCTGCAGGACCCCAAGCTGCGCATCATCGAGGTCAGCGTGGTGCCCGGCGTTTACGAACGCGGGCATATCCCCGGTGCGGTGAACTTCGCCTGGCACAGCGATCTGGTCGACCCGGTACGCCGTGACATCGCCAGCCAGGAAGCCTTCCAGCAATTGCTGCGCAAGGCCGGAGTGAATGACGACAGCACCACCATCCTCTATGGCGACAACAACAACTGGTTCGCCGCCTGGGGTGCCTGGGTGTTCGACGTGTACGGCGTCGACAACGTCAAGCTGCTCGACGGCGGCCGCGCCAAGTGGGAGGCCGAAGGCCGCCAGCTGGATAGCCGCGCCAGCACGCCGAAAGCCGGCAACGTCACGGTGAAGGCCGCCAACAGGGAGCTGCGCGCGTTCCTGCCGGACGTGGTTGCAGCCGCCGAGAAACGCAGCGACGTGCAGCTGGTGGATATCCGCTCGGCCGATGAATACAACGGCAAGGTCTTCGCTCCGCAAGGCGTGCAGGAGCTGGCCGTGCGCGCCGGCCACATACCCGGCGCGGTGAACGTGCCCTGGGGCCAGGCGGTAGCCGCCGACGGGACGTTCAAATCGGCCGATGAACTGAAGAAGATCTACGGTGCGGTGGGCGTCGACGGCAGCAAGCCGATCATCACCTACTGCCGCATCGGCGAGCGCTCCAGCCACACCTGGTTCGCCCTGAAGAAGATTCTCGGCTATGACGTGCGCAACTACGACGGTTCCTGGACCGAGTACGGCAACGCTGTGGGCGTGCCGGTGGTAAACGTGGCCGGCACCGTCTGGGGCGGCAAGTAAAAGACCTGGAGCATTACAGCCCGTAGGGTGGGTGACGTGGACAGATGAAACCTGATCCGCCCTACTCGAACAGCGGCCCTGCGCGCCACGCCAGGGCCGCTTCGTCATTACGGTAGGAAAGGACAAGCCATGACCGCCAGCATCACCTCTCCTCGCACAGCACTGCCCGCCGCCCTGACCGGTCTGCTGACCGTCGTCCTGCTCGCCGTGGCCTGGCACCTGGCCGACGGCAGCAACGAAGGCCGCGCCTTCAGCTATTCGCTGGCCAGCGGCGCGCTGTTCGGCCTGCTGCTGCAGCGCTCGCGCTTCTGCTTCTTCTGCGTCACCCGCGATTTCATCGAACGCCGCGTGCCGGATGGCCTGCTTGGCCTGCTCGCCGCCCTGGCGGTAGGCACTATCGGGTATCACACGGTGTTCGGCGCCTTCCTGCCCGATCCCAGCGGCGGGCGCCTGCCGCCGGATGCGCATATCGGCCCGCTGAGCTGGGTGCTGGCCCTGGCGGCCACGGTGTTCGGCATCGGCATGGCGATTTCCGGCTCGTGCATCAGCGCGCACCTGTATCGCTTGGGTGAAGGCCACTTCGCCTCGCTGGCAGCACTGGCCGGCGCACTGCTCGGTTTCGCCCTCGGCTTTCTCAGCTGGAACCCGCTGTATCTGGCCGCCCTGCAGGAGGCACCGGTGCTCTGGCTGCCGGGCAAGCTCGGTTATGGCGGCTCGCTGCTCCTGCAATTGCTGTTGCTCGGAGCGCTGGCTGCCTGGCTGCTGCGCTACCGCCAGGCAGGTGCGGCGGTCGGGGCACGGGGACTGTGGTCCCTGCTGTTTGGCGCGCGCTGGCCGACCTGGGTCGGCGGTGTCTTGATCGGCGGCCTGGCGGTGCTGGCCTATTTTCGCGTCGCTCCGCTGGGGGTAACCGCAGAACTGGGCAGCCTGGCGCGCACCGGCGCGAACAGCCTGGGCTGGCTGCCCGAGCGTCTGGAAGGGCTCGACGGCTTTTCCGGCTGCGCCACGGTGGTCAAGGAAACCCTGCTGTCGAACAACGGGCTGTTCGTCATCGGCCTGGTGATCGCAGCCTGGGCCAGCGCCCTGGCCGCAGGTGATTTCCGCCCTGGCAGCGGTGCGCCACGTGACTGGCTGCGCGGCCTGCTCGGCGGCGTGCTATTGGGCTGGGGCAGCCTGCTGGCCCTGGGCTGCACCGTGGGCACGCTGCTGTCCGGAGTGATGGCCGGTGCAGCGTCGGGCTGGGTGTTCGCCCTGTTCTGCCTGATCGGTACCGTGCTTGGCCTGAAGCTCAGGCCGCTGCTGCGGTTAGGGTAGCCAGAGGCCCGATTCAGTCGCGGTGCGCACAGCGCACAGCGCACCCGGCGCCAATGCCACGCAGCTTTTACCCCTCTCCATTTATGGGAGAGGGTCGCCAGCGCCTTGACTCGAATCCTTTGCGCACATTGCATCTGTACGATGCGCATGTCCTAGCGCGGAAGCAGTACGGGGCCATGTCAGGCCGCCCTGCTCGGCGAAGCATCCTCGAATCGGTCGACCTGACGCAGGCTCTTGAAGCCGAGCATCCAGCCGCCCGTCACGGTCAGGGTGCAGGCGCAGCCGATCAGCGCCGCCGGCACCACGCCGAACCAGGCAGCGCTGGTACCGGCGCGGAATTCACCCAGCTCGTTGGACGAGCCGATGAAGAGCATGTTCACCGCGTTGACCCGGCCGCGCATGGCGTCCGGTGTGGAGAACTGCACCAGGGATGAGCGGATGTACATGCTCACCATGTCCGCCCCGCCGGCCACCACCAGCGCGGCAAATGACAGCCAGAACAGGCTGGACAGGGCGAACACCAGGTTGGCCAGGCCGAACAGCGCTACCGCGCCGAACATCACCAGGCCGACATGGCGGTTGAAGGGCTTCATGCTCAGGTACAGGCCGACGGAAACCTCGCCGATGGCCATGGCGCTGCGCAGCAGGCCGAGGCCGGTCGGGCCGACTTCCAGCACTTCCTGGGCGTAGATCGGCAGCAGCGCCACCACGCCGCCCAAGAGCACGGCGAACAGATCCAGCGAGATGGTGCCGAGGATGATCGGCCGCGTGCGGATGAAGTGAATGCCCGCGGTGAACCGCGTCCAGGCGCCGGATTCCAGCACCTGCATCTTCTCGGCATAGAGTACCGGCACCCGCTGCAGCAGCAGGCAGCCAACGAAGAAGCACGCCAGACACACCGAATAGGTCAGCCCGCCGCCACCGAGGGCATACAGACCACCACCGATCACCGGCCCGGAAATGGTCGCGCCGCGCATGATCATGCTGTTGGCGGCGATAGCCGCGGCCAGGCGCTCGCGCGGCACGATCTGCGGCAGCAGGCTCGACAGCGCAGGCCCGGTGAAGGCTCGACCGCAGCCGTACAGCACCAGCACTGCGTAATACCAGGCGACCGGCGCCTCGCTCAGCGAGAGCCACAGCAGCGCGGCGGCGCATCCACCCTCGACCACCCAGCTGAGCATGAGGATCAGCTTGCGGTCGTAGCGGTCGATCAGATCGCCGGCCGGCATCAAAAGCAGCAGCATGGGGATGAACTGGGCCAGACCCACATAGGCCAGCGACAGCGGATCGCGGGTCAGGTCGTAGACCTGCCAGGCCACCACGACGGCCTGAATCTGCACCGCGAAAACCACGACGATGCGGGCGATGAGAAACGACAGAAAACCGGGAAGACGATAAACGGAAGCGGGCAGAGCAGCAGACACGACGCAGACCTTGAGGCATGACCGGGCGGTTCCGGTCGAGGTGAGCCGGCCAATCTAAGGCAAAGCCGAGCTACGGAGCAAACGCGGGAACAGCCTGTTGCGCGTATCGAACTCAAGACCTGGATGGACCACGGCAGCGAAACGCCGGAAGCACCTCAGCCGCGACCGGCGCGGCGGCTCGGCTCGCGGCCGAGGTGCCTGCAGCGCTCGTCACCCGGCTAGACGTATGCCTGGTCGCCGAAACCACGCGGCAAACGCTGCGGACCTGGCAAGGCGGCCAGACGCGCCTCCCAGGAGGTGCGCCAGTCGCTGACGGCAGTGGCAGTCTTTTCCCGACGCGCGGCGCGGCGGGCGGAATTGCGGGCTTTACGACGTGCTTCGGTGAAGACTTCGGTCTTGCGGCAATTGCGGCATTTGACCTTGGCCAGATCGCTGGTGGAGGACAGCTTTTCACCATGAGAGCCACACGCGAGGTGGCCAGAGACCTTGTAGTGCGTAACCATCGCATTTTCTCCTGATTGTGGGCGCCCGACTGCAGCCAGCCGGCCTGTACCCCTCGGAAAATGGGACTGTCAAAGCTCAGCGGTGGTTCATTGGCGGCCTTGTGGCATCACCCGCCTCACTGGCCAGCAGCCACCGCCAGCAGGTTTAATGCCTTCTTTTGCGGACCGCCATCATGCCCCTGAGCCCCGAAGAACTCGCGCAGATCAGCGCCCTCACCCTGGCCCACTACCAGAGCAGCGCCGAGGACTTTCGCGAAGGTACCCGCGACCATGACGTGAGCCAGAACATCGCCGCGCTGCTGCGTCATATCGAAGGTCAAAAGCCCTGGCGCATTCTCGATTTCGGCTGCGGTCCGGGGCGCGACCTGCGCACCTTCAGCAGGCTCGGCCATGAGGCCATCGGCCTCGACGGTTGCGCCGAGTTCGTCGCCATGGCGCAAGCCGACAGCGACTGCGAGGTGTGGCAGCAGAGCTTTCTCGAACTGGATCTGCCAGCCGCGCATTTCGATGGCATCTTCGCCAACGCCAGCCTGTTCCACGTGCCGGATCAGGAACTGCCGCGTGTGCTTGGCCAGCTGCACGCGGCACTCAAGCCCGGCGGCGTGCTGTTCAGCTCCAACCCGCGTGGTGAGAATCAGGAAGGCTGGAACGGCCCGCGCTACGGCAGCTACCACGACTTGGAACGCTGGCGCGCACGACTCACGGCAGCCGGCTTCGTCGAACTGGAGCACTACTACCGCCCCGCCGGCCTGCCACGCGACCAGCAACCCTGGCTGGCCAGCGTGTGGCGACGGATGGGTTAACGCGCCTTCAGAGTTGGCAGCAGCGCAGTGAGGATGCCCAGCAGCGGCAGGAAGGAGCAGATCAGGAATACCTCCTCGATGCCGTGGATGTCCGCCAGGTAGCCCAGCAGCGCCCCGCCGATGCCGCCAAAGCCGAACATCAGGCCGAAGAACAGCCCGGCGATCATGCCGACGTTGCCCGGCATCAGCTCCTGGGCGAAGACCACGATGGCGGAGAATGCCGAGGCGAGTATGAAGCCGATCACCATGCTCAGCACGCCCGTCCAGAACAGGTCGACGTGCGGCAGCAGCAGGGAGAACGGCGCCACGCCGAGGATGGAGAACCAGATCACCTGCTTGCGCCCGATGCGGTCGCCAATCGGCCCGCCGAAGAAGGTGCCGGCTGCCACCGCGCCGAGAAACAGGAACAGGTAGAGCTGCGAGCTGGCCACCGACAGGTCGAACTTCTCGATCAGGAAGAAGGTGAAGTAGCTGGTGAAGCTGGCCATGTAGAAGTACTTGGAAAACACCAGCAGCGCCAGGATCAGCAAGGCGAACTTCACCCGCCCGGATGACAGCCCGTGAGTAGCTACACCGCCCTGCTTGAGCTTGAACAGCGTCAGGTGGTGGCGATACCAGCGGCTCAGGCCGTACAGCACGACGATGGCGAAGGCGGCGAACAGGCCGAACCATGCGACGTTGCCCTGGCCGTAGGGAATGATGATGGCCGCCGCCAGCAGCGGGCCGAAGGCAGTGCCGGCATTGCCGCCGACCTGGAAGGTGGACTGCGCCAGGCCGTAGCGCCCGCCCGAGGCCAGGCGAGCGATGCGCGACGCTTCGGGGTGGAAGGTCGACGAGCCGATACCCACCAGCGCCGAAGCCATGAGGATCGCCGGGAAGCTGCCAACGAAGGCCAGCATGAGGATGCCGACCAGGGTGCACAGCGAGCCGGCCGGCAGCAGCCAGGGCTTAGGATGGCGGTCGGTGTGATAGCCCACCCAGGGCTGCAGCAGCGAGGCGGTGAGCTGAAAGGTCAGGGTGATCAGGCCGATCTGCGCGAAGCTCAGGCCGTAGTTGAGCTTGAGCATCGGGTAGATGGCGGGCAACACCGCCTGGATCAGGTCGTTGATCAGGTGAGCCAGGGCGCAGGCGCCGATCACGCGCATCACCAGGGGGCTGGCCTGAGCGACGGGCGAAGCACCAGCCAGGGAGGTAGCGGCAGGACTGCTGGACATGCTTGAAGCTTCCGGACGAGGTAAGGGACGGCGCTATGCTAGGCTCCGCTCAACCGCCTGTCTCACGAAGATCGGGAAACAACCCTCGCAAAAAAGGCATACCCATGCGCTTGCCCGAAAAACTGCTGGCCGACATCGACGCCTCTCCCTGGCTGGTCAGCAGCAGCGCCACGGATTACCCGGTCAACGCCGTCATCGAGCCGCACTCGCACCGCAACAAGCACCAGCTGATCTACGCCATATCCGGGGTGATGGTGGTGACCTCGGCGATGAACCAGTGGACGGTGCCGCCGAGCCGAGGCATCTGGATGCCGAGCGGCCAGGTGCACGCGATCCGCTGTGTCGGCAGCGTCAAGATGCGCAGCCTGTTCGTGCGCCCTGACAGCCTGCCGGACATGCCCACCGAGTGCCGCGCGGTGGCCATCTCGCCGCTGTTGGGCGAGCTGATCCGCGCTGCCGTCGAGATCACCCATCCCTATGCCGAGGACTCGCGCGAGGCGCGGGTGATGCGTCTGATCCTCGACGAACTGCGCATCCTGCCGACCCTGCCGCTGCACCTGCCGCAGCCGGCCGATCCGCGCCTGCAACCGATCTGCACGACGCTGCAGGATCATCCCGGTGACGGCTCAACCCTGACTGACTGGAGCGACCGCCTGGGCCTGGATGAGAAGACCATCCAGCGCCTGTTCCAGAAAGGCACCGGCATGACCTTCGGCCAATGGCGCCAGCAGGCGCGCCTGTTGCTGGCGCTGGAGCGCATCGCACTGGGCGAGAAGATCATCGACATCGCCGGGGAGCTGGGCTACGACAGCCCCAGCGCCTTCACCACCATGTTCAAGAAGCAGTTCGGTCTGACACCCAGCCAGTTCTTCAAGTGATGTGCAGTGGAAGTGCTGGTGGGGGCTGTCGCGGCTACGACTGCATGGATGCAGGAGGTAGCGCGAAGCAGGACGCCAGAGCCGAAAGCCCCTCCCACACTGCACTGGCAGCCGCTCAAACCACGCACCGTGGGAGGCGCTTTAGCGGCGAGCGGTTCTATCGCGGCTGAAGCCGCTCCTACGTCACGCACTCAGGTCGTCGCCGGATGACCGCTCGGGCGAGAGATAACTGACTAACTGCCGCGCATGGGACGACAACGCATCCCAGCTGCGCACGCACAGGCGCAGCTCGCGGGTGGCCCAGACATCCTCCATCATCACCACCGCCACCGGCAGTTCCTGGGCAAAGCGGGTCGCGGCCACCTCGGGGAGCATGGACACGCCGACACCCTGCGCCACCAGCTGGGCGATGGCATCGAAGCTCGGCGCGCGCACCCGCACCTTCAATGGCAGCGCGTTGCGCACCGCCATGTACTCGATGAAGCGCTGCATCGCGCGCTCGGCCGGCAGGCAGACGAAGGGAAAGTTGAGCGCACTGCGCAGCGAAGCAGGGGGCTGGCCGATCAGCGCATGTCCCTGCGGCACCAGCAGCACCAGGCGGTCATTGCGAAACGGCAGCGACAGCAGATTGTCGGTGGGCAGGTTGCCGTCATACACGCCGATATCGATGCTGCCGTCGCTGACTGCCTGCAGCACATCCTTGCTGTTGTACTCGGCCAGCTGCAGATCCACTTCCGGGTAATCGGCCAGGAACGGCCCGAGCGCCGCCGGCAGAAAGGTGCTGTTGGCCACCGTCGAAGCCGCCAGGCGCAGGGTTATACGCCGCTCGCCATTGAGCTCCTGCAGGGTTTCGCTGAGCTGGCGGGCCTCCTTGAGCACGCCCTGGCAGGCTTCCAGCACCAGGCGACCAGCCGGGGTCAGGCTCATGCCGTCGCTGCTGCGCACGAACAGGGTCAGCCCGCAGCGCTCCTCGAACAGGCGCAGGCGGGTGCTGGCCGCCGACACCGCGACGGGAAAGGTCGCCGCCGCCTTGCTCAGGCTGCCGGTGGCGGCAATCGCCGCGATCAGACGCAGGTCGGGCAAATCGAAATGCATGGAGCCTTCTCCAGATCAGAAAGCCATCTTCGTGAAATTGCGATTCTGGCCGCGCAGCTTTCCTCTCAGAATAACAGCTCGATTCCTGCCGCAGCCCCGCTCATGAACGCACTGACCGCCACCTACCAACGCAGCCTGGACAACGGCGTGCTGTTCGCCGTGCTTTCGGCCACCGGCTTCAGCCTGAAAGCCATCTTCGTCAAGCTCGCCTATGCCGCAGCGCCAGTGGACGCCGTCACCGTGCTGAGCCTGCGCATGGGCCTGGCACTACCGCTGTTTGCCTGGCTGCTGTGGTTGAGCCGGGGCAGCGGGCAGGCACGGCTGTCGGCCAGGGACTGGGTGCACGTCCTGTTGCTGGGGATGTTCGGCTACTACCTGTCGAGTCTGTTCGATTTCTACGGCCTGCAGTACATCAGCGCCGGGCTGGAGCGGCTGATCCTGTTCACCTATCCGACCCTGGTGCTGCTGTTGCAGATGCTGGCAATGGGTGAACGACCGGGGCCGCGCACCTTCCTCGCTCTGGGCCTGTGCTACCTGGGTCTGGGCATCGCGCTGGTGCATGACATCCGCGTCGAGGGCGACAGCGAGCAGATCCTGCTCGGCGCCGCCTGGGTGTTCGCCAGTGCGGTGACCTACGCCCTGTATTACCTGGGCACCGGCGTGGTGATTCGCCGGGTCGGCTCGATGCGCCTGGCCGGGCTGGCTGGCGGCGCCTCGGCGATCATGGTGCTGGCGCACTACGGCCTCACCCGTGACCCCGCGCAGTTGCTCAACCTGCCGGCCGAGGTGTGGCTGCACGGCTCGCTGATGGCGCTGCTGTCGACGGTGCTGCCGATCTACTGGATGGCGCTGGCGGTGCAGCGCATGGGCGCCAGCCATGCCGCCCTGTTCGGCAACCTTGGCCCGGTGCTGACGCTGCTCGCCGCCTGGGCGCTGCTTGGCGAAGCCATCACCCTGTACCAGATCGGCGGCCTGGCGCTGGTGCTGCTGGGCGTCTCGCGGCTGTCTGCGGGCAAGCGCAAGGCCAGTTGAGTGCCGCCGGCTGCAGGATCACTGCACCGATAGTCATGGATGCATCCATCGCCCATCAAGGCGGCACGCTACCGGCGCTATATACAAAATGACATAACGATGTAGGATTGCCGCATTCGTCCTCCCGCCCAGGACAACAGGGACGCCATATGCTCAAGCCTCTCATGCACAGCCTGCTCGCACTCGGTCTGCTGTTCACCAGCTTTGTCATGGCCGACGAGGTCAAGGTCGCGGTGGCCGCCAACTTCACCGCGCCATTTCAGGCCCTCGCGCCGGCATTCGAGAAAGCCACCGGGCACAAGCTGGTCGCCTCCTTCGGCGCCACCGGGCAGTTCTATGCGCAGATCAACAACGGCGCGCCGTTCGATGTGCTGCTCAGCGCCGATGACACGACGCCGGCCAGGCTGGAAAGCGAAAACGCGACCGCACCGGGCTCGCGCTTCACCTACGCCATCGGCAGTCTGGTGCTGTGGTCGGCCGATGCCAGCTACCTCGACGGTACCGATGCAGCGCTGAAAGCCGGCCAGTTCAGGCACCTGGCCGTCGCCAACCCGAAGGCTGCGCCCTATGGCCTGGCAGCGGCGCAGGTGCTGGACAGGCTGGGCCTGAGCGAGGCGGTGAAAGCCAAGCTGGTCGAGGGCCAGAACATCACCCAGGCGCACCAGTTCGTCTCCACCGCCAATGCCGAACTGGGTTTCGTCGCGCTGTCGCAGGTGTACAGGGACGGCAAGCTCGGCAGCGGTTCGGCCTGGATCGTGCCGCAGGCCCTGTATGACCCGATCAGGCAGGATGCGGTGATCCTCAGGCAAGGCGCGAACAATCCGGCCGCGACAGCACTGGTCGAGTACCTGAAAGGCGCGGAAGCCGCCAGGGTGATCGAGTCGTTCGGCTATAAACTGTAATCCCTGTAGCCCGGATGAAATCCGGGGGCCATCTGCCTGAGCAGGCCCCGGATTGCGTCCGGGCTACGTTTGTCCAGACGCCAGTTGCCGGAACCCGCCCATGCCGCTGTCGAAGAACGACCTCGATGCCATAGTCCTGACCCTGGAACTGGCCTCGCTGACCACCGTGCTGCTGCTGATCATCGGCACGCCGATCGCACTGTGGCTGAGCCGCACCGACTCCTGGCTCAAACGCCCGGTCGGTGCCGTGGTGGCGCTGCCGCTGGTGCTGCCGCCGACGGTGATCGGCTTCTACCTGCTGGTGAGCATGGGGCCCAAGGGATTCTTCGGCCAGCTGACCCAGAGCCTGGGTCTGGGTACCTTCACCTTCAGCTTCACCGGCCTGGTGATGGGATCGATCTTCTATTCCCTGCCCTTCGTCGTGCAGCCGCTGCAGAACGCCTTCGAGACCATCGGCCGGAGCCCGCTGGAGGCCGCGGCGACCTTGCGCGCCAGCCCCTGGGACAGCTTTTTCAGCGTGGTGCTGCCGCTGGCGCGCCCGGGCTTCGTCACCGCATCGATCCTGGCCTTCGCTCACACCGTTGGCGAGTTCGGCATGGTGCTGATGATCGGCGGCAATATCCCCGGCAAGACCCAGGTGGTGTCGGTGCAGATCTACAACCATGTGGAAACCATGAACTACGCCCAGGCGCACTGGCTGGCCGGCGGCATGGTGGCCTTCTCCTTCATCGTCCTGCTGGCGCTGTACGGCGGGCGCAGCGGCAAGCTGAGGGCCTGGTGATGTTCGGTCTCGGCAAGAGCGCGCCCCTGCCCATGGCGGATGACGGGCGTATCCGCGCACGCTTTCTGCTGCAGCACACCGGCTTTCGCCTGGACGTGGACCTCGACCTGCCGGCGCGGGGCGTCAGCGCACTGTTCGGTCATTCCGGTTCGGGCAAGACCAGCTGCCTGCGCTGCTTCGCCGGGCTGGATCGCCCGCAGCAGGGTTACCTGCAGGTGGCCGGTGAACTCTGGCAGGACAGCGAGCGCGGGTTCTTCCTCCCCGCCCACCGGCGCGCCATCGGCTACGTGTTTCAGGACGCCAACCTGTTCCCACACCTGAGCGTGCGCCGGAATCTGGAGTACGGGCAGAAACGCATCCCGCCCGCACAGCGCAAGGTGGCGCTGGATCAGGCGCTGGAACTGCTGGGCATCGGTCATCTGCTCGAGCGCATGCCCTCGGCGCTGTCCGGCGGCGAACGCCAGCGCGTCGGCATCGCCCGCGCGCTGGTCACCAGCCCGCGCCTGCTGCTGATGGACGAGCCGCTGGCCTCGCTCGATCTCAAGCGCAAGCAGGAGGTGCTGCCCTACCTCGAGCGCCTGCACGAGGAGCTGGATATTCCGCTGCTGTACGTCAGCCATGCGCCAGATGAAGTGGCGCGCCTGGCCGATCACCTGGTGCTGCTCGACGAAGGCCAGGTGCGCGCCAGCGGCCCGCTCAAGGAAACCCTGCTGCGCGCCGACCTGCCCTTCGCCAGCGACGAGGATGCCGAAGCGGTGATCGATGGCGAAGTGTGCGGTCATGATGCTGCCTACGACCTGCTGCAACTGCGCCTGCCCGGCAGCCAAGCCTGCCTGCGCCTGCCACATGCAGCGCTACCCGACGGCCACCCGGTGCGGGTGAAGATCAAGGCGCGCGACGTCAGCCTCGGCCTGCAGCGGGCCGAAGGCAGCAGCCTGCTCAACCTGCTGCCAGCGCAGGTGGACAGCTGGCAGGCGCTCGACGCACAGATGCTGCTGACCCTGCGTCTGGGCGATCAGCGCCTGTTGGCGCGGATCACCCGCTACTCCTTCGATCAGCTGGGCATTCACGCCGGGCAAAAGCTCTGGGCGCAGATCAAGTCGGTATCACTGCTGGCGCCGTAACGGCCCCGCCCCGATGAAGTCCGGGCCCTTGGCTACGCGACGCCTGGCAGCTCCAGATGTTCCGACCCGATCTCACCATTGCCGGCCAGCAGCAGGGCGAAGTGGATGACGTTTTCCAGTTCGCGGGTATTGCCGGGCCAGCGGTGCGCTTCCAGCACGGCCTGCGCCGCCGGGCTGATCTGCGGGACGGCCAGGCCCAGACGCGAGGCATGGATACCGAGGAAGTATTCGGCCAGCGGCAGGATATCGCCCACCCGCTGGCGCAAGGCCGGGAACTGCAGCTGGCCATCGCACAGGTAGGCATACAGGCGCTCGTCGAAGGTACCGGCAGCCACGGCGCGGGACAGCTCGATGCTGCTCGCTGCCACCAGGCGCACGTCCACCGGCAGCGCCTGGCTGGCGCCGACGCGATACACCTCGCGGGTTTCCAGCGCGGCCAGCAGCTTGCTCTGCAAGGGCCGCGAGAGGTCGGCGATCTCGTCCAGATAGAGCGTGCCGCCATTGGCCGAACCGAACCAGCCGGCGCGGCTGCTGGCAGCCCCGACATGGGCGCCACCGACATGGCCGAACAGCTCGGCCTCCCCCCATTGCGGGCTGATCGCCGCGCAGCTCACCGCCACGAACAGACCGGCGCGCTCGCTCTGACGATGGATGTAGCGCGCCAGCAGCTCCTTGCCGGTGCCAGTCTCGCCGAGAATCAGCAGCGGCTGACCGTTGCCCGCCAGGGCCTCGGCCTGCTCGCGCAGCTGACGTGAGCGCTCGTCGACGAATACCAGCGCCTTGGCGCGGATGCTCAGCGGGCTCTTGTCCGAGTCGGCGAAGGTCAATGGCGGAGGGAAACCCGGTGAAAAACTCATGATGTGCAGCTCCTAAGCCACACCTGACCGGCGCAGCCTGTACGCGAATGAAAATTGCCTGGAGCAATCATCAGCATTGCTCCGCAACGGACCGAAGGGCGGCCGCCATGGATGGCAGGTCATAAAAAAGAGCGGGCGGCTGCCTGGCCCGATCCCGCTCCGAAAGGGTTTGCCCGTGACGGGCTGTTCAGGCGCGCAGGCGCGCCTGCTGATCGATACGGCCCTGCAGGCGATACAGATAGCCGAAGCCCTGCTCCCAGTAGCGATGGCCGGATTTCACGTTGATATGCCCGGCACCGGTCAGGATTGCCGCCTCGCTACCCCAGGCACGCGCCAGCTCCAGTGCGCGCAGGGCGCTGGCCGCCGCATCGTTGTCCGAACCTACCAGTTGGCTGGGAAACGGCAGCAGATCACGCGGCATCGGCGCGAAATTCTGCAGCGGCTCGGGGCAACCCGGACGCTCGACATCGGCCGGTGCCACCAGCAAGGCGCCGCGTACCCGACGCAGAAGCTCGACCGGCGCCTGCGCGGCCCAATGGGCCACCGTCACGCATCCCAGGCTGTGGGCAATGAGGATTGCCGGGCGCGGATCGGCGGCCACGGCCCGGTTGACTTCAGCCACCCAGTCCGCGCGCTGCGGATTGAGCCAGTCGGCCTGCTCCACCCGCGAACTGTTGGGCAGGCTGCGCTGCCAGTGGCTTTGCCAATGCTCGTCGGGCGAGCCCTGCCAGCCCGGCAGGATCAGATAACGGATTGCTTCGCTGCCCATGACGGCACCTCTCTGAATCGAATGGCGTCAGTCTAGGCAGCGTTAAGCCAATACAAAAAGAATAAGAATTTCTTTGCTTATTACATAAGGGCATGAGGCGTCTATGATCGCCCATATTTCTTAAAAGAATATAAATGTTCAAAAACAGTATTTTTAAGAATATTTCAGCCTCTCTACTATCCGCTCCACGCCAGCGTCGGAACTCCATACCGCCGCCGTGGCGACCTAATTCATAAGGAGCCTGGAAATGACCGCGACGCTGAGAAACCTCGAAGGCCAGGATGAAGCCAGCATCCTGCGCGAGATCCAGACTGCCCTGCATGGCCTGAAATTCGGTTCGGTGGAAATCACCGTTCACAACGGCCAGGTAGTGCAGATCGAACGCAAGGAAAAGATCCGCCTGCAACAGCCGAGCACCAAGAACAACTGACACATGATGCAGCCCGACTGGACCACCAGAGGGCTCGAAACAGTTCGCCTCGCCTGACACCGACTACGCCAACACAAGAATTCCACCAGTTAGGAGCTGCACCATGTCCATTCGTCGTTTCGCCCTGGCCGCACTGGCCAGCACCCTGATCGCCGGCCCGGCCTTCGCCCAGCCGCTGCTCAACGTGTCCTACGACCCGACCCGCGAGCTGTATGTCGAATACAACGCCGCCTTCAACAAGTTCTGGCAGGCCAAGGGCAACCCGGCCGTGACCATTCAGCAGTCCCACGGTGGCTCGGGCAAACAGGCCCGTGCGGTGATCGATGGTCTGCGTGCCGACGTAGTGACCCTGGCGCTGTCCGGCGATATCGACGCGATCAACCTCAACCAGCAGCTGATCGACCCGAACTGGCAGGCCCGCCTGCCGGACAACAGCACCCCGTACACCTCGACCATCGTGTTCCTGGTGCGCAAGGGCAACCCGAAGAACATCAAGGACTGGGACGACCTGGTCAAAGATGGCGTCGAGGTCATCACCCCGAACCCGAAAACCTCCGGCGGCGCACGCTGGAACTTCCTCGCTGCCTGGGCCTTTGCCCGCGAGAAATTCGGCAGCGAAGACAAGGCCCTGGAATTCGTGACCGAGCTGTACCGCCATGCTCCGGTGCTGGATACCGGCGCCCGCGGCTCGACCATCAGCTTCGTCCAGCGTGGTCTGGGTGACGTGCTGCTGGCCTGGGAAAACGAGGCCTACCTGTCGCTGGCCGAAGAAGGCGGCGACCAGCTGGAAATCGTCACCCCGTCGCTGTCGATCCTCGCCGAGCCGCCGGTCGCCGTGGTCGATGCCAACGTCGACCGCAAGGGTACCCGCGCCCTGGCCGAGGCCTACCTCGAGCACCTGTACAGCGAAGAAGGCCAGCGCATCGCCGCGAAGAACTTCTACCGCCCGCGCAACCAGAAGGTGGCGGCCGAGTTCAAGGAGCAGTTCAAGGACCTCAAGCTGGTCACCATCGACAAGGACTTCGGCGGCTGGAAAGACGCGCAGCCCAAGTACTTCGACGACGGCGGCGTGTTCGACCAGATCTTCACCAAGATCAACCAGTAACTCGGCTCGACCGCTCAAGGCCCTCCAACCTCCGGGTTGGAGGGCTTCGTGACTCTGGACCTGTACAAAAGGACACCCCATGTCTCGTCGAACCTCCCCGGTCATACCCGGCTTCGGGCTGACCCTGGGCTACACCATCACCTACCTGGCGTTGATCGTGCTGATTCCGCTGGGCGCAATGTTCCTCTTCTCGCTGCAACTGACCGGCGAACAGTGGTGGGCATTGCTGAACAACCGCCAGCTGCAATTCTCGCTGAAGCTGTCGTTCGGCACCGCGCTGGCCGCGGCGCTGCTCAACGGCATCCTCGGCACCATCATCGCCTGGGTGCTGGTGCGCTACACCTTCCCCGGCCGCAAGATCATCGACGCCATGGTCGACATGCCGTTCGCCCTGCCCACCGCAGTGGCCGGCATCGCCCTGACCGCGCTGTACGCGCCCAATGGTCTGATCGGTTCGCTGTTTCCCTTCAAGATCGCCTATACCCCGCTGGGCATAACCCTGGCGCTGGTATTCGTCACCCTGCCGTTCGTGGTGCGCACGCTGCAGCCGGTGCTGGCCGACATCCCCAAGGAAGTCGAGGAAGCCGCCGCCTGCCTGGGCGCCAATCCATTGCAGGTATTCCGTCACGTGCTGCTGCCCAGCCTGCTGCCCGCCTGGCTGACCGGTTTCGCCCTGGCCTTCGCCCGCGGCGTCGGCGAGTACGGCTCGGTGGTGTTCATCGCCGGCAACATCCCGCTGAAGACCGAGATCCTGCCGCTGCTGATCGTCTCCAAGCTGGACCAGTACGACTACCCGGGTGCGACCGCCATTGGCGTGATCATGCTGGTGGTGTCGTTCATCCTGCTGCTGCTGATCAACATCCTGCAGCGCCGTACCCAGCCGCAACTCTGAGGAGCCCGTCATGAGCCTTGCAACCCTTGGCCAGAGCGCGGCTGCGCGCCCGGCCAGCCGCTCCGTCGGCGCCATTGTCCTGATCGTCATCGCCTGGGCGGTGTTCGCCGCGATTCTCGTACTGCCGCTGTATATGGTGGTGACTCAGGGCCTGAGCCGCGGCCTGGAATTCTTCTGGGACGCGATCCGCGAACCGGACGCCATCTCCGCGTTGAAACTCACCCTGCTGGCCACCGCCATCTCGGTACCGCTGAATCTGGTGTTCGGCGTCGCCGCAGCCTGGGCAGTGACCAAGTTCGAGTTCCGCGGCAAGAGCATCCTGATCACCCTGATCGACATGCCGTTCTCGGTATCGCCGGTGGTCGCCGGCCTGATCTACGTGCTGCTGTTCGGCTCGCAGAGCTATCTCGCGCCGTATCTCGACTCGCACAACCTGCAGATCGTCTACGCCGTGCCCGGCATCGTGCTGGCCACCATCTTCGTCACCTTCCCCTTCGTCGCCCGCGAACTGATTCCGCTGATGGAGGAGCAGGGCACCACCGAGGAAGAGGCCGCGCGCCTGCTCGGTGCCAACGGTTGGCAGATGTTCTGGCATGTCACGCTGCCTAACGTAAAATGGGCGCTGATCTACGGCGTGGTGCTGTGCACTGCCCGTGCGATGGGCGAATTCGGCGCAGTTTCGGTGGTTTCCGGGCATATCCGCGGGTACACCAACACCCTGCCGCTGCATATCGAGATTCTCTACAACGAGTACAACATCGTCGCTGCCTTCAGCGTCGCGATCCTGCTGCTCGTCATGGCCCTGGTGGTATTGCTGCTTCGCCAATGGAGCGAGGCGCGTCTGAGCCGCCAACTGCAAGCCAACCGAGACGACTGACCGCCGCAGAGCCGCCAAGGCGGCCCGGCCCACGGAACAATCAGGGGCATTTGCCATGAGTATCGAAGTAAAAGGCGTCAACAAGCAGTTCGGCCAGTTCAAGGCGCTGAACGAAATCAATCTGAGCATTCAGAGCGGCGAACTGGTCGCCCTGCTCGGCCCGTCCGGCTGCGGCAAGACCACCCTGCTGCGCATCATCGCCGGCCTGGAAACCCCGGACAGCGGCACCATCGGCTTCCACGGCGAGGACGTTTCCGAGCACGACGTGCGTGATCGCAACGTCGGCTTCGTGTTCCAGCACTACGCGCTGTTCCGCCATATGACCGTGTTCGACAACGTCGCCTTCGGCCTGCGCATGAAACCCAAGCGCGAGCGCCCGAGCGAAGAGGTGATCAAGCAGAAGGTCCACGAACTGCTCAATCTGGTGCAGCTCGACTGGCTCGGCGATCGCTACCCGGAACAGCTGTCCGGCGGCCAGCGCCAGCGTATCGCCCTGGCCCGTGCCCTGGCGGTGGAACCCAAGGTGCTGCTGCTCGACGAACCTTTCGGCGCCCTCGACGCCAAGGTGCGCAAGGAGCTGCGCCGCTGGCTGGCGCGCTTGCATGAAGAGGTGCACCTGACCAGCGTATTCGTTACCCACGACCAGGAAGAAGCCATGGAAGTGGCCGACCGCATCGTGGTGATGAACAAGGGCGTGATCGAGCAGATCGGCACTCCGGCCGAGGTCTACGAGCATCCGGCCAGCGACTTCGTCTACCACTTCCTCGGTGACGCCAACCGCCTCTACGTCGGCAGCGATCATCACCTGCTGTTCCGTCCGCACGAAGTCGAGCTGGCCAGCGAACCGAGCCCGGACTACCAGGCCGGCGAAGTGCGCGACATCCGCCTGCTCGGTGCGATCACCCGCATCACCCTCAAGGTCGAGGGTCAGGACGAACTGATCGAGGCCGAGGTGGCCAAGGATCACGTCAGCCTGGACAACCTGGGCCGTGGCACCACCCTGTACTTCAAGCCCAAGGGCGGCAAGCCGGTCAGCCCCCAGGCCTGACAGCAGCCCCACTACTCCAGGGCGATCGCCATGATCGCCCTGCGTCCCTGCGGGGAAACCTGCAGCGCACGCGAGCCCCCGCTGCGCCGCAGCCAGCCCTCGCCTTCGCACAGCTTCAGCAATGCCGCCCCCAGCGCGCCGCCCAGATGCGGCTTGCGCTCGCTCCAGTCCGGGCAGGCACACAGCCGCTGGCGACGCTGACGATTGACCTGCTGCAGATCGATGCCCAATGCCTGCAGACCCTGCTCGCCGTTTGCGGTCAATCTCAGCGCACCGCCCTCCTCGCTCAGCCAGTCGGCTGCACGCATGCGCTCGAACATGCCAACCGCCAGCTCGCCGGCCAGATGGTCGTAGCAGGTGCGCGCCTCGCGCATCGCCTGCGGCGTACCACGTGAGATCGGTATGGCACGAGGTTGCCGTGGCTGCGCGGCGAGTGCTGCATTGGCCAGCGCCTCGACCAGCTGCCCCACCTCCGGCCCGGCCAGGCGGTAATAGCGATTGCGCCCGTGACGCTGCTGCGCCAGCAGACCGCCCTCTACCAGCTTGGCCAGATGTGCGCTGGTGGACGATGGCGACAGCCCTGCCAGCAAGGCCAGCTCGCCGGCGGGACGCGCGCTGCCGTCCATCAGCGCCCAGACCATGGCAGCGCGTCCGGCATCGGCGAGCAGAGCGGCGATCGAACTGAAACCCGGTGCGTATTCCATAATTCACCTCACGACGAAACATGGCGTGCAGCAAATGTGGATACTGGCAGGCAACCTCAACCAATGCCAGCCAGGAGAGCCCGATGCTCGCCGTGATCTTCGAAGTTCAGGCCATGCCAGGCCAGCAACAGCATTATCTCGACCTCGCCGCGGAGCTGCGCCCGTTGCTCGCCGAGCAGCCGGGATTCATTTCCATCGAGCGTTTCCAGAGCCTCACCCAGCCGGGGAAGATCCTTTCGCTGTCGTTCTGGGAGGATGAAGCCGCGGTCCAGGCCTGGCGCCAGCGCGATGAACACCGCCGTGCGCAGACCGCCGGGCGCGAGGAGGTCTTCAGCCACTATCGCCTGCGCGTGGCCCAGGTGCTGCGCGATTACGGCATGCTCGAGCGCGACGAGGCCCCCGCCGACAGCCGTGCCATTCATGAACGGGGAGCGGCGCGATGACCGAGCACCTGCCCCTGATACTGGCCACCTTCCTGCTCGCCGGCACGGTCAAGGGTGTGGTCGGCCTCGGCCTGCCGACCATCGCCGTCGGCCTGCTCGGTCTGGTCATGGCGCCGCTGCAGGCCGCCGCGCTGCTGATCATTCCGTCGATGGTGACCAACATCTGGCAACTGTGCGACGGACGCAACCCACTGCCGATGCTGCGGCGCCTGTGGCCGATGCTACTGGGGATAGCGTTCGGTACGCTGCTGGTCGCCGGCCTGCTGCAGAGCCTCGACCTGCCCGGCGCCACCCGCTGGCTTGGCGCCGCACTGGTGGTCTACGCACTGCTCGGCCTGGCCAAGGTGCATTTTCGCGTGGAGCGGATCAGGGAGCGCTGGCTGAGCCCGCTGATCGGAGCGACCACCGGCGCCATCACCGCGGTCACCGGCGTGTTCGTGATTCCCGCCGTGCCTTACCTGCAGGCTATCGGTCTGGAAAAGGACGATCTGGTCCAGGCCCTGGGCCTGTCATTCAGCGCCTCGACCCTGGCCCTGGCGGCAGCGCTGGGTCACAGCGGCGAGCTGCTGCAACCGGCGGTGCTGGGGTTGTCGGCCCTCGCCCTGCTGCCCGCTCTGCTGGGCATGGCTGCCGGCCAGTGGCTGCGCAAACGCATCAGCGCGGAGCGCTTCAAGCGCTGGTTCTTCATCGGCCTGTTGCTGCTCGGTGCCGAACTGGCGTTGCGCGGCCTCTGAACCGGGGCCATCAGATCACGGCCGCCTGCGAGTGCCTGAGCCCGAACCATTGCAGTTCGGCCAGCAATCCGACTGCCAGCGCCTGTGCGATGACGAAGGCGTAGCCGAACAGGTTCGGCGACACCCAGCCGACCACCAGCAGCAGCAGGCTGTCGATCACCCAGATGAGGTTGACCGCGATCACCGCCCAGATCACCGGGCGGCTGATCTCGGCGCGGCTGGACAACCACACCAGCATCGCGGCGAAGGGCAGCAAAGCGCTGCCGGCGAGCAGCAGCAACAGGCGCGGCAGTTCGAGGAAGGCGCCCAGCCAGCCAGCCGCCAGAACCAGCAGCAGGCCGGTGACACCACTGAGCAGACCATCGAGCAAGAGGGCTTTGCGCAGCATCGGGTTGGGTTGCAGTGCGTTCATGGCGAATCCTCCGTAAGGGGCACCGGGGTGGTGCCTGGCCTACAGATTTCGCCGAAACGCGCAGTGCGTCGATTACCTGCCAGGTAATGGCTGACATGACCTGGCTGGACTATCGTGCAGGCCATGAATACGAACTCCCAGACCGTCGGTGCCCTGTTGCGCCAATGGCGTCAGCGACGCCGCCTGAGCCAGCTCGACCTCGCCTGCGAGGCTCAGATATCCACCCGCCACCTGAGCTTCGTCGAAACCGGACGCGCCCAGCCCAGCCGCGAAATGCTGCTGCACCTGGCCGAGCAGCTGGAGATTCCCCTGCGCGAACGCAATCGCCTGCTCAGCGCGGCGGGATTCGCCCCGCTGTACAGCCAGCACGATCTCGCCGACCCGGTACTGGAGCCGGCGCGCCAGGCCATCGAGCAGCTGCTCAAGGCTCATGAGCCCTATCCGGCGCTGGCCATCGACCGGCAGTGGAACCTGCTCGCGGCGAATGCCTCGGTCGCGCCCTTTCTCGCAGGCGTGGCGGACTTTCTCCTCGGCCCGCCGCTCAACGTGCTGCGCCTGTCCCTGCATCCGCAGGGGCTGGCTCCGCGCATCGTCAACCTGGCGCAATGGCGCGCGCACCTGTTGCTGCGCCTGCGCCGCGACGCCGAGATCAGCGGCGACCAGCAGCTCTATGCCCTGCATGACGAGCTGCTGACCTACCCCGCGTCGGAGGATGATGGCGAGGCTCCCGCCGAAGCCGTGCTGATGCCGGTGCAACTGCGTACCGACGCCGGGGTGCTGAGCCTGATCAGCACCACCACGGTGTTCGGCACCCCGAACGACGTGACCCTGGCCGAACTGGCACTGGAAACCTTTTTCCCCGCCGACAGCTTCAGCGCCGAGTACCTGCGCAATCTGACGATTGCCACCGAACAGTAGCGATTTCCGACGAAATCACTCTTTCGGGTCATGTCCCGCTACGCTTGGCGCAGTAACCTTGACGCTGCGTCGTTGACGCCGCCAATGCATACCTGCTCAAAACAATAACAAGGAGCACCCCGGATGCGCTGTAAAGCACTGTTGCGTCATGCATTTCTCTGGTCGCTCGGACTCTTCGTCGGGCTCTCGCCCATGGCCTTCGCCGAAGCCGTAAGCCCCCAGGAACAGATTCAGATACATGCCAGCCGCGCTACCAGCAGCCTGATGCTGTTACGTGGCGAAGGTTTCCAGAGGACTCATCAGCAGCGTCTGGACACCGACCTCGCCGCTCTGGCCAGCGCCATGCAGAGCCTGCCGCAAGGTAGCGCCGAACTCACCAGCGCCCATCAGGCACTCGTTACCCAACTGCGCAACGGTGTTTCCTATGGCCCCGGTGACGAAAACGTTCCCTGGCGTTTCCCCGAGGACCTCAGCCGTGCCCTGCGCGATTTTCTCAGCGCGGCCCGCGCCCTGCCCGGCGCCGAGAGCCAGAGCGAGCTGGCGGCGAAGATCGAATACCTCAGCGTGCAGTACCTCAGCCGTTCCTACCTGGGCACCTTCGAGATTGCCCGGGAGCAGCCCGGCACCTACCTCGGACAGGACGAACGCCTGCTGCTGCCGGCCATCGACAGCGAGCTGCAGGCGCTGGAGGAGCAAGCCGACCCACAGGTGGCCAAGTTGCAGACGCGCTGGAGCTATTTGCGTGCCGCGCTGGCTGACATGAACAGCCAGAGCAACACCCTGCAGAGCGTTTCCGGCCGCCCATTCGCGCCTATTACCGTGGACCGTCACACCCGCTCGCTGACGGCGCAGTGGATGGCGATGTACTAGAAGGGCGCGCGGCTGTAGCCCTTCCCGCAAAGGCAGGAGCTGCAGCCGCGACGATCAGGAAAGGCGTGGTGCGTCGAGCGCTCAGGCCAGCGCCTTCTTCTCGCGAATGCAGGTCGGCCCGGCGATGTCCACCACGGCGTGCTCGATCTCCTTGCGCAGGCCGAGCAGGAAAGCCAGTTCGGCCACTACGAACAGCGGACCGATGGCCAGGCCCATGATGTCGTCGACGAACGCCGGCTTGCGCCCTTCGTAGTAATGACCGACGAACTGGATGATCCAGCCGACCACGAACAGGCCGATGCCCGCCGTCAGCCACAGTGCGGTGGACGCGGTCGCCAGAGCGGCGCCGAACCACAGGCACAACCCCAGAAGCAGCGTCATGACCAGGCCGAAACGGGTATCCAGGCGCAGATAGAACACTGCGGCGGCCAGAGCGGTGAGAGTGGCAGGTGCCAGCCAGAGACCGGCGAGTTCGAAGCCTGGGCGCGACAGCAACACGGCGACGGCCAGCACGATCATCGGGATACCGATGAAATGGCTGGCGATGTTGCGCCGGTCGCGATGGTAGGCGGCATACTGCGCCAGATGATCGACGAGGGTTTTCATTGTTATGGTCCTCATGTGTGAAACGGGCCCGGGCATGATCACCTCACCACGCTTCGTCGCACTGTCGGCTAGCCGACAATGGCAGGGATGGCCACACCGCCGCGCAACCTCACAGGAGCCGCAATGTCCGATCCCCGTCAGTACCTCAGCCTGCTGAACCAGGGCCACTGGTTCGCCGCACTGCCCCGGTCGCTGACCCAGAGCCTGCTGCAGATGGCCCAGATTCAGCGCCTGGAGGCCGGCCAGCGGCTGTTTCGCCGTGGCGACAAACCCAGCGGGCTGTATGCGGTGGTGGAAGGGGCGGTGCGCGTCGGTGCGGTCAGCGAGAGCGGCAAGGAGGCGCTGCTGACGCTGGTCGAGCCACCCTACTGGTTCGGCGAGATTTCCCTGTTCGACGGCCTGCCGCGCACCCATGACGCCTTCGCCGAAAGCCCCAGCACCCTGCTGCTGCTACCCCAGCACGAGTTGCTCGCACTGCTCGAACGCGAGCCACAATACTGGCGCGACTTCGCCCTGCTGATGAGCCACAAGCTGCGCCTGGCCTTCGTCGCCCTGGAGGACATGAGCCTGCTGCCGGCCGCACCACGCCTGGCCCGGCGCCTGCTGCTGATTGCCGAGAACTATGGCGAGAGCGAGCCGCGCCGGGTGCTGCACCTGGCTCAGGAGCAGCTGGCGCTGATGCTCTCGCTGTCGCGCCAGACCACCAATCAGATCCTCAAGGAGTTGCAGGCGCTGGGCGTGGTCCAGCTGACCTATGGCGAGATCGAGATTCTCGACTTTGAGCGCCTGCGCCAGTTGGCCTCCTGAGGCGCTGCCGGCTGGGCAAACGCCGCATCGAGTGGCAGCGACGAGAACTCAGCGCAGCTTTTCCAGCATCTGGTAGTACCACATGCCCGCCGCCAGCATCGGGTTGCCGAGCTGGTCGCCCAGCGGCACCTTGATGTGCTTGCAGGCGGCGAAGGTGTCGTACTGCTCCAGATCGCCGGTGATGGCCTTGGCCATGATCTCGCCCATGATGTGGGTGGTGGCGATGCCGTGGCCGGAGTAGCCCTGGCAGTACCAGACGTTGGACGAGAGCTTGCCCAGCTGCGGGATGCGGTTCATCACGATGCCCATGGCGCAGCTCCACTGGAAGTCGATCTGTACGCCCTTGAGCTGCGGGAAGGTGCTCTCGATGCATGGACGCAGCTCGCCGGCGATATCGCGCGAGTCACGCCCGGAGTAGTTGCAGCCACCGCCGAACAGCAGGCGGCCGTCGGCGGTGAGGCGGTAGTAGTCGAGCACGAAGCGGCAGTCGTAAACGGCCAGGTCCTGCGGGTTGATCTCGCGGGCCAGCTCGCCCAGCGGCGCGGTGGTGACGATGCCGCCCATGGCTGGGAAGATCAGGCCCTTGAGCTTGCGCCGCTCCAGCTTGTGGTAGACGTCGCCGGCCAGCAGCACCTGTTTGGCCTCGATGCGGCCGCCCTTGGTGACCACCGCCGGACGCGGGCCGTGAACGATGTCCAGCACTTCGGAATGCTCGAAGATCAGCGCACCCAGGCTTTCGGCCGCCTTGGCCTCGCCAATGCACAGATTGAGCGGGTGCAGGTGCATGTTGCGGGTGTTCTTGATCGCCCCGCAGTACAGGTCGCTGCCCAGTTGCGCACGCACCCCGGCGCCGTCGAGCAGCGTTACCTCGTCACCCATGCCACGACGCAGCGCCTCGTCGTAGGCGGCCTTGAGCTCATCCATATGGCTGGGCTTCATCGCCGCATGCAGGTGGCCGTGCTTGAGGTCGCAGTCGATGCCGTACCTGGCCACACGGCTCTTGATGATCTCGTGGCCGCGCCAGCGCAGATGCCAGATGAAGTCGTCCACCTCGTCACCCAGGGTTTTGCGCATCTGCTTGCGCATGGCCTCGTCACCGGACAGGCTGCCGGTGACCTGCCCGCCGTTGCGCCCACTGGCGCCCCAGCCGATCTTGTTGGTCTCCACCACGGCTACCTTGAGGCCACGCTCGGCCAGTTCCACTGCCGTGGCGATGCCGGTGAAGCCGCCACCGATGATGGCCACGTCGACGGTCACGCTGCCCTGCAGCGTCGGGTAGTCGGTCTCGAAATTGAGCGACGCCGCGTAATAGGAAGGCGCGCGCTCGGCGGCGGGTTTGACAGGTTGCTTGATCGCGTTCATTGCATGTCCTTGGGGTGCGCTCGCACCGATGAATCCGGATTCGCGGCTGAAGCCGCTCCTACGATTTCCGCGTTGTAGGAGCGGCTTCAGCCGCGATGCTGTTAAGTCAGGCGTTGCTCAGGTACCAGCGCCAGTCCTGCTCGCCGACCTCGCCCATGAACTGGCGATATTCGGCACGCTTGACCGCGAGAAAGACCTTGAGGAATTGCTCGCCGAAAGCCTCCCGCGCCCACTCGGAATGCTCCAGCGCGTGGATCGCCGCCGACCACTGGGTAGGCAGGTGCTCCGTGGCCTGGGCATAGCCGTTGCCCTCGACCGGCGCGCCGGGATCGAGGTGCTCGCGAATGCCCCGGTGAATCCCGGCCAGAATGGCCGCGGCGGCAAGATAGGGGTTGGCATCGGCGCCACAGATGCGGTGCTCGACGTGTCGGGTGTTGGCCGGACCACCGGGTACGCGCAGGCTGACGGTGCGGTTGTCCACGCCCCAGGTGGGCGCCAGCGGTGCGTAGCTGTTGGCCTGGAAGCGCCGGTAGGAGTTGGCGTTGGGGCAGAACAGCAGCAGCGAATCGAGCAGGCTGGCGAGCATGCCGCCGACCGCCTGGCGCAGCAGCGGCGTGCCGGCCGGGTCCTCGCTGGCGAACAGGTTTTCGCCTTGTGCGTCGGCCAGACTCACGTGCATGTGCATGCCGGTGCCGGCGATCTCGGCGAACGGCTTGGCCATGAAGCAGGCCTGCATGCCGTGGGCGTGAGCGACACCCTTGACCAGACGCTTGTAGCGCACCGCCTGATCCATGGCCGCGAGTGCCGGACCGTGTTCCAGGGTGATTTCCACCTGGCCGGGGGCGTACTCGGAAATCGCCGTGCGGGCCGGGATGCCCTGGGCCTTGCAGGCGGCATAGAGGTCGCGCAGGAAGGGTTCGATCTGCTCCAGTTCGCGCAGGCCGTAGACCTGGGTCTGCCGCGGGCGACCGCCGTCAGCGTCCAGCGCCGGTTGCGGGCGGCCGTTGGCGTCGCGCGTCTGATCGAGCAGGTAGAACTCCAGCTCGCAAGCCATCACCGGGTGATAGCCGTCGGCTTCGAGCTGCTCGATCACCCGCACCAGCAACTGGCGCGGGTCGGCCGGCGTGGCCGGCAGGCCTTCGCTGGGGTGCATCGACACCTGCACGGCCGCCGTGGGGATCTGCCGCCATGGCAGACGCACCAGGCTGCCGGGCAGCGGGTAGGCGCGACAGTCGATATCGCCCACCTCCCAGACCAGGCCGGAGTCTTCGACGTCCTCGCCCTGGATGGAAAGGCCGAGCATGGTGCTCGGCAGCGGCCGGCCGCTCTGGTACAGCGCCAGCAGCTCCTCGCGGTGCAGCAGCTTGCCGCGCGGCACGCCGTTGGCGTCGAGGATGAACAGCTCGATCAATTCGATATCGGGGTTGCCGGCCAGGAAATCCTGGGCTTCCTGCACAGCAGCGAAAGTCGTCATATTGCACTCGCTTGCGCCAGTCGGGCGCTCGGTGTCCGCACGGCCCGTTCGATTCTTGAACAGGTTGCACAGGCAGACAAAGTGGTAGCAGCAGCTGCGGGCATGGCGCAGCCATCGGTATTCAGCGGGTGGGGACGGCGTCCGGCGGGCGCGCGTGGCGGCAATGCCACAGCGCCCAGAAGGCGAGGATGATCGTCAACAGCGGGTTGAGCCGCTCCAACGGTCGCTTCCGCGTCGGGACGCGGTAGAGCGGAACATGGACGTGGCTGGCCGGGGAGATCATGGTTTGGCAGCCTCGCACAGGGTTTGACGTGCGTTAAATCGGGTTTTTCATACGCTTGGTTATGCGCTGACTAAACAATCGAACCCCTCACGCTCACCCGCCCATGACGCGGCGGGCAGAACCTGTATCGCCCTCACGGCTCCGGGCGATAACCCAGACGCATACCCCCCCAGTGCCGCCCGCGTACCATGATCGGCACCGACAGATCGTGCATCAGCTCGCCGGTATCGCGCATGTAGGTCTGCAGCAACAGCCCCTGCGTGTGGCTGCCACACCGTAAGCCGGTACGGTCGTTGAACAGGCGCTTGCCGCGACTACGGGCGGCATCCACCGCCGGGTCGCCGCTGGGCGGATGGTTGAACGCGGCGTTGTGAGTCGGCACGTAGCCTTCCGGGGTGGTGGCAATGGCGAAGACCAGACCCTCGTGGCGCTTGAGCAGCGGTTCCTGCAAGGCCGGCAGCACCTGATCGGCGTACTGGTCGAAGCGCGTGCGGTACTTCTGTGGCTGGGTGCCGGCGATCGGCTGGTAATTGCGGTCGAACAGATCGTCGAGGCTGATGCGGCCACTCTGCAGATCCTGCTCGAACTGCGCGGCGATGGCGGCTGCGCCTTCACGGGCCAGGTCATAGGCACGCTGGTGATAGTCATCCAGCCCCACCTCGGCGAGCTGCTCGCTGACCGTCTCGGCCTGACCGACCAGTTGTTCGGCCGCATCAGCCAGTTGCCGCGTCTGCCCCTCGCTGCCCTGTACGTCGTCCTGCAACTGCAGCGCAGCTGCCGACAGACTGGCCAGACGCTGGTGATTGTCGGCGGTACCGGCGCTGATCTGCGCCACCTGCTGCTCGACCTCCTCGGCCTGGTCGGCAATGCCGTGCAGATGGCTGCCAGCGCTCTCGATCTGCTGCGCAGCCTGCTCCAGCTCGACGCTCTGACGCTGGATGTGAGCGACCACCGCCGTGCTCTGCTGGCGGATGTCGGCGATCATCTGGCTGACTTCCTCGGTGGCGCTGGCGGTACGCGCGGCGAGGTTGCGCACCTCGTCGGCAACCACGGCGAAACCGCGGCCCATCTCGCCGGCCCGGGCGGCCTCGATGGCGGCGTTGAGCGCCAGCAGGTTGGTCTGGCTGGCGATGGACTGGATCACCTGAGTGACCTGCTCGATCTGTTCGGTGCGGCTGCCCAGGCCATCGATCAGCTCGCGGCTGGCCAGGGTCTGCGCACTGAGCTGCTGCATGCGCGCGATGGCCTGGTTGAGTTCGGCCTGGCCGTTGGCGCTGGCTTCACGCACGTGCCGCGCAGCAGCCAGCGTGTGTTCGGCACGCGCAGCGCTGTCCTGCTCGGTATGGGTGATGGCCTCGGCCGCCTGGCTGACCTGCTGCACCGCAGCCAGTTGCGACTGCAGGCGCCCGGCCAGGTGCTTGACGGCATGAGCCACCCTGGCAGCGGACAGCGCGTTGTGACAGGTATGCCGCGACAGGCCGCGGCTGAGTTCGGTGAAATCGCTAACCGCACCTTGCCGTGCGACAGGCGCAGCATCGTCACGGCGCTGCCAGGGCCCGAGCCAGGGCCACAGCGCCAGCAACAGAAAGGACGGCACGCTGACATAGGCCGGCAGCTGCACCTGCTGGTAGACCAGCATCAGCGCGGCCAGGCCGAGAGCATGAAGAAGACAGGCAACGGGTGAACGGACAAAGGCAGCTTGCATGACCGACCTCAGAGTTCTTGTTCTGGTGCGCGACGAGGCGCTGTAGGCGGACGGGGTCACGACGGATTCTCTCCTGGAATATCCCGCGCAACCTGTACGGCAGGCTACGCGTACGAAAGGCCCGACGAGAAACAGCCGTATGCAGACCGGGCACCATGACCGGGATTCGAGCAGTTTGGAAGCGCCGGCACCATGAAACTTTGGTAGCACACTGCCATGAATTTAGACGGTCAGTTCCCCGGTTGCTGATCGCACGGATTCTCAATCCAACCTTTGGTAGAAGCCCATTGACTGTATCGACGCCTAACCGGGCGACATGAGTGGTCTTGGTGAAAAATCACCCAATTTTCGATTCCCTGCCCCGGCTGTCCGCGCCTGCTACCCGACCATGCGATGGCGTTTTACGAAACGCTGGTCCAACCAGTCCTTGCAGTGCCCGTAAAGGCGCCCGCCGCCACTCCAGTCGTGCCAGCCGAGCAGAGCCCCACCATCACCGGTGGCCAGCAGGGCAACGTTCTGCCATTGCGCCCGGTACTGGCGTAGCGGCCGCCCCGTCAGTGCAGCCTGGAGGTTGGCGCCGAGGACCGGCGCCTGACGCACCGCGAAGCGGCCGCTACGGCGCATGCCGTCAAGGCTGGCACTGTCGCCAACGGCGAAGACCTGCGCATGGGACTCGCTCTGCAGGGTCGGACGAATAGCGATGAATCCGCCTGCATCGCTGGCCAGCTGGCTGGCCGTCAGCCACGGCCAGGGTCGCGCACCACTGGCCAGCAGCAGGCGCCGCCCGCGCCATACGGGTTCATCGCCGCTAAGCAGCCAGTCGTCCTCGATACGGCCGATCGGACAATGTTCTCGCACCTGCACGCCGCGCTGACGCAGATGACCCAGCGCGCGCAGGCGCAGTCCCGGTGCCAGCCCGTCGAGCAGGGTGCCGCCACAGAACAGCGCCAGCGCCGGTAACTGGTCGGCCAGGGCCAGGGCCAGCTCTACGCCGCCGGCTCCGCCACCGAGAATGGCCATGCGCCGCGGCTCGGCCTGCCACTGCTGCCAGCCTTCGAGCAGCTTGTCGATGGGTCTGGCGGCCAGCACCTGCATGGCGTCACCCTGCTGCGGCGGAATGGCCATGCCGGAACCGACATTGAGCGACAACCACTCGCCGTGCAGGCGGCGCCCATCTTCGAGTTGCAGGATCCGCGCATCGGCATCGAGCGCAGCGATCTCGCCCTCGATCAGATCGACCTTGGCCGCGCGGCACAATGGCTGCAGCTCCACGCGGCAATCGGCCGGGCTGAACCGGCCGCTGATCAGCCCCGGCAACATGCCGGCGTACCAGGCCTCGGGACCGAGACTGAGCAAGGCGATGCGCCCCGGCGGTCGCTCCACCAGCGCCCAGCGGCGCAACACACCCAGATGGGCATGGCCGGCCCCGGCCAGGATCAGGTCGTACTGGGTCATGCGTCGCTGCTTCCATCGCGGTACTGGCTCGGCGTCTGCCCGGTCCAGCGCTTGAAGGCCCGGCCGAAGCTGCTGCTGTCGCTGAAGCCGAGCAGGTAGGCGATTTCACCGATCGAACAGCGCGGGTCGCGCATATGCCGCAGCGCCAGGGCATGGCGCGTCTCACCGAGCAGCACCTCGTAACTGGTGCCCTCCTCGGCCAGATGGCGTTGCAGACTGCGCAGGCTCAGATGCAGCGACTGGGCAATACGCTCGGCTGAGGGCTCGCCATCGGGCAGCTGCGCCTCGAGACAGCGGCGCACCCGCTCGCTGCAACTGGCGGCCTGCAATTGCTCCAGGTTGCGCCTAAGTACCGTCTCGTTGTGTTCGGCCAGCTCCGGGTTGCCGTCATCCAAACGCTGCTCGAATGCCTCGCGGGGAAAACGCAGCAGGCTCTCCTCGGCATCGAATTGCAACGGCGCACGAAACACCGCCTGCCAGGGCGCCGGGTCGGCCGGATGCGGACGCTGCAGCTGCACCAGCAACGGCGAGAAATCCCGGTTCAGACGGTTGCGGCAGCTACGCACGTAGATCGCAGCGAAGGCGTCCAGCGCTTCGGGCGCCGGTGCCGGGCTGCCCGCTGGTACACGAAAGCGAAATTCGTAGGCGCTGTCTGTCTGGCGCAGCTCCAGCTGCAGTGCGTCGCTGACCACACGGTGATAGCGCACGATGCGCTCGAACATCTCGCGCAGGCTGCTGCTGGCGATCAGCGCATAGCCCAGAGCGTGAAAGGTGGTCGGGCTGACGAACTGCGAGGTTTTCAGGCCCAGCGCCGGATCGCCGCTGGCGGCCACCGCCAATTGCCACAGACGCGTGGTCAGCGACAGCGGACAGCGTGCATTGGGATCGTCGAGCAGCGTCGGGTCAAGCCCCGCCTCGCGGCACAGGGCGGCGCTGTCGAGCCCGATGGCATCGAGCTGCTTGCGCAGTGCGCGGGTCCAGCTGGCCAGGGTAGTGGGTTCGGCGGTCATGCAGATTGGCGTATCCGGTAGGCAGGTTGGCGTGCACGGTCGGGCGCTCTGACGACCGTAACGGCACAGTGAAGTCACAGCCCAATAACAAGAGGATGTCGGCATGTCCCCTTCTCCCGCAAGCCTTACTGACCAGCAGCGCGCGGCTTGTATCCGCGAACAGGTGATGGCCCACGGCAACGCCCTGCGCCAGCGCTACCCGATCCTGCAGCATCAGGACGCCCTCGGTGCCGGTATCCTGGCCTTCGCCCTGCTCGGCATGCTCGGCTCGGCAGCGCTGTACATCGACGGCCACCTGGCCTGGTGGGCCTGTCTGCTGCTCAATGCCTTCTTCGCCTCGCTAACCCACGAGCTGGAGCACGACCTGATCCACTCGATGTACTTCCGCAAGCAGCCACTGCCGCACAACCTGATGCTGGCGCTGGTCTGGCTGGCGCGACCGAGCACCATCAATCCGTGGGTGCGCCGCCAGCTGCACCTGAACCACCACAAGGTTTCCGGCAGCGAAGCCGACATGGAGGAGCGCGCCATCACCAACGGCGAGCCCTGGGGCATCGCGCGCCTGCTGATGGTCGGCGACAACATGATGAGCTCGTTCATCCGCTGGCTGCGGGCGAAGAATCCCGCGCATCGCCGGCTGATCCTCAGCCGCACGCTGAAGGTCTATGCGCCGCTGGGGCTGCTCAACTGGGCGACCTGGTACCTGTTCCTCGGCTTCCACCTGCTGGACTGGGCCAGCGCCACCCTCGGCGCGCCGATCGCCTGGTCGGCCACTACGCTCAGCGTGATGGCCATGGTGAACGTCGCCGTGGTGGTGCTGGTTGGCCCCAACGTGCTGCGCACCTTCTGCCTGCACTTCGTCAGCTCCAACATGCACTACTACGGCGATATCGAGCCGGGCAACGTGATCCAGCAGACCCAGGTGCTCAACCCCTGGTGGCTGTGGCCGCTGCAGGCCTTCTGCTTCAACTTCGGCAGCAGCCATGCGATCCATCATTTCGTGGTCAAGGAGCCCTTCTACATCCGCCAGCTGACCGTGCCTTTCGCCCATCGGGTGATGCGCGAGATGGGCGTGCGCTTCAACGATTTCGGCACCTTTACCCGTGCCAATCGCTGGACTCGCCAGCAAAAGGTGACCGGGGAGCAAGCCCGCGCGGCATGATCGGAGCGCTCTGCATCAGGCGATACCCGGGGGATGAGACTCGTCGCGCAATCATTGCGCCATTGGTCGGCTAGAATTCACCCGCGCGCCCGACTGCTCCCAGACCAATAGCGTCCACCGGACCAAGGCGCCCTCGTAGTAGCCATGAGGCGCCCAGGATGCTTCGAACGCTTCGCTCCCTGTTCGTGCTGCTCTGCCTGACCTGCACCCTGCCGGCCTGGGCGGGCAGCGCGTTGCCGCTGCTGAAGCTGGACACGGCCGACCTGGCCGCGCCGGTAAGCATCGAACACAGCCTGCTGCTGGAAGATCCCAGCGGCCAGCTGACGGCCGCCGAGGTACTGCAGCGCATCGGGACGGAAGGCCGGCAGATCCGCGGCACCGCCCGCATTGGCTACACGCGCAGTGCCTGGTGGCTGGCGGTGCAACTGCAAACACCGCCGACCGAACGCCTGCAACTGATCATCGGCCAGGTCTTCCTCAAGGACCTGGAGGTCTGGCTGTTCGCTGGCGGGCAGCCACTGGGCCCGGTATACAGCGGCTCCAAACGGCCATTTGCCGAGCGCGGCGAACCCTATCCGCAGTTTCTGCTCAACCTGCCACAGGTCAGCGCCGGCCCGTACAGCCTGCTGCTGCGTGTACAGAGCGATTCGGCGATCAACCTGCCGCTGCAGCTGGTCGGCACCCAGCAGGGCCAACAGCTGATTGCCCACAGCTGGCTGCAAAGCGGCCTGCTGGTCGGCGCCCTGCTCGCCCTGGCGCTGTTCTACCTGATCAAGTACAGCACGCTGCGCGAAGCGCAACTGGCCTACTTCAGCCTTACCTCGCTGTGCGTGGCGCTGTACAACGCCAGCCTGTACAGCCTGGCCGGGCTGCTCTGGCCACAGTGGCCGCTGCTGCCCAGGTTGCTGGTCAACCTGTCCACTGCGGGCATGATGATCTTCAGCTCGCTGTTCATCGCCAGCGCGCTCGGACTGCGCCTGGGACGCCTGCGCTGGCTGCGCGATGCCCTGTTCACCGCCACCCTGGCAGTCAGCGTGGGTGGCCTGCTGGTCGATCAGCCCTACACCTACCAGACGCTGAATGTGCTGATTCTGGCCACCGGGCTCTATCAGATACTGCTGATGGTGCTCGGCATCACTCAGCGCCGGCCCTATGCGCCCGGCTACCTGCTGTGCTGGAGCGCGGCGCTGGTGCTGATGCTGCTGGTGCCGCTGAGCCGCGTCGGCCTGATCCCGTTGCCCGACGGCTACTACGCGCTGTACGCCTACCTGCCGGCGCTGAGCATGCTCCTGTTCGGTGCCCTGCTCGACAAGCAGCTGGAACGCGTGCGCCGTGTGCTGCTGAGCAGCCAGGCGCAGGCCATCGACAACCTGGAGCAGTATCAGGCGCTGTTTCGCCATAGCGGTGAGGGCATCTTCCGCTGCCGCCGCGACGGCCGGCTGCTGGAAGCCAACCCTAGCCTGGCGCGCCTGCTCGGCGGCGAAAACCTGCCGGAGGACCTGGACAATCTGTCCCTGCAGCGCCTGGTAGGTGAAACGCAGTGGCGCTGGCTGCTGCAGCAGCTTGACGAGCAGGCCGGCGCGGTCAGCTGCGAGTGTGAGCTGTACGACCTGGCGCAACATTCGCGCTGGGTCTATCTGTCACTGCATCTGCGTCCGCACCAGGATGTCATCGAAGGCATCGTGGTCGACCTCAGCGAGCGGCGCGCCCTGGAAGAACGCCTGCAGGAGCTGGCAGCCCACGACGCCCTGACCGGCCTGCTCAACCGCCGCGAACTGGAACGGCTGCTCTCGGAAACCCTCGGCGGTACCGCCAGACGGCGCTTCAGCCATCTGCTGCTGCTGGGACTGGATCGTTTCAAGCAGGTCAACGACCTGTTCGGCCACTCCGCTGGCGACCAGTTGCTACGCCAGCTGGCCAACCAGCTGCTGCACCAGATGCCGCGCCATGCCGAGCTGGCACGTGTCGGTGGCGACGAATTCGCCGTGCTGCTGCGCGAGATCGACGACGCCGCAGCCCTGGAGCAGGCCGAGCATTTGCGACAGGCCGTCGAACAGTTCGTCTTCACCTGGCAGGGGCGACCGTTCCGCCTGCACGTCAGTATCGGCATGCTTGCCCTGAGCTCCGGCGTCCGCGACTGGGAAACCGCGCTGAACTGGGCCAGCAGCGCCAGCCAGCTGGCCAAGCATCAGGGACGCAACCGCGTGCAGCAGTTCAACCCGGCCGACGGCGCCCTGCTCGAACATCAGCGCCAGCTACAGTGGATCACCCGCCTGCGCGAGGCCACTGAACGCGGCCATTTCGAGCTGTTCTTCCAGCCGGTGCAGGCGCTGCAGAGTACCGCCGCCGGCCTGCATTACGAAGTGCTGCTGCGTTACCGCGCCCCGCAGAGTGGCGAATGGATCAGCCCGGCACAGTTTCTCGACGCGGCGGCGCGCTACGACTTTCTCGGCGCCATCGACCGCTGGGTGATTCAGCACCTGTGCACCTGGCTGGCGGCCAATCCACGCCACCTGGCGCAACTGGCTCAGGTCAACGTCAACATCAGCGCCTGCTCGCTGCTCGACTCCAGCTTTCACCAACTGCTGCAGGACGAGTTGCGGCGCCATGGCCTGCCGCCGGGCAAGCTGTGCATCGAAGTGACGGAAATGGTTGCCCTGGGCGAGCTCGGCGTCTCCGCACAGTGGATCGAGGAACTGCGCGGCAAGGGGCTGAAGGTCGCACTGGACGATTTCGGCAGCGGCTTCGCTTCCTACGCCTACCTGCGTCATCTGCCACTGGATATCCTCAAGATCGACGGCAGCTTCATCAGCGGCATCGAGGACGACCCGATCAACCAGGCCATGGTCGGTTCGATGCGCCAGATCGCGACACAACTCGGCCTGGTCACCGTCGCCGAGTTCGTCGAGACGCAGGCCGGTCTGGACTGCCTGCGTCGCCTGGGCATCGACTACGCCCAGGGCTATTTCGTCGGCCATCCGCAACCCCTGCACCAGTTGGCCGACGACCACCGCCAGCCCAGTGCTCAGGATCGCTGATACAGCTCCGCCGGCAGGCGCCTGAGCAGCGCCAGATCGAGACGCAACAGGCGCACGCAACGCGCCTCGGCCAGGCTCTCCGGCTGCGCACCGGCCGGCAGCGCCAGTAGCAGGCCGCTGAGGTTGAGCACCAGCGCCTCGCGCGAGAACACGCCGCTGCCCAGGCCATGGAACGCGGCGATCAGCTCGCGCAGACCGAACGGCAGACGCCAGCGGATACGCAGGGCCGAACCGAAGCTCGCCGCCCGGGCACGCATCACCTGCTCGATCTGCTCGCCGCTCAACTCGCCGCCTGCATCCAGCCAGTCCTGCAGACTGCGCAGCAAGGCCAGTTCGCCCAGGTTGTGCAGCAGACCGGCGGTGTAGCACAGCTCGGCATCGAGCTTCAGTTCGACTGCCAGCCAATGGGCCAGGTCGGCACTGCGTCGGGCCTGCTGCCAGGCATGGGTCGCCAGCTCGGCCAGGCGCGGGTCGCGCAGCTGGGCATTACGCTGCAGGGCCAGCCCCAACACCAGGTTCAGGGTGCGTGCCACACCCAGGCGATGCAGCGCCTGCGCCAGTGTCTGACAGGGCGTGCCCTGGTGCTGTGCGGCGGTACTGGCAGCAGCGATCAGCAGCGCGGTGATCTGCGGGTCGCTGCCGAATACCGCCGCCAGTTCGCCCAGGTCCTTTTCGCCGGCCTGCAATCCCTGACTCACGGCAGTGCGCACATCGCTGAGCAGTGGCGCCCCCTGCCCGGCCTCACGCACCGTATCGAGAAAGTCGCGCAGATCACTGACCAGCAGCGGCTGAGACAGCACCACCGCATTCTCTGGCGCCGGCATGAGCGTGCGCAGGCGCTGACGCAGACTCTCGGCATTGAAGGGTTTGGCCAGATAGGCGCTGGGCGCCAGCGGCCGCGCGGCACGCACGCTGCTGGCGTCGAGCCGCCCACTGATGAGCACGAACGGCAGTGCCGGCGTACGCGGATGGCGACGGAGCTGGCGTAGCAGCTCCAGACCATCGAGACCGGGCAGCTCGCCGTCGGCGATCACCAGGTCAGGCAGCCTGCGCTTGCAGCGCGCCAGTGCCGCCTGCCCGTCGCTGACCTGCAGCACGCGGGCATCGCCGCGCACGTCGAGCACCAGTTGTTGCAACAGGTTGGATGTCCAGGGGTCCGCTTCGGCGATCAGAACTTCCAGACAATGAGCTGAAGCGGTCATGCAAACCTCTGGGCAAATATCGAACGGGAGCCCGGATCCCAAGTGCCCATGTCAGTAAAAGCTGATGGATGAGTCAGTTTCAGGGTAACGCTGAAGTCTAAACGCCATCATGATGATGAGGTAAGTCACAGTTGGTCGAGTTGCACGAAAACAGCCGCGGCGATAGGTCGCGCCGGTCCGTAAACCGATGGCCCGCGGGCAAAAAAAAGCCCGCCATAAAGGCGGGCTTCTTCAGGCAGCCGATCAATTACTTGATCTTGGCTTCCTTGTAGATCACGTGCTTGCGTACGACCGGATCGAATTTCTTGATTTCGATCTTGTCGGGGGTGGTGCGCTTGTTCTTGTCGGTGGTGTAGAAGTGGCCGGTACCGGCGCTGGACACCAAACGGATCAGTTCACGCATGACTCTCTCCTTAAACCTTTTCGCCGCGAGCGCGCAGCTCAGCCAGCACTACGTCGATGCCACGCTTGTCGATGACGCGCATGCCTTTGGCAGATACGCGCAGACGTACGAAGCGCTTCTCGGACTCGACCCAGAAGCGATGGTGCTGCAGGTTCGGCAGGAAACGACGACGGGTTTTGTTGTTTGCGTGGGAAATGTTGTTCCCGGTTACCGGACCCTTACCGGTAACTTGACAGACTCTCGACATGCCTCAGCCCTCTAAAACCACATGCCCAACCCGGCATGGGTTGGCCGCTTAAACTCAATGTCATTGGCGCTCGGCGCCGCGTTTCTCGAGGGTCTTACCGGGCGCGCTGGATAGCGCAAGAACCGGGCCCCTAGAAAAGAGCGCTGCTTTATACCAGAAAGCCCAGAGAGCAACAAGGAAAAGTGCAGGATAAAACACAAGCCCGGACAAGCAGACCAGCCGGGAGCCGGCCCCTTGGGGCTTGATCAAGATTTGACCGCTCGTCGCCTCGGCCCGGTATTCAGCGCCAGGCAAATCGACTAGGGTTGCAGGTTCGCCGTCAACGTCCGGAATGAGGAGTCAACCATGCGCCTGCTGTTCGCCACTCTGCTGTGCACCCCGATTCTGGCTCAGGCCGCAACTCTCAGCGTTTGTACCGAAGCCAGCCCGGAGGGTTTCGACGTGGTGCAGTACAACTCGCTGACCACCACCAACGCCTCGGCCGACATGCTGATGAATCGCCTGGTGGAGTTCGACGCCGAGCAGGGCAAGCTGCTGCCGAGCCTGGCGAGCAGCTGGACGATATCCGATGACGGTCTGGTTTACGACTTCACGCTACGTGACGACGTGCAGTTTCATCAAAGTGGCGACTTCACCCCCAGCCGCAACCTCGACGCCCGGGACGTGCAATTCAGCTTCCAGCGCATGCTCGACGAACAGCACCCCTGGCACCAGGTTGCCGCCAGCGGTTATCCACACGCGCAGTCGATGCAGTGGCCCAGCTTGATCGCCAAGGTCGAGGCGCCGGATGCGCACAGCGTGCGCATCACCCTGAACCGCCGCGACGCCACCTTCCTCGCCACCCTGAGCATGGGCTTCGCCTCGATCTACTCCGCCGAGTACGCGGACAAACTGATGGCCGCCGGCACCCCGCAGAAGCTCAACAGCGCGCCAGTGGGCAGCGGCCCGTTCGTCTTCGAACGCTTCCAGAAGGATGCCGTGGTGCGCTATCGCGCCAACCCGGACTATTTTGCCGGCAAGCCGGGCGTGGATCGGGTGATCTTCGCCATCACCCCGGACAGCAACGTACGCCTGCAGAAGCTGCGTCGCGGCGAATGCCAGATCGCCCTGTCACCGAAACCGCAGGACGTCCAGGCCATCGCCGGCGACGCCAGGCTCAAAAGCGCACAGACCGCCGCCTTCATGACCGCCTTCGTCGGCATCAACAGCCAGCACCCACCGCTGGACAAGCCGCAGGTGCGCCAGGCGATCAACCTCGCGTTCGACAAGGCCAGCTACGTCAAGGCCGTGTTCGAGGGCAGCGCAGAACCGGCCAGCGGCCCCTACCCACCGAACACCTGGAGTTATGCCGGTGAACTGCCCGGCTACAGCCATGATCCCGAGAAAGCCCGCGCCCTGCTGAGCGAGGCCGGCCTGGCCGAGGGTTTCAAGACCACCATCTGGACACGCCCAAGCGGCAGTCTGCTCAACCCCAATCCCAGCCTCGGCGCGCAGCTGCTGCAGGCCGACCTGGCCAAGGTCGGCATCGATGCGGAAATCCGCGTGATCGAATGGGGCGAGCTGATCCGCCGCGCCAAGGCCGGCGAACACGACCTGCTGTTCATGGGCTGGGCCGGCGACAACGGCGATCCGGACAACTTCCTCACCCCGCAATTTTCCTGCGCCTCGGTGCAGTCCGGGCTGAACTTCGCGCGTTACTGCGACGAAGCGCTGGACAAGCTGATCGCGGACGGCAAGGCCAACAGCGACCAGACCGAACGCAGCCGCCTCTATCTGCAGGCGCAGAAAATCATTCAGGAGCAGGCGTTGTGGCTGCCGCTGGCCCACCCCACCGCCTTCGCCCTGCTCAGCGACAAGGTGCAGGGTTACAAGGTCAGCCCGTTCGGCCGCCAGGATTTCTCACGGGTTACATTCTGAGCATCTGACGACCTCTGACCCTACATCCAGCCCAGCTCGGCCATGGACAACGGCTCGCCGTCGCCAACGATGAAGTGGTCGAGCACACGCACCTCAACCAGCGCCAGCGCATCCTTGAGCCTCTGGGTCAGTACGCGGTCGGCCTGGCTGGGCTCGGAAACGCCCGACGGATGGTTGTGGGTAAGGATGACCGCCGCGGCGTTGTTGGCCAGCGAACGCTTGACCACCTGCCGGGGATAAACGCTGGCGCTGTCGATGCTGCCGCGAAACAGCACCTCGAAGGCCAGCACGCGGTGTTTGGCATCGAGAAACAGGCAGCCGAACACCTCATGCGGTTCGTGGCGCAGCTGCGCCTTGAGGTAGTCGCGCACCGCCTGCGGGCTCTCCAGCGCGGAGTCGCGGCGCAGGCGCTCGGCCAGATGGCGCCGCGACATCTCCAGCACTGCCTGCAGTTGTGCGTATTTGGCCGGGCCCAGACCGAGGTGCTGGCTGAAACCGGCCAGGTCGGCTTCGAGCAGGGCCCTGAGACTGCCGAATTCGCTGAGCAGATGGCGCGCCAGATCCACCGCACTCTTGCCAGTCACTCCGGTGCGCAGGAAGATCGCCAGCAGTTCGGCATCGGTCAGCGACGCCGCCCCCTGTTCCAGCAGTTTTTCCCGCGGACGCTCTGCCGCGGGCCAGTCGCGAATGCTCATCGGCACCTCCATGTCGAGCCAGGCGCCCGCTGCTTCCGTTGCGGGCCCTGTGCTATCGTAGCCCATCTTGTGCGACACGTTGACCGTGTCGTGCTTGGTTTGGTTAATGCGCCTAGGCACCTTAATCCCTTGCTATCAGGGGGTTTTAAGCCCGAAAAAGCATTCAACAAACCGGCTCAGCCTGGTTAATCCACACCCTGGAAACGCTTCGTTTTGGCGGGGATGGATAACAAAAGCTGTATCTGTTCTGTAGTGGTCAACAATTCCCGGACACAGAATTGAGTTTTTCTTCCGCAACCGCCGGCGGTACGAAGCCGTTGTGCTGATGCGGCCTTATCCAGTTGTACCGCTGCATGAGGTAGCGGCCGATGTCCTGCTCGGCCAACGCTGTCGTCATGTAACCCACTGTCGGCACCCACTCCGTTTTCAGGCTACGAAACAGCCGCTCCATGGGCGAATTGTCGTAACAATTTCCCCTTCGGCTCATGCTCTGAATCATCCGATAGCGCCAGAGCCGTTGGCGGAAACCCCGGCTGCCATATTGGCTGCCCTGGTCGCTGTGAAACAGCACGCCTTGTGGTCTGCCACGCATCTCGTAAGCCCTGTCGAGCGCTTTGACGACCAGTTCCGCATCAGGCTTGGCGGACATCGCCCAACCCACCACTCTGCGGCTGTACAAGTCCAAGACCGCCGCCAGATAGCTCCATCGACCCTCTGCCCAGATATACGTGATGTCGCCACACCAGACCTTGTTTGGCGCAGCCACGGTGAACTTGCGATCAAGCACATTGGGAATGTCGGGGCGCTCGACCGTGGCCTTCTTGTACGCATGAGAACCGGGCTGTTTGCTGATCAGTCCTTGTTCCTTCATCAATCTTCTGACTCTGAAACGCCCGACGTTAACGCCTTCATCCCGCAGCATGGCAACCAGACTGCGACTGCCCGCTGAGCCACGACTTTGGTTGAACAGCTCGTTGACACGACTGCGTAGGTTCACTCGGCGGACATCGATATGACGCCGCCGGGCCAAGTGGGCGTAATAACAAGACCGGGGTAGCTCGAAGACTGAACACAACAGTTGAACAGGGTAGTGCTTTACCAACTGCCGAATCGACTTCAACGTCTGCGCCCGTGTTCCTCGGCCATCAAGAGCGCAGTGGCCTCCTTTAATATTTTCTTCTCAAGCTCCAGCCGGTTGATACGGGCCTGAAGCTCCTGAATGGTCTGCTGCTCCGGTGTGAGCGCCTTGGCAGTGGGCGTAACGCCCCCGCGCTCCAGCTGCAACTGGGTAACCCAGCGGCGCAATAAGCTCTCACCTACATCGAGAGATCTGGCGGCCTCGGGACAGCTGTAGCCTTGGTCGAGCACCAGGCTGGCAGCCTCTCGCTTGAAAGTCGGGGTGAAGGTACGTCGTTGTCTGCTCATCGAACACCTCTGTATGGCGAGCATTCTCGCCCTAAATGGGTGTCTGGGGTTAGTAGACCACTACATTCAAACCCTAAAATGGGTCAATGAGCGGTTACAGAAACAGGACAGTAACGTTCAGCTATCACCGAATTGTTACTAAAAATGTCTGACCCGAGGGTGAATTTGCCCTCCGGGCAGAACTCATCCTCGCAAGTCTGGCAGTGAGCCAATTCACCGTCGTGAGACGTTGGGGGGATGTTGAACCAAGCACGGAGCGAAAAGCTCCGAATCGCATTGCTCAACTTCGCTTGCATAGGAAGTACCGAGCCTGGCATGTACCTGCCAGTTCATTAGATCGGCATGCGTCAGGGGCCAACCCTGGGGTGTGAAGCCCGATTAACAATGTCTCGCTCTTATGAGGGTGTTATCCGGTGACGGAGAACGCTATACGTCCGAATTGCACGGACGTAACGAGGCTAATGACCCAACCCGCATGGCTAACGCATGTGAATCGTCGCCTGAACCTTCGTAACTACGGATAGGCCTACGGCAATTATTGGCCTTAGCCAAAATCGGCATAGTAGTCGGACAGCGCAGTGGGATGATGCGCTGCGGTACCAATACGACTACCGGGGGAAAGACGAAGCCTAAACGGGGAATAGATGCGACTCGGGGAACGTGGCAATCCCGACCACTCGCCTGCCCAGCAACATCGGGCAGGCAGGCAAACCGCAAGGGGCGCTGATGGGTGTGGGGAATGGGAGGATGCAAGAAGCGAACGGTCGCCTGTAACGGGTGGCATACCGGTTGGAACATTACCGGCAGGGGATAACTCTGGCTGACGTGCATCTGGTCTACGAGCGCAAAAACAGCCGCTGATTCCAGCGATAACCAAAAACGACCCTATGGGCGAACTACTGCCCATAGGGGAGTAGTCCGTCCTGAGTGTCGTTCATCTCGGGAGGACTGTATGAAAACGCAACCAGCAACACCGGAAGCGTCTGCGTCCTCAGGCGGAGGGGCGAACTGGCACGATCTCGATTGGGCCAAAGTTCAACAATCCGTTCGGAGAACGCAGCTGAAGATTGCGCAGGCAACACGGGAAGGTAACTGGCGCAGGGTTAAACGCCTGCAACGGATGCTGACTCGCTCGTTTTACGGTCGCTGCTTGGCTGTAAGGCGAGTCACGGAGAACCGGGGTCGCAAGACTCCGGGCGTCGATGGAGAAACCTGGGGTACGCCCCTAGCCAAGTTCCATGCCGTGAAACGTCTGTCGAAACAACGAGGCTATCGGCCCAAACCGCTACGGCGGGTCTGGATACCGAAGCCCGGCAAGCAGGAAAAGCGCCCACTGGGTATCCCGACGATGTTGGATCGGGCCATGCAAGCGCTGTATCTGCAAGCGTTGGAGCCTGTAATAGAAAGCACCAGCGATCCGAAAAGTTATGGCTTCCGGCCTGACCGCTCGACCGCTGACGCCATGGTTGAACTCTTCCACCTGTTGTCGCCCACCGTGGCGCCGACCTGGATTCTGGAGGGGGACATCAAAGGCTTCTTCGACAACATCAATCACGAGTGGCTGTGCCGAAATGTCCCGATGGACACGAAGGTGCTGCGCAAATGGTTGAGAGCCGGGGTCATCGACCGGCGACAACTCATGGCTACGGAAGCCGGGACGCCACAGGGCGGGATCATCTCGCCCTGTCTGGCCAACGCCACCCTGAACGGCCTGGAAACTCAGTTGAAGCGCCACCTGGCGAAGAAGCTGGGAATCAAGAAGGCCGAGAAGACCAAGGTGCAGTGTGTACGGTATGCGGACGACTTCGTGATCCTGGCGGCTTCGAAAGAGCTGCTGGAGGAAGAGATCAAGCCCTGGGTAGAGCAATTCCTGTCAGCACGAGGGGTTGAGCTGTCCCGGGAGAAAACGCACATCACGCACATTCACCAGGGCTTCGATTTTCTGGGGTGGAACTTCAGGAAGTACGTGCCGAAGTCACCACGCAGGAAGGCCAAACTGCTGATCAAACCCTCGAAGAAGAACGCCTCGGCGTTCTATCGGAAGGTACGCGAGATCATCAAAAGCAGCGGGGCTATGACGCAGGAAGCGTTGATCGGCCAACTGAACCCGGTACTGAAGGGGTGGGCGCAATATCACTCCCCGGTCGTGGCAAAGGAAACCTTCAGCAAGCTGGATCACCTGATCTTTTGGCGAATCTGGAGGTGGGTGAAGCGTAGGCATCCGAGGAAGTCAGCTGACTGGATCAGGAATAAATACTTCCGATCCATAGGCGGGCAGAGCTGGGTGTTCGCGTACCCCTACAAGAATGGTAAGGGAGAAAAGCAGTACCGCCGGCTATACCTGTTGGCGGGAACCGCAATCGTGCGCCACAAACGTCTTCCGGGGGACTACAACCCCTACGACGCGGAACACGAACTGAAGTGGGAGGCACTGAGAGTCCAGCGAATGCAGCACAAGCTGCGTTATCGAGGACAAATTCTCAGCCTCTTCCGCAGACAGCGGGGTGTTTGCGCCTCGTGTGGGCAAGCGGTGAGCAAGGAAACCGGATGGCATGACCATCACGTCATAAGACGTGTGGACGGCGGTTCGGACAATCTGCAAAACCGCGTATTGCTTCATCCAAACTGCCACGCGCGGCTTCATAGCCAGCAAAAAGATACACCTCTACGGTTTAGCGGTTTATAGCTGTAGAATCCGACGCACCTCCGTACGTTGCCGGCCAAGCTACTTGGTTTCACGTAGGCTTGAGCCGTATGCGGTGAAAGCCGCACGTACGGTTCTTAGGGGGGGATGGGCCAGCAATGGCCTATCCCTACCCGACTTTACACGGGGCCGGCCTGGGGAGGCGTTGGTCACGTGGCGCACATCCACCGTTATATAAAAGGCAGGCCTATGCAGCGGCTGTATCGCAAACGCATCATCGTCGGCGTGGGAGGCGGTATTGCTGCCTACAAGAGCGCCGAACTGGTTCGCCGCCTCAAGGATCAAGGCGCTGAAGTCCGCGTGGTAATGACCCAGGGCGGACGAGAGTTCATTACCCCGCTGACCCTGCAGGCGCTGTCCGGCCACCCCGTCCACCTCGATCTGCTGGACCCGGCCGCCGAAGCCGCAATGGGTCATATCGAGCTGGCACGCTGGGCCGACCTGGTCCTCATCGCCCCCGCCACCGCCGATCTGATCGCGCGCCTGGCCCAGGGCGTTGCCAATGATCTGCTGACCACCCTGGTACTGGCCACCGATGCGCCGATTGCCCTGGCTCCGGCGATGAATCAGGCAATGTGGCGCGACGACGCCACCCAGGCCAACCTCGATCTGTTACAGCAGCGCGGCATGCGCCTGTTCGGTCCGGCATCGGGCAGTCAGGCCTGCGGCGACGTCGGCCTCGGGCGCATGCTCGAACCCACCGACCTGGCCAGTCTCGCCGCCGACTGCTTCCAGCGCCGGGCGCTGGAGGGTCTGCACGTTCTGATCACCGCCGGCCCGACCCAGGAAAACATCGACCCGGTGCGTTACATCACCAACCACAGCTCCGGCAAGATGGGTTTCGCCCTGGCCGAAGCCGCTGCCGAAGCCGGTGCGAAAGTCACCCTGGTCAGCGGCCCGGTGCACCTGCCGACACCGGACCGGGTCAGCCGCATCGATGTGGTCAGCGCCCGCGACATGCTCGCAGCCTGCGAAGCGGCGATGCCCTGCGATGTGCTGATCGCTGCCGCAGCAGTGGCCGACTACCGCCCGGAAGTGGTCGCTCAGCACAAATTGAAGAAGGACCCCACCAGCGGTGAAGGGATGCTCCTGCAAATGGTGCGCAACCCGGATATTCTCGCCACCATCGCCGGCCGCGAGGATCGCCCGTTCAGCGTGGGATTCGCCGCCGAGACCGAGAACCTGCTCGAGTACGCCTCGCGCAAGCTGCGCGACAAGAATCTCGATCTGATCGTTGCCAATGATGTGGCCAACCCCAGCATCGGCTTCAATAGTGAAGAAAACGCCATCACCGTGATCGACCGCGGACTGCAGCAATTCAGTTTCGCCCAGACCAGCAAGGGCAAGATTGCCCGCCAGTTGATCACCCTTATCGCCGAACGACTGAACAAGAACTGACCATGCACGCACTGCAAGCCAAGATCCTCGACCCCCGCCTCGGCCAGGAATTCCCACTGCCGCAATACGCCACGCCCGGTTCGGCAGGCCTTGATCTGCGCGCCATGCTCAAGGAGGAAGTCGTCCTCGAACCCGGTCAGACCGTGCTGCTACCTACCGGCCTGTCGATCTATATCGGCGACCCGGGTCTGGCGGCGATGATCCTGCCGCGCTCGGGCCTCGGCCACAAACACGGCATCGTCCTCGGCAATCTGGTCGGCCTGATCGACTCGGACTATCAGGGCGAGCTGATGGTGTCGTGCTGGAACCGCGGCCAGACGCCGTTCACCATCGCCATCGGCGAGCGCATCGCCCAGCTGGTGCTGGTGCCGGTGGTGCAGGCGCATTTCGAACTGGTCGAGCACTTCGACGAAACCCAACGTGGTGCGGGCGGCTTCGGCCACTCCGGCAGCCACTAATTCATCCCGTCACAGGACGACCCGCCGAGGAGCACCACGTGAAACTCTTCAAGCGTAGCGCCAAGGAAGCCGACACTGCCGCCAGCCTGGTGCCGAACGAGCCCAAGAGCAAGGCAGCCAAACCCTCGCTGGGCCCACTTCTGCCAGGCCTGGTTGCGGCCCTGATAGGCGTCGGCGCAGCTGGTGCGCTGCTGTGGTTCGCCGACAGCAGCAGCAGTCAGGCGCGCCAGGCCGAGCTGGCCCAGGCCATCGGCAACAATCAGGCCGCCGCGGTGCAGCAGGCACTCAAGCAACTGCACGCCGACAGCCTGGCCGCTGCACGCAACCCGAAATTGCTGCAGGCCCTGCAAAGCGGCAACAACCTGCAAATCAGCGAGGCAGAACGCAGCCTGAGCTACTGGGATGGCGTGATCGACGCCCATCTCAACCGCCGCGGCGAAGCGGTACAGAACACCACCCGCGCCGCGCCGATGAACTTCGCCGGCCTGGACATGCTGCGTCGCGCCGAAAGCGGCCAGCAACCGGCCATCGAGGCATACCGGGTCGGCCAGCGCTGGCTGGCCTACAGTGCCGTGGCCCTGCGCGTCAGCGAAAATCAGCCGGCACAGGGTACGCTGCTGCTGGCCTTCGATCTGCAACGCCTGCTCGCAGCCCTGCCGGCACTGCCGCCGGAATACGGCCAGGTGCAGCTGATCCAGCAGTTCGCCAACACCCCGGCACAGGTGCTGCTGCAACGCGGTCAGCCCGGCGAAGACGCTGCGCAGACCTTTGCCACCAGCAATCCGCACTGGAAGATCAGCTTCACCCCAGGCCCGGGCCTGGCCCAGGGCAGCATCGCGCCCGCGATGCTCGGCCTCGCACTCCTGATTGCCCTGGGTGGCGCGGTGATCGGCCTGGTCCTGGTTCAGGGTGCCCTGCAACGACGCGTCAATGGCGACGCGCAGCAGCTCGGACAAATGCTGAAAGAACTCTCTGCCGGCAAGAACGTCAAAGCCTTCAGTCTCAGCGTGCCAGCACTCAATGCGCTGGCGCAGAGCCTGGCGCGCTTGCCGCGTCGCAGCCCCGAAGGCAGCGCTACACCCGCCAAAGGAACAGTCGTGGCCGCAGCCGCTCAGCCGGCCACCAAACCTGCCGAGCTGGTCGACCCGCTGTTTCAGGACACCGATATCCTCGATATCGACATTCTCGATGAAGACCAGGATCTCCTGGGACTGGAGCAGAGCCCCGCAATGAGCACTAGCCAAAGCGCCCCGAAACTTCCCGCCGACATCTTCCGTGCCTACGACATTCGTGGCGTGGTGGGCGACACCCTGACCGCCGAATACGCCTACTGGATCGGCCGCGCCGTCGGTTCACAAAGCCTCGCCCAGGGCGAGCCCAACGTCATTGTCGGCCGAGACGGCCGTCTCTCCGGCCCCGAGCTGCTGCAACAGCTGGTACAGGGTCTGCTGGACTGCGGCTGCCAGGTCACCGACGTCGGCATGGTGCCGACCCCGGTGGTGTACTTCGCCGCCAACGTCCTCGAAGGGCGCTCGGCGGTGATGCTCACCGGCAGCCACAACCCGCCCGACTACAACGGTTTCAAGATCGTCATCGCCGGTGACACCCTGGCCAACGAGCAGATCCAGGCGCTCAAGGCCCGTCTGGACAACAACGACCTGGCCAGCGGCGTCGGCAGCGTGCAGCAGGTCGACGTACTGCAGCGCTATTTCAAGACCATCCGCGACGACATCGCCCTGGCCAAGCCCCTGCGCGTGGTGGTGGACTGCGGCAATGGCGCCGCGGGCGTGATCGCCCCGCAACTGATCGAAGCACTGGGCTGCAGCGTGATCCCGCTGTTCTGCGAAGTGGACGGTACCTTCCCCAACCACCACCCGGACCCCGGCAAGCCGGAGAACCTGGTCGACCTGATCGCCCGCGTCAAATCCGAGAATGCAGACCTGGGCCTGGCCTTCGACGGCGACGGCGACCGCGTCGGCGTGGTGACCAACACCGGCACCATCGTCTACCCGGACCGCCTGCTGATGCTGTTCGCCAAGGACGTGGTCTCGCGCAACCCGGGCGCCGACATCATCTTCGACGTCAAATGCACCCGCCGCCTGACCCCGCTGATCAGTGGCTACGGTGGCCGCCCGGTGATGTGGAAGACCGGCCACTCGCTGATCAAGAAGAAGATGAAGGAAACCGGTGCCCTGCTGGCTGGCGAGATGAGCGGTCACATCTTCTTCAAGGAGCGCTGGTACGGTTTCGACGACGGTATCTACAGCGCCGCACGCCTGCTGGAGATCCTCAGCCTGGAAAAACGCAATGCCGAGCAGGTGTTCAGCGCCTTCCCCAGCGACATTTCCACACCGGAAATCAACATCAAGGTCACCGAGCAGACCAAGTTCGGCATGATCGAGCGCCTGCAGCGTGAAGGCCAATGGGGCGAGGCGAACATCACCAGCATCGATGGTGTACGCGTCGACTATCCCAAGGGCTGGGGCCTGATCCGCGCTTCCAACACCACGCCGGTGCTGGTGCTGCGCTTCGAAGCCGACACCCAGGAGGAGCTGGAGCGTATCCAGGACATCTTCCGCACCCAGCTGCTCAAGGTCGCCCCCGACCTGCAACTGCCATTTTGACCGATTTGTTCCAGGAGCCCCTGCATGACCCTCGAGCGTGACGCCGCCGCCCAGGTTGCCAAGGTACTGTCCGAAGCCCTGCCCTATATTCGCCGCTTCGTCGGCAAGACCCTGGTGATCAAGTACGGCGGCAACGCCATGGAGAGCGAGGAACTCAAGCAGGGTTTCGCCCGCGACATCGTGTTGATGAAGGCGGTCGGCATCAACCCGGTGGTGGTGCATGGTGGCGGCCCGCAGATCGGTGATCTGCTCAAGCGCCTGTCCATCGAAAGCAATTTCATCGACGGCATGCGCGTCACCGACACCGCCACCATGGACGTGGTGGAAATGGTGCTCGGCGGCCAGGTCAACAAGAGCATCGTCAACCTGATCAACCAGCATGGCGGCAGTGCCATCGGCCTGACCGGCAAGGACGCCGGTCTGATCCGCGCGCGCAAGCTCAAGGTCAGCCGTCAGACGCCGGAGATGACCCAGCCCGAGATCATCGACATCGGCCATGTCGGCGAGGTCACCGGGGTCAATACCGACCTGCTGAACATGCTGGTCAAGGGCGACTTCATCCCGGTCATCGCGCCCATCGGCGTCGGCCCGGCCGGCGAGTCCTACAACATCAACGCCGACTTGGTCGCCGGCAAGGTGGCCGAAGCGCTGAAAGCCGAGAAGCTGATGCTGCTGACCAATATCGCCGGCCTGATGAACAAGCAGGGCGAAGTCCTGACCGGCCTGAACACCGAGCAGGTCAACGAGCTGATCGCCGACGGCACCATCTACGGCGGCATGCTGCCGAAGATCAAATGCGCGCTGGACGCTGTGCAGGGTGGCGTGAACAGCTCGCACATCATCGATGGTCGTGTACCCAATGCCGTGCTGCTGGAGATCTTCACCGACATCGGCAACGGCACCATGATCAGCAACCGCAAGCGTCCTTGAAAGCAGGCCGCTAACGCGGCCTTCTGGCGACCCTCTCCCGCTCGCTGGCGACCAGGCCGGGGCGTGGAGTGGGAGAGCGCCACACATCCAGGGTGAGTCTGGCCAGCGCCACCAGCCATCGACCGCGCTTATCTCCCCCCATCCGTGTTGCGTCTCGAACTTGCCGCGACAGCGCCCAACAAGCACGCTCACCAGGCCACCCTGATAAAGGATCGCCCATGAGCAGCACGCCCGACGCCAGCCAGTTCACCTTCTTCCATTCCCTGCGCGTGCGCTGGGCCGAAGTCGATCCGCAGAGCATCGTCTTCAACGGTCACTACCTGACCTACGCCGACGTCGCCATCACCGAATACTTCCGCGCTCTGGGCGTCGCCTACCCGGCCGATCTGGCTCAGGATGGCGGCGACTTCTTCGCCATCCGTACGCTGCTCGAATACCGCGCCCCGGCGCGCTTCGACGATCAGTTGCAGATCGGTATCCGCAGCGCTCGCCTGGGTCGTTCAAGCCTGACGTTCGCTCTCGGTATCTGGCGCGACGGCGAACTGTTGACCAGCGGTGAAATCGTCTACGTGCACGCTGACGGCGCGACACGCAGCAGCACACCGCTACCGCAGTGGCTCAGAGAAAAGATCGAAGGTTTCGAGAGGACTGCGCCGCAGAGCTGAATGCTAGGGCTTGCTCTGCGACTCGCCAAACAGTTCGGCAAGCCGTGCACGATCGGCGGCGAAATCGGCATCGGCGCGGGCGCGCACTTCCTTGTAACGGGCGATATCGCGCTGCAGGCGGCGCTGCTCTTCCTTGAGGTTGTTGATCTGCACCAGCAGATGCTCCGGTACCTGGCGTCCGGCACGCTCATGGTCGGCAGCCTGGCTCTGCAGGTTGGCCTGCTGGGTGCGCACCGACTGCAGATTGCCGCGGGCGACGTTGGTCACGCTATCGAGCTCCGCCAGCTTGCGCTCACGGGCGCGGTCAACGTCATCAAGATTGGTGTATAGCCGCAACAGCTGGGCATCGCTGTTGGCGCGGGCCTTGTCCGCCTGCATGCGGGCGAACTCTTCCGGTGTCGGCGCCGGCGGGATCACCCGTATCACACGGCCCTGATCGTTGAGCACCTCGTAACCCTTGCCGATGAACTCGGGCGGTACGCCCTGACGGCTGAGTACCGTCACGCCCTTGTTATCGACGTAGCGATACAGCTCGGCAGCCACTCCAGACAACGGCAACAGCAGGCTACAGAGCAGCGTACAGCGGGTCAGGAGCGGTGCAGACATAGAACGACCTTGTGCTAGGGCTAGATTCCGTACTCGGCGCGATAAGCTTCGACAGCCGGCAGATATTGCTTCAGTTCAGCATCGCCCGCCAGATATTCCAGCACCTGTTCGAGTGACACGATGCTCACTACCGGCATACCGAAGTCACGCTCGACTTCCTGAATCGCGGAAAGCTCGCCCTGACCGCGCTCCTGGCGGTTCAGCGCGATCAGGGTGCCGGCGGCCTGGGCGCCCTGGCCCTGGATGATCTGCATCACTTCACGAATGGCGGTGCCGGCGGTGATCACGTCATCGACTATCAGCACACGTCCCTTGAGCGGTGCACCGACCAGGGTGCCGCCTTCGCCATGATCCTTGGCTTCCTTGCGGTTGAAGCACCAGGGCAGATCACGCTGATGATGCTCGGCCAGCGCCACGGCGGTGGTTGCCGCCAGCGGAATACCCTTGTAGGCCGGGCCGAACAGCACGTCGAAGTCGATACCGCTGTCGACGATGGCGGCCGCATAGAAACGACCCAGCTGGGCCAGGGCAAGGCCACTGTCGAACAGACCGGCGTTGAAGAAATAGGGGCTGGTGCGCCCGGACTTGAGGGTGAACTGGCCGAAACGCAGAACCCCGCGTTCGATGGCAAAGCGAATGAAGTCGCGCTGGTACGCTTGCATGAAAAAAGTCCCGGACGGCACGGATTTAGCTAAATGAGGTGAGCTCGGGTATCATACACGCACGTGTTTTTGGGGGCCATTTATGCGGATCATCAGTGTGAACGTGAATGGTATTCAGGCTGCGGCCGAGCGAGGTCTGCTCAGTTGGCTGCAAGCCCAGAATGCCGACGTGATCTGCCTGCAAGACACCCGTGCCTCCGCCTTTGAAATGGACGACCAGGCCTTCCAGCTGGATGGTTATTTCCTCTATGCATGCGACGGTGAAGTGCCCAGCCAAGGTGGCGTGGCGCTCTACTCGCGATTGCAACCCAAGGCGGTGATCAGCGGCCTCGGCTTCGAGATGGCCGATCGCTACGGGCGCTACCTGCAGGCCGATTTCGACAAGGTAAGTATCGCCACCCTGCTGCTGCCTAGCGGACGGGACGGTGACGAGAGCTTGAATCAGAAATTCAAGTTCATGGACGACTTCACCCATTATCTGGACAAGCAGCGTCGCAAGCGCCGCGAGTACATCTATTGCGGCTCGCTGCATGTCGCGCACCAGAAAATGGATGTGAAGAACTGGCGCGACTGTCAGCAATCACCCGGCTTCCTGGCGCCCGAGCGCGCCTGGATGGACGAGGTAATCGGCAACATGGGTTACGTCGACGCCCTGCGCGAAGTCAGCCGTGAGGGCGACCAGTTCAGCTGGTGGCCGGATAACGAGCAGGCGGAAATGCTCAACCTGGGTTACCGCTTCGACTACCAGCTACTGACCCCCGGCATGCGCCGCAGCGTGCGCAGCGCCCGCCTGCCGCGTCAGCCACGCTTCTCTCAGCATGCGCCGCTGATCGTCGACTACGACTGGATTCTCAGCGTCTGATCGACACTCACAAAAAAGCCGGCTTATCGCCGGCTTTTTTGTTGCGCAGATCTACTTCACCAGGCGCCAGCTGAACGGGTAGCGATAGTTCTGCCCTTCATTGGCCTTGATCCCGGCGATGATGGTCAGCACCAGAGCCGCCAGCCCCAGCAGCATCAGCAGCGGGAAGCCGATCACCACCACCATCAGGATGAAGCAGAGCACGGCTGCCAGCGCCACGCTGATCTGAAAGTTGAGCGCCTCCTTGCCCTGCGCGTCGACGAAGGGGTCGAGGTCCTTCTTCACCTGCCAGACGATCAGCGGGCCGAGCAGATTGCCGAAGGGAAACACCAGGCCGAGAAACGCAGCGAAGTGGCAGAACATCGCCCACTGGCGCGCTTCCTGACTCGGCGTCGGTACCGGGCTTTGCATATCGTCGTTCATCCTGATGCTCCTTGCGGTTGCGCTCTCAGTCGGCCAGAGCGGCTTGCTGCAGTTCAAAGATCTCGTTCATGCCCTTCTGCGCCAGCGCCAGCATGACATTGAACTCTTCAGGCTGGAACGGCGCGCCTTCGGCAGTGCCCTGCACTTCGATGAAGCCACCGGCGTTGGTCATCACCACGTTGAGGTCGGTCTCGGCGGCGGAGTCTTCCAGGTAGTCCAGGTCCAGCACCGGCTCACCCTGATAGATGCCGACCGACACCGCGGCGATCATCTGCTTGAGCGGCTCGCCCTTCAGTGCGCCGCGTTTCTTCAGCACTTTCAGCGCATCGATCAGCGCCACCATGGCACCGGTGATGGACGCGGTACGGGTGCCACCATCGGCCTGGATCACGTCGCAGTCGACGTACAGGGTGTTCTCGCCCAGCTTGCTCATGTCCAGCGCCGCGCGCAGCGAGCGACCGATCAGGCGCTGGATTTCCAGGGTACGACCACCCTGCTTGCCACGGCTGGCCTCGCGCTGGTTACGCTCGCCGGTGGCGCGCGGCAGCATGCCGTATTCGGCAGTCAACCAGCCCTGGCCCTGCCCCTTGAGGAAACGCGGTACGCCAGATTCGACACTGACGGTGCAGATCACCTTGGTATCGCCGAACTCCACGAGCACAGAGCCCTCGGCGTGCTTGGTGTAGTTGCGGGTGATGCGAATCGAGCGCAACTGATCGGCGGCGCGGCCACTGGGACGTTTCATCGAGCGATACCTACTTCATTAAGTGAAAACATTGCGCATTATAGAGGCCGGGCGACTGCGGCGACATGCCGAATTGGGTAGGGTCGATTCACTGCGCTACAATCTTGCGTTTTTCGAGCCGACTTCCACGAGGTATCCCATGGTTCATAGCATGACGGCCTTTGCCCGCAACGAGCAGGCAACCGCCCACGGCACCCTGAGCTGGGAACTGCGCTCGGTCAACCACCGTTACCTCGAGCCGCACCTGCGCCTGCCGGAAGCTTTCCGCGACCTCGAAGGCGCGGTGCGCGAAGCCCTGCGCCAGGGTCTGTCGCGCGGCAAGGTGGAATGCACCCTGCGCTTCGCCGAAGAAAGTGCCGGCAAGCAACTGCAGGTCGACAGCGAGCGCGCGCGTCAGTTGATCAACGCCGCCGAGCAGGTCGCCGCACTGATCCAGCAACCGGCTCCGCTCAACCCGCTGGAAGTGCTGGCCTGGCCTGGCGTGCTGGTGGCCGACTCGGCTGACCCGCAGACACTCAACGCCGCTGCACTGAAGCTGTTTGACCAGGCGCTGGGCGAACTCAAGGCCGGCCGCGCCCGCGAAGGTGCCGAACTGGCCAAGCTGCTCAACGAGCGCCTCGACAGCATCCTCGACGAAGTCGCCGCCTTGCGCGAACTGGTGCCGCAGATGCTCGCCGGCCAGCGCCAGAAGATCGAAACCCGCTTCGCCGAGATGCAGGCCGAGCTCGATCCGCAACGTCTGGAGCAGGAGCTGGTGCTGCTCGCGCAGAAGAGCGACGTGGCCGAGGAGCTGGATCGCCTCAGCACCCACGTCAGCGAAGTGCGCCGCGTGCTCAAGGCCGGCGGTGCTGCCGGGCGACGCCTGGACTTCCTCATGCAGGAACTCAACCGCGAGGCCAATACCCTCGGCTCCAAGGCATTTGACCCGCGCAGCACCCAAGCGGCCGTCAATCTGAAAGTGTTGATCGAGCAGATGCGCGAGCAGGTGCAGAACATCGAGTAACTCCGGCCAGACGGCTGCTATCTTTCGCTCACCGATTTCTCAGGACGCTTTTTCATGGCCATCACTACCGGCACCCTCTACATCGTTTCCGCACCCTCCGGCGCCGGCAAGACCAGCCTGGTCAAGGCCCTGATCGAGAGCGAGCCGCAGGTTCGCGTCTCGGTGTCGCACACCACGCGCGCCATGCGCCCGGGCGAGGTGGACGGGGTCAACTACCACTTCGTCGACCACGCGCAGTTCACCGCCATGCTCGAGCGCAGCGAGTTCCTCGAGCATGCTCAGGTCTTCGACAACCTCTACGGCACCTCGCAGAAATGGGTCGAGCAGACCCTGGCCGAAGGCTTCGACCTGATTCTGGAGATCGACTGGCAGGGCGCGCAGCAGGTGCGCAAGCTGATGCCGCAGGCCAAGTCCATCTTCATCCTGCCGCCAACTCAGGAAGCGCTGCGTCATCGCCTGACCAACCGCGGCCAGGACAGCGGCGAAACCATCGAGCGGCGCATGCGCGAAGCAGTCAGCGAAATGAGCCACTACGTCGAGTACGACTACCTGGTGATCAACGATGACTTCAACCACGCCCTGAGCGACCTGAAGGCCATCTTCCGCAGCAACCAGCTGGTACAAGCTCAGCAGCAACAGCGCCACGCCGGCCTGCTCAGCGAGCTGTTGGGGTAAATCAGCGCTTCCATTGTCGCTGGTGATTTTTTAGACTATTCAGTCCGCTCGCCCGCTCGGGCCAAGCTTATCCGCACACGTTACGAGGAACACCATGGCTCGCGTTACCGTCGAAGATTGCCTGGACAACGTTGATAACCGCTTCGAACTGGTCATGCTCGCGACCAAGCGTTCGCGCCAGCTGGCCACCGGCGGCAAAGAGCCGAAAGTGGCCTGGGAAAACGACAAGCCCACCGTGGTCGCCCTGCGCGAAATCGCAGCTGGTCTGGTGGACTATGAAGTCGTCGCGCAGGAAGACATCGTCGAAGAAGAGCCGCTGTTCGCTGCCTTCGAGGAAGAGGCCAACGAGCCTCTGTAAGTCGATGATGCCGGGTCGAAGTCGCACGGCGCAGAGCCACAGCTGCCAACGGGAGAGTCTCCCATGGCCGGCATAGACGCTCTCGCCGACCGACTTTCGGCCTACCTCGGCCATGACCAGGTCAACCTGGTACGCCGAGCCTACTTCTACGCCGAACAGGCGCACGATGGCCAGCGCCGACGCAGTGGCGAAGCCTACGTGACCCATCCGCTGGCCGTGGCCAGCATTCTCGCCGACATGCACATGGACCATCAGAGCCTGATGGCCGCCATGCTGCACGACGTCATCGAAGACACCGGCATCGCCAAGGAAGCGCTCAACGCGCAGTTCGGCGAAACCGTGGCCGAACTGGTCGACGGGGTCAGCAAGCTGACCCAGATGAACTTCGAGACCAAGGCCGAGGCGCAGGCCGAGAACTTCCAGAAGATGGCCATGGCCATGGCCCGCGACATCCGGGTGATTCTGGTCAAGCTCGCCGACCGCCTGCACAACATGCGCACCCTCGATGCCATGCCGCACGAGAAGAGCCGGCGCATCGCCAAGGAAACCCTGGAAATCTACGCCCCCATCGCCAACCGCCTGGGCATGCACAACATGCGCGTGGAGTTCGAGGACCTGGGCTTCAAGGCCATGCACCCGATGCGCTCCGAGCGTATCCGCGCCGCCGTACGCCGCGCGCGGGGCAACCGCAAGGAAATCGTGGCCAAGATCGAGGAATCGATCCAGATGTGCCTGCAGCGCGAGGGCATGGAAGGCGAAGTAATAGGCCGCGAGAAGCACCTCTACAGCATCTACCAGAAGATGCGCGGCAAACGTAAGGCGTTCAACGAGATCATGGACGTCTATGCCTTCCGCATCATCGTCGACAAGGTCGACACCTGCTACCGCGTGCTCGGCGCCGTGCACAACCTGTACAAGCCGCTGCCAGGCCGCTTCAAGGACTACATCGCGATTCCCAAGGCCAACGGCTACCAGTCGCTGCACACCACGCTGTTCGGCATGCACGGCGTGCCCATCGAGATCCAGATCCGCACCCGCGAGATGGAGGAGATGGCCAACAACGGCATCGCCGCGCACTGGCTGTACAAATCCAGCGACGACGAGGCGGCCAAGGGCAACCACGCCCGCGCGCGGCAGTGGGTCAAGGGTGTACTCGAACTCCAGCAGAGAGCGGGTAATTCCCTGGAGTTTATCGAGAGCGTGAAGATCGACCTGTTCCCGGACGAGGTCTACGTGTTCACGCCCAAGGGCCGCATCATGGAGCTGCCGAAGGGCTCCACCGCGGTCGACTTCGCCTATGCGGTGCATACCGACGTCGGCAACACCTGCATCGCCTGCCGCATCAACCGCCGCCTGGCGCCGCTGTCGCAGGCGCTGGAAAGCGGCTCGACGGTGGAGATCGTCACCGCACCAGGCGCACGGCCGAACCCGGCCTGGCTCAACTTCGTGGTCACCGGCAAGGCGCGTACGCACATTCGCCACGCTCTCAAGCAGCAACGCCGCTCGGAATCCATCAGCCTCGGCGAACGCCTGCTGAACAAGGTGCTGGCCAGCTTCGATACGCACCTGGAGAAGATTCCCCCGGAACGCGTGCAGGCCGTGCTCGGCGAATACCGCCAGGAAGTCATCGAGGATCTGCTCGAAGACATCGGCCTGGGCAACCGCATGGCCTACGTCGTGGCCCGCCGTCTGCTGGCAGAGAGTGGCGAGGAAACCCTGCCGAGCAGCGAAGGGCCGCTGGCAATCCGTGGTACCGAAGGCCTGGTAATGAGCTACGCCAAGTGCTGCACGCCGATTCCGGGCGACCCCATCGTTGGCTATCTGTCCGCCGGCAAGGGTATGGTGGTACACATGGAGAGCTGCCGGAACATCGCCGACATCCGCCACAACCCGGAAAAATGCATCCAGCTCAACTGGGCCAAGGATGTCACCGGCGAATTCAACGTCGAACTGCGCGTCGAACTGGAACACCAGCGCGGCCTGATCGCCCTGCTGGCCAGCAGCGTCAATGCCGCCGATGGCAACATCGAGAAGATCAGCATGGACGAACGCGATGGCCGCATCAGCGTCGTGCAACTGGTGGTCAGCGTGCATGACCGCGTGCACCTGGCCCGCGTGATCAAGAAACTGCGCGCACTCAAGGGCGTGATGCGTATCACCCGGGTACGCGCCTGACACAATCCCCCTATTTTCAGCCTGTAGGCTGGGTGCTCGACCCAGCCAGTTCTCACAAGGAGCGATTCATGAGCAAGACCGTCATTACCAGCGACAAGGCCCCAGCCGCCATCGGCACCTACTCCCAGGCGATCAAGGCCGGCAACACCGTCTACATGTCCGGCCAAATCCCGCTGGATCCGGTGAGCATGGAGCTGGTCGAAGGCTTCGAAGCACAGACCGTACAAGTGTTCGAGAACCTCAAGGCCGTTGCCGAAGCCGCCGGTGGTTCGTTCAAGGACATCGTCAAGCTGAACATCTTCCTCACCGACCTCTCGCACTTCGCCAAGGTCAACGAAATCATGGGCCGTTACTTCGAGCAGCCCTACCCGGCACGCGCCGCTATCGGCGTGGCTGCCCTGCCGCGCGGTGCGCAGGTGGAAATGGACGCCATCCTGGTCATCGAGTAAGTCGTTCGAGCGGGGCACCAGGCCCCGCTCTCCCCTCTCCTCCCGGCATGGAGATCGCCATGCGCCTGCTTTCTCTGCTGTTATCGGCGGCACTGCTCGGCGGATGCGCCAGCACACCGAACAACGACCCGAGCGGAATCTGGATCAACCAGGCGGCGATCGATGCCGCACGTGAAAGTGGTCGTCTGCGCGAAGCCCTGCTTGCCTACGGCCCCAACCTCGAATGGCACATCGATCCCCAGCGGCAGCAGGCCAGCTACAGCAATGGCTTCGAACTGGCCGAGGGCACGCTGCAAGCCGCTGGTGAAGGCCGCTGGCAGGTGACCTTCTATGGCGACTACAAGGAACAACTAAGCGTGCAGAACGGCGAGCTGGTGCAGATTGCCAGTGGCTACTGGCCCGAGCAGCACTTCACCCGCACATCCGGCGAACCCAAGCCGTTGGGCAGCAGCTTCGAACAGGCGTTGTATCGCGACTACCTGGGCGGCGACTGGCTGATCGAGGAAGGCCTCGGCCAGGGCGGCCTGGTGCACTTCAACAGCGACGGTCAGGTCCAGGGGCTACCCGGCGCCGAACGCTTCGCCCTGTGCCTGGCAGGTGATTGCGCCGCCATGAGCGGTGAACATGACAGCCTCTGGCTGCAGGCTGGCGATCAGGGCAGCCCCTGGTTGTTCGTGCATGAAGGCAATCAGTTGCGCATCTTCGAAGCGCAGAACCGCGCTCAGTTCGACGAGATGCCCGAATACCAGCCCGGCCCGCAGTGTTGGTTGCTCAAGCGCCGCTGATCACAAAGCGCCGCCCCGCGAAGGAGCGGCGCCACGCTACAGAGCCCTCAGCAACAGCCAACCACCCAGCGCCAGCAGCAAGCCGCCACAGCCGCGATCCAGCCAGCGCACATGCCGCTGCAACCAACCCCGCCAGTGCGCCTGATCGAGCAGGCGCACCAGCGCCAGGTCCCAGAGCAGTACCACCAGAGTCATCCATAGCATCGCCAGGCCCAGCCCCCACGCAGGCATCGCGGACTCACGCAAAACCCCGAACAGACCGGCATAGAACAGCGGCAGCTTGGGGTTGAGGATGCTGGCCAGAAGGCCCTGGCGCATGCCTTTCCACACCCCGCCCAGCTTCGGCGAGTCTCCCTCCGGCAGCACCAACTCCCGCCGCGACGCCAGTGCCTGCAGGCCTATCCAGGCGAAATACAAGCCGCCGACGACCTGCAAGCCGCGCCACAGCCAGCCGCCTTCGGCAGGCAACGACGCCATGACGAACAGCACCAGCAGCATGCTCAGCAGGTTGGCCAGGGCGATGCCACAGGCACAACCGTCGGCCTGGCGCCGGCCCTTCGTCAGCGCGGTACGAATCAACAGAAAGAAGTCCGGCCCCGGCGACAGCAAGGCAGCGAAATGGGTACCGGCAACCAGCATGAACAGCGCGAACATGGGGACCTCCGTTTGGCGGAGGCAGTGTCAGCAACTATCGGTATGGATGTATTGGAAAAAACTCAGAGGAGCCCAACACATGCCCTGTCACCCACCTTTGCATGTCCTCACCGGCGGCCCCGGTAGCGGCAAGAGCAGCTTGCTGGCGGCCCTGGCCCAGGCGGGCCACAGCGTCTCCGAGGAGGCCGGTCGGGCGATCATCCGCGACCAGCAGTCCATCGCCGGCCTGGGACTGCCCTGGCGCGCCCCGAGCCTGTTCGCCGAACTGATGCTGGCCTGGGAGCTCAGGGCTCACCGCCAGGCCCTGGCAATGAAGGGCCCCGTGTTCTTCGACCGCAGTCTGGTCGATATCATCGGCTACCTGCGCCTGAACGACCTGCCGGTTGGCCAACATCTGCTGCAGGCGGTGCGCCAATTGCGTTACCACCGGCAGGTGTTCCTGCTGCCGCACTGGCCGCAGCTTTACTGCAACGACAGCGAGCGCCGCCAGGATGCGGCCGAGGCCGAGCGAACCTGCAGGGTGATGCGTGCGGTGTATTTGGAAGCCGGGTATCACCTCATCGAGGTACCCCGGATAAGCCTGGCGCAGCGCCGCGACTTCGTGCTGCAGTGCAGTGGCCTCAATCCCTCGCCAGCGTCCGAAAACGCCCCGGCGTGACCCCGGTAAAATGGCGAAACACCCCGTTGAAATGCGCCTGGTCATAGAAGCCCAGGTCCAGGGCAACCTCGGCTAGCGCCTTCCCCTGCATCAACCTGCGCTTGGCCTCGCGCACCCGGCGCTGCAGCAGGTAAGTGTGGGGCGGCACGCCATAGGCGCGGCGAAAAGCCTCGATCAGGTGTCGCGGGTGCCGCTGCACCAGGGCGGCCAGATCCTCTAGGCTGACGGCCTCGGTGTAGTGGGCCTCCAGGTAATCGCGCAGGTACGCCGTCACTCCACTGTCGCGTGATGCCGGCCGCGCCTGGCGCAAGCCGCCGTGACGCACGAACACCAGCTCGAGAAGCGCCAGAAGCTCACTTTCCAGCCCCAGCGCATCGCTGCACCCGAAAGCACTCTCCAAGCGCGCCAGGCTGATCGCCACCTGCCCGTCATCGGTCGGATTGAGTTCGCGAAAGCCGCCGGGCAAACGCTTGCGACCGAGCAGTGCAGGCAGACGCGACTCCTCGATATAGAGCATGCGATAGACCACTCGCACAGACTCGGCGTGCCCGGTATGCGGCTCCTCGGGATTCATCAGCGACAAGGTGCCTGCAGGCAGCGCGTAGCGCTGACCACGACATTGATAGCCCCCCACACCCTGCACGATGGCGCCGATCGCGAAGGCATCGTGGCTATGACGGCCGAACGCCTGTCCGGAGAAATCGGCGTGAAACAGCTCGACACCCGGCAACCACGGCTTGGCCAGCAGGCTGTTGGCGTCCATCTCAGTGCTCGGCGAGGATCGCCGCATAACCGTCGCGGTAGCTGGGATACTGCGGCGCCCAACCCAGCGCACGGGCGCGGGCATTGCTGCAACGCTTGCTTCCGGCTCGGCGCACACGCTGTTCATCACTCCAGTGGCTGACGCCCAGCTGCCCACGCAGCCAAGCGACTACTTCGTGCAGTGGCGCCGGCTCGTCATCGACACCCAGATAGCAATCGGCCAAGGGCTTACCGGCAACGTCTGCCTGCAACAGCGTGGCGAACAGACCGGCGGCATCATCGACATGAATGCGGTTGCCATACAGCGGCGGCGTCTCGCTGACCCGATAGCCATTGCGTACCTGGCTCAGCAGCCATTCGCGACCAGGACCGTAGAGGCCGGTCAGGCGCACCGTGGTCGCCGGCAGGCCACTTTCCAGCGCGACGCGCTCGGCCTCGCGCATGATCACGGCGGAAAAACTCTGGGCTTCGGCCGGAGAGCCCTCGTCGATCCACTCTCCCTCCTGCTGCCCATACACGCCGCTACTGGAGGCGAACAGGATGCGCCGTGGTCGCTGACCATGTTGCGCCAGCCAGCCCAGCACACGGCGCAGGCCATCGACATAAGCGGCGCGGTAGCCCGCCTCGTCATGCCGGGTGGCTGCCGCGCAATAGACCACATAATCCAGAGGGCCCTGCGGCCAGTCCGGCGGGCAGGCGTCGGCATGCAGGTCTCCCGCCAGCGGTTCGATCGCAGCTGGCAACGCAGCGAGGTTGCGACGCATGCCCAGCACGCGCCAGCCCTGCTCGACCATGCGCAGACCAAGACGGGTACCAACGTCGCCGCACCCGGCAATCAGCAGACTGTTGCAACCCGACATGCTTTCTCCATGACTTTTATGCAAAAGCGCAGTTTAGCCCGGTTGGTTCATTTGTATGCAAAGGCTATGCTTGTCGGCAACTTAATGGATAAACACTATGACCCTCACCGAACTGCGCTACATCGTTACCCTTGCCCAGGAACAGCATTTCGGCCGCGCCGCCGAGCGCTGCCATGTCAGCCAGCCGACCCTGTCGGTCGGCGTGAAAAAACTGGAGGACGAGCTCGGCGTGCTGATCTTCGAGCGCAGCAAGAGTGCGGTGCGCCTGACTCCGGTCGGCGAAGGCATCGTCACCCAGGCGCAGAAGGTGCTGGAGCAGGCCCAGGGCATTCGCGAACTGGCCCAGGCCGGCAAGAACCAGTTGGCAGCGCCGCTGAAGATCGGCGCCATCTACACCGTCGGCCCATATCTGTTCCCGCACTTGATTCCGCAGCTGCACCGAGTCGCCCCGGACATGCCGCTGTACATCGAGGAAAACTTCACCCACATCCTGCGCGACAAGCTGCGCACCGGTGAGCTGGACGCCATCATCATCGCCCTGCCGTTCCAGGAAGCCGACGTGCTGACCAAGCCGCTTTACGACGAGCCGTTCTACGCGCTGCTGCCGGCCGGCCATCCCTGGGCGTCGCTGGACACCATCGATACCAAACTGCTCAACGACAAGAGCCTGCTGCTGCTCGGCGAGGGCCACTGCTTCCGCGACCAGGTGCTGGAAGCCTGCCCGACCCTGCGCAAGGGCGGTGACGACCACGGCAAGCACACCACGGTGGAGTCCAGCTCACTGGAGACCATCCGTCATATGGTCGCCTCCGGCCTGGGCGTTTCGATCCTGCCGTTCTCGGCGGTGGACAGCCACCACTACGCACCGGGCGTGATCGAAGTGCGTCCGCTCAGTGCGCCGGTGCCATTCCGCACCGTCGCGATCGCCTGGCGCGCCAGCTTCCCGCGGCCCAACGCCATCGAAGTGCTGGCCGACTCCATCCGTCTCTGCTCGGTCGCCCGTAACCCGCAGACCAAGAGCGCCTGAGGCCTGAAGTGAGCGAACTGTCGGCGGTTCCCGTCACCGCGCTGAAAGGCGTAGGCGCAGCCCTGGCGGAAAAGCTCGCCAAGGTCGGCCTGGAAAACCTGCAGGATGTGCTGTTCCACCTGCCGCTGCGCTATCAGGATCGCACCCGCATCACCCCCATCGGCGCGCTGCGCCCGGGGCAGGATGCTGTCGTCGAAGGCATCGTCGCCGGTGCCGACGTGGTCATGGGCCGCAGGCGCAGCCTGCTGGTACGCCTGCAGGATGGCAGCGGCACGCTGAGCCTGCGCTTCTTTCATTTCAGTCAGGCACAGAAGGAAGGACTCAAGCGCGGCACCGCCCTGCGCTGCTACGGCGAAGTGCGCCCGGGCGCCACCGGTCTGGAGATCTACCACCCGGAGTACCGCACGCAGAGCGGCGACGAACCGGCTCCGGTGGAGCAGAGCCTGACGCCGATCTACCCGACCACCGAAGGCCTGACCCAGCAACGCCTGCGTCAGCTCAGCCAGCAGGCTCTGACGCGCCTGGGACCACGCAGCCTGCCGGACTGGCTGCCAGACGAGCTGGCCCGCGACTACCACCTGGCGCCACTGGACGAGGCCATCCGCTACCTGCACCGACCGCCGCCGGACGCCGATGTCGAAGAACTCGCCGAGGGTCGCCACTGGGCGCAACACCGCCTGGCCTTCGAGGAATTGCTCACTCACCAGCTGTCCCTGCAGCGCCTGCGTGAACAGGTGCGTGCCCAGCAGGCGCCGGCCCTGCCACCGGCGAAGAGGCTGCCGCAGCAGTACCTTGCCAACCTTGGCTTCGCCCCCACCGGCGCGCAGCAGCGCGTCGGTGCCGAGATCGCCTACGACCTGGCGCAGAGCGAGCCGATGCTGCGCCTGGTGCAGGGCGATGTCGGCGCCGGCAAGACGGTGGTCGCCGCCCTGGCTGCATTGCAGGCGCTGGAAGCCGGCTATCAGGTGGCACTGATGGCGCCCACCGAGATCCTCGCCGAGCAGCACTTCCTCAACTTCGGCAAATGGCTGGCACCGCTTGGCCTGGACGTCGCCTGGCTGGCCGGCAAGCTCAAGGGCAAGGCCCGTGCCGCTGCGCTGGAGCAAATCGCCGCCGGCTGCCCGATGGTGGTCGGCACCCATGCGCTGTTTCAGGACGAAGTGAAGTTCAAGCGCCTGGCGCTGGTGATCATCGACGAGCAGCACCGCTTCGGCGTGCAGCAGCGCCTGGCTTTGCGCCAGAAAGGCATCGACGGGCGTCTGTGCCCACATCAGCTGATCATGACTGCCACGCCGATTCCTCGCACCCTGGCAATGAGCGCCTACGCCGATCTGGATACCTCGATCCTCGACGAGCTGCCGCCGGGACGCACGCCGGTCAATACCCTGGTGATCGCCGACAGCCGCCGCGACGAGGTCATCGAGCGGGTGCGCAACGCCTGCCAGCAGGGACGCCAGGCCTACTGGGTGTGCACCCTGATCGAAGAGTCCGAGGAGCTGACCTGCCAAGCTGCGGAAACCAGCTACGAGGAGCTGTCCGCTGCACTCGGAGAGCTGCGCGTCGGGCTGATCCACGGACGCATGAAAGCGGCCGAGAAGGCCGCGGTGATGGACGAATTCAAGCAGGGCAAGCTGCAACTGCTGGTGGCCACTACGGTCATTGAAGTGGGCGTCGACGTACCCAACGCCAGCCTGATGATCATTGAAAACCCCGAGCGTCTGGGTCTGGCCCAGCTGCACCAGCTGCGCGGCCGCGTCGGTCGCGGCAGTGCGGCCAGCCACTGCGTGCTGCTCTATCACGCGCCGCTGTCGCAACTGGGCCGCGAACGCCTGGCGATCATGCGCGAAACCACCGACGGCTTCGTCATCGCCGAGAAGGATCTGGAGCTGCGCGGCCCGGGCGAGATGCTCGGCACCCGCCAGACCGGCCTGCTGCAGTTCAAGGTTGCCGACCTGATGCGCGACGCCGATCTGCTACCGGCCGTGCGCGATGCCGCGCAGGCGCTCCTGGAGCATTGGCCGCAACATGTAGCCCCATTGCTGGAACGCTGGTTGCGTCACGGCCAGCAATACGGTCAAGTGTGAAACTGTTCACAGGACACCCGTCGCCACGAACCTTTGCGCAAATACTCTCTGGTTATACTCCGAGGCACATGCGCCAACGCTGGATACCGCTATGACTGAAGTCGCCCTCGCCGCCAACGCCACTCCGCAACCGCCCGCCGTGATCGTGCAACTGCTGGAGAAACTCGCCCTTCCCTACCAGGTGCGAGCAGAGCGACCGGGCCAGCCGAGCGAGGCGCGCCTGCAGGCCGTGCTGGTGGACGATGCCGTCGGTGCCCTGCTGGTGCTCTACCCGCGCAGCCACCTGCTGGATCTGTCGCGCCTGGCGGAACTGACCGGGCGCCAGCTCACCGCAGTCAAACCGGAACGCCTGGAGCGCATGCTCGGCAAGCACAATCTCGCCGCTCTGCCCGGCCTGCCGCCGCTGACCAGCTCGCCCTGCCTCTATGAAGAACGCCTGTTGCAGGTGCCCAGCCTGCTGATCGACTCCGGCCAGCCCGGCGTATTGCTGGAAATTCCCACCGAAGCCTTCAAGACACTGCTGAGCAAGGCCAGCGCCGCGCGTTTCGGTGAGCCGGTCAGCGCGATCAAGCCGAACCTGGATCGCCCGCATGACGACCGCGCGGAAATCACCCAGGCGGTACAGGCCTTCACCGCACGGCGCATCCAGCAGCGTCTGGAGGAAACCATCGAGATTCCACCGCTGCCGGAAACCGCGCAGAAGATCATCAAGCTGCGGGTCGACCCCAATGCCACACTGGACGACATCACCGGCGTGGTCGAGACCGATCCGGCGCTGGCGGCGCAGGTGATCAGCTGGGCCGCCTCACCCTACTACGCTGCGCCCGGCAAGATTCGCTCGGTGGAGGACGCCATCGTGCGCGTACTGGGCTTCGATCTGGTGATCAACCTGGCCCTCGGCCTGGCCCTGGGCAAGACCCTGAGCCTGCCCAAGGACCAGCCACAGCACGCCACGCCCTACTGGCAACAGGCGATCTACACCGCGGCGGTCATCGAGGGTCTGACCCGCGCCATGCCGCGCGCACAACGCCCGGAAGCCGGCCTGACCTACCTCGCCGGCCTGCTGCACAACTTTGGCTATCTGGTCCTGGCGCACGTTTTCCCGCCGCACTTCTCGCTGATCTGCCGCCATCTGGAGGTCAACCCGCACCTGTCACACGGGCATATCGAGCAGCACCTGCTGGGCATCACCCGCGAGCAGATCGGCGCCTGGCTGATGCGTCCCTGGGATATGCCGGAAGAACTGTCCACCGCCCTGCGCTTCCAGCATGACCCGTCCTATGCCGGCGACAACGCGGCCTTCCCCAATCTGGTGTGCCTGGCAGTGAATCTGCTGCGTAACCGCGGCATCGGCTCCGGGCCGCAGAGCGAGATTCCGGACGAACTGTTCGAAGCGCTGGGCATATCCCGGGAAAAGGCCGAAGACGCCGTGAGCAAGGTGCTCAGCGCCGAAGTCGCCCTGCGCGAGCTGGCGGCGCAGTTTCAACATTCGCACTGAACCTGCGCCTGGCAGGCATGGCTCTAGGGCTTGCCTGCCGTCTTGCGCAGCTGCTGGCGACGCTCGGCGAACAGCTGCGGTACCACTTCCAGACTGATGGCGAGCAACTGGCTGACACTGGGGTGCTCGTAAAGCGCCGCATAATCGGCCAACTGATCGCTGGGCATCTGCCGATACGCATAGAACATGAAGCTCTCCACCGCCTGCTCGCTGGACTGGCGAATGGCCTCGGCCTGTTTCTGTGTCTGCGCCTGCAGTTCGGCCTCGCTGAGAGTCTCGCCCCGCGCACGTAGCGCCAGCAGCGCCTGAGTCTTGCCCACCTCGTAGCGCAGCAGACTGGCCAGTTCGGTGGTACGTGCGGCAGCATCGAGCCGCTTTATCAGCTCCAGGCGTACGCCTCGTGGCGGTTGCTCCTGAAGCCGCTGACGGTATTCGGCCAGGCCTTCCGGCTGCTCACCGACAGCACGCTCGGCGGCAGTGAAACGCTGCGCCAGCGGACTGTCGAGGCGCTCTCTGACCTGCTCGCCCTGCACGTCATCGAAGCGCTTGCCGACGCGCCTGGCCAGATCCAGACAAAACGTCTCGCCAGCGAACAACTGCGCGAGGCGTTTCTGTTCCGCTTCGCCCTGGCCGCGCTGCAGCATCGGCACGGTCTGCTCGCACAGCAGATGGATGCCCGCCAGTTCGAACAGCGGCAACAGGGTCTTGGCAGAGGCCGGCTCTGCTCGCACCGTGATGGCGGCAAGCAGCAACAGGGGCAGGAGGAAAAGACGCATGCTCAGGCTTTCCACAGGGACTTGCCTGGCAGCCTAACCAAAGCGCGGCGTCGCAGCCAGCCTGCGACGCGCACCGATGTCGATCAGGCCGCCTTTTTCGGCGCCTCGGTCTTCTTCTTCGGCATCAGGTACTTGGTCAGCCCCTGGAACCACATGACCAGCGCCGGGTTGCCCTGGATCTGGATGTCCTTGTTCTGGATACCCTGCATAAAGGCCAGCTGCTTGTTCTTCGCGGTCATGGTCTCGAAGCCGTAGGCGGCGTCCTTGAAACCGATAGCGAAAGCAGGCTCCTTGGCAACACCGCGCTTGCTGGTCACGCGCTGACCGGCAATGATGAAGTGACGGGCGACCTTGCCGTCCAGGGTGTGCAGCTGAAAGACCATGTCGCGGCCTGCGAGCTGCTCACGGAAGGCGGGATTATCACGGCTGGCCTTGGCCATCAGGCGGCCCAGCATCCACAGAAGAAAACGAAATTTCATGCACAGGCCCTCGTGATCGAAGATGATGGCCGCGCATTGTAGTGGTTTTCTCGCAAGACTACAGCCTGCAGAAAGTACGGATGTACCAACTCGTTTCGCAGTCGGGCTACGTAGGGGAACCCGGAGCCGAGCGGCTCCGGGTAGCGGGCTCAGTTGACCGCGTCCTTCAGGGACTTGCCCGGTTTGAAGGCGACGGTGTTGCTGGCCTTGATCTTTACCGGTTGACCGGTTTGCGGGTTCTTGCCAGTGCGGGCGCCACGATGGCGCTGGACGAAGGTACCGAAGCCTACCAGGGTCACACTGTCCTTGCGGTTCAGGGCACTGGTGATTTCTTCCAGTACAGCGTTGAGTACACGATTGGCCTGATCCTTGGTCAGATCAGCCTTTTCGGCGATGGCGGCGGCGAGTTCCGGTTTACGCATAAGTGCCTCTTTGACGGTTTTTTGTTGTTGTGTCCGTGCTGTTCTTCCAGAACAGCGCCCAAGGCGCCGCAACAGCTCTGCGCTGCGGCAGACCTTGGGGAGAATGGCATGCCGCACGGCGCGGCGCCAGTCTCGAAGGGCAGATTAACCGGGCAATTTCGTGGCGTATCCGACAGAACGGCAGGCAATCATGCCAACTGCGCGGGTAGCTCCTTGTTCAGGGCCAGTTTCTCCTGCACTGCCGCCCCCGTCAGCGCGTAACCGAGCAGTGCTCCGGAAGCCTCGCGGCAGAGCGCCTTGATATCGCTGCCACTGCCTTCGACCGACCATTGGCCGTGGCTGCCACGCGGTGGCGGCGAAACCACCAGCGGGCAGACCGGAGTCTTGACCGTTACCGGCATCGGCCCGTAGCTGACCGCCGTCGGCTCTCCGGCCAGGGTCTTGGCCAGGGCACGGGCGCAGGCCATCAGCGGCATGACGTAGAGCAGATTGAGGCTCTCGACCTCGGCGCAATCGCCCAGGGCGTAGATGTTGGCGTGCGAGGTACGCAGACAGCGGTCGACCATCACGCCGCGGTTGATGTCCAGGCCGGCTGCGGCGGCAAGCGCAGTGCGCGGACGCAGGCCGACGGCGGAAACCACCGCATCGCACGAAATCAGACGACCATCGGACAGCGTGGCCTGCAGCGCATCGCCCTGGCGGTCGAGGCTGGCCAGTACCGGACCGAGATGGAAACGCACGCCCAGGCTCTCCAGACCAGCCTGAACGGCAGACGCCGCAGCTGCAGGCAGCAGACCGGGCATCACCTGCTCGCAGGGCGCCAGCAACTCCACCTCGTATCCGCCAACGCTGAGGTCATTGGCGAATTCGCAGCCGATCAGGCCCGCCCCGAGAATCAGTACGCGCCGCTTGCCGGCCACGGCGCTGCGAAAGCGAGCGTAGTCCTCCAGATCATTGATCGGAAACACCGCGTCCTGGGCGTCCCCCTCCACCGGCACGCGGATCGGTTCGGCGCCCCAGGCCAGCACCAGATCGCGGTAGATCACGGCCTCTTCGCCGATCCACAGACGCTTGTGGCCCGGGTCGATACCGGTGATGCGGGTGTGGGTGCGGATCTCTGCATTGAGCTGCTCGGCCATGGCTCCGGCCTCGGCCATGACTAGGCCGTCGGCATCCTTGTTCTTGCCGAAGCCGGTGGACAGCATCGGCTTGGAGTAGGAACGGCCGTCGTCGGCGGTGATCAGCAGCAGGGGCGTCTGCGGGTCGAGCTTGCGCCACTCCTTGGCCAGGTTGTAGCCGGCCAGACCGGTCCCGACGATGACGACTGGTGCACTCATGCTGTGATTCCTCGTACACAAACGACGCAACGGCCTGCAGGCCGTCAGCTTGATTCAAATAGGTTCAGGGCGCCCGGCCAGCTCGAAGCCGACCGTGGCCACAGCCACTGCAGACCGCATCAGCCAGATGACAGGCCTTCATGGGAAAGTGGCGGAGTCACACCCTACTGGAACGAGGGGCAGCTGGCCAGAAGCGGCTCGGCAAGCCAGCCAGAGGTTGGGCAAGGCGACAAGGCGGAGAAGAATCGCAGAGGGGAAGAAAACCACCCGACAGCACGGGCGGTTTTTCTTGGTGCGCGGTTTGGCTTAGAACGCCAGGCCGACGCGCAGACCAACCTGCTCCTGCTTGAGCTTGCTGCGCTCGGCAATGGCGCTGTTGCTGTCGAGCTCATAGCGGGTCTGGGTGTAGTACAGGGTGGTGCTGATCGGCAGGTTGTTGATGCCCTTGTTCCACAACACGGTCAGTTCGCCGTAAGGATTGACCTTGTCCTTGAGGTCCACGGAGTCACTGTCGCCATCGACCTTCAGGCGCGCTTCGGAGTTCATCGAATAGCGGGCGCCCACTTCCAGACGCACGGTGTAGTCCGGGGTCAGGTAGTTGTAGCCGATCCCGGCCTTGGCGAACGGCGATTTGCTGGTCAGCTTGACGTTGCTGTCGAGCGGGCCGACATCGTCCTGCTCGATACGGCCCCAGTCATAGCCACCACCGATGACCAGGTCGACGTAGTTGTTGGTGCTCAGCGCGGCACGCAAGCCGAGGTCAAGGTCGGCACGTGCGGACTTGTATTCCACATCGTCCTTGTCGCGATACTGGCCTTCGATGCCCGCCTGGTAAATGAAGCCTTCCTGTCCGGTCAGCTTGTTACCGAAGTTGTAGAACAGGCCGCCCTGGTTGAGGCGTTCCTTGTTGCTTTCATCATCTACGGTGAGCTTGTACTGGTTATGCGAAGCGATGACACCGAAGGTCGAGATCGGGTCGGTGACCGAGTCTGCATAGGCCTGCGAGGCGCCCGCCAGACAAAGGGCGAGTGTTGCTTTGGGGATGCTGGACAGCTGCATGACGATTTCCTTGGCAATTAGTGGATAGCCGCCCACCGTATGTGGGACGCAAGTACCTAGACTGTCGATGCAGGAGAGGGATTCGGCAAACCGGACGAGCGGTCGCGAAACTGAATAAATACTGAATATGCCTGAATTTAAAGGGAAAATTCTGAGCGAATGGATATCCGATATTGGTTCTGCGCTGTGAGCGCGGCGCCTCTATCAGGCGCCTGCAGACCTCAGAGCAACTTGACCACCTTTGCCAGGACCACCTTCGGCCCTTTCATCTTCTTGATGATGATGCGCAAGCCATCGGTTTCCAGCACCTCCTCTTCCTCGGGCATGCGCTTGAGGGTCTCGTAGATCAGTCCGGCGAGGGTTTCGGCCTCGATATGGTCGAGATCGACGCCGAGCAGGCGCTCGACCTTGGCCAGCGGCGTGTCGCCCCGCACCAGCAGCTTGCCCGGCTGGTAGGCGAGAATGCCGCGCTCGGCCTTGCGGTGTTCGTCCTGAATGTCGCCCACCAGGGCCTCGAGCACGTCTTCCATGGTCAGGTAGCCGATGACCTTGCCGTCGGCCTCCTCGACCAGCGCGAAGTGCGCGCCACCCTGGCGGAACTGTTCGAGCAGCTGGGTCAGTGGCATATGCCGGTTGACCCGCTCCAGCGGGTGCATCAGCTCGCCGAGGTCGATCGCCTGTGGCCGCGCATCCAGCTGCGACAGGTGCAGCAGCAGGTCCTTGATGTGCAGCACGCCGACGAACTCGCCCGCGACCTCGTCATAGATCGGGAAGCGGCTGTACTTGTGCCGGCGGAACACGGCGAATACTTCGTCCAGGTCGGCGTGCAGTTCGAGGTAGACCAGGTCCTCACGCGAGTTGGCCCAGTCCACCACCTCCAGCTCACTGAGTTCCACCGCCGAGGCCAGCACGCGCATGTCCTGATCGCTCGGGTCGCTGGCGCGACTGGAGTGCAGGATCAGCTTGAGTTCCTCGCGGCTGTAATGGTGCTCGTTGTGCGCGCCGGGCTCGCCCTGGCCGGCGATGCGCAGAATGGCGTTGGCGCTGGCGTTGAGCACGAAGATCGCCGGGTACATCAGCCAGTAGAAAGCGTACAGCGGTGCGGCCGTCCACAGCGACAGCAGCTCGGGTTTGCGAATCGCCCAGGACTTGGGCGCCAGCTCGCCGATGACGATGTGCAGGTAGGAGATGATCGCGAAAGCAGAGAAGAAGGCGATGCCGTGTATCAGTGCCGGCGAGTCGATGCCCAGGGCGCCGAGCAGCGGCGTCAGTAGCTCGGCGAAAGCCGGCTCACCGACCCAGCCAAGGCCCAGCGAGGCCAGGGTGATGCCCAGCTGGCAGGCCGAGAGATAGGCGTCCATCTGCTGGTGGACGGTACGCAGGATGCGCCCGCGCCAACCGTGCGCCTCGGCCAGCGAGTCGACCTTGGTGGCGCGCAGACGGACGATGGCGAACTCGGCGGCTACGAAGAAACCGTTGAGCAGAACGAGAAACAGGGCGAACAGCATGAGGCCGAAATCGGCCAGGTAGGCGGAAGCAGGGAGACTCGTGGAGGGGTCCATGAAGGTTCGGATTGGCCAATGATTGCTAAAGGTTGGAGCTTAGTCGCGGCGAATGCAAGCATTCAGCGTGCGCGCCGGACCAGCTGTGCAGTGGCGAAATGGCAGGTAAAGGTGCTGCCCTTGCCTGGAACACTGCTGATTTCCAGATTGCCGCGATGGCGCAGCAACACGTGCTTGACGATGGCCAGGCCGAGGCCGGTGCCACCGGTGTTGCTGGCGCGACTGGAATCGACGCGATAGAAGCGCTCGGTCAGGCGCGACAAATGCTTGCTCTCGATGCCCATGCCGGTATCGCTGACCGCCAGGTGCGCGCCCTGCTCGTCACCCCACCAGCGAATGTGGATATCGCCTCCGGCCGGGGTGTACTTGACCGCATTGAACACCAGGTTGGAGAACGCGCTGCGCAGCTCCGCGTCACTGCCCTTGAGCCTGATGTGCGGGTCGGCCTCCAGGACGATGCGATGCAGTTGATCGCCGGACAGCGCCTGGGCGTCGCTCTTGATCGACAGCAGCATCTGGTCGACCGCCACCGGCTGGTTGTCCGAGGGGTAGTCGGTGGCTTCCAGCTTGGCCAGCAGCAGCAGGTCGTTGAGCAGGGTCTGCATGCGCGCGCCCTGTTGCTGCATCTGCTGCAGCGCGCGCAACCAGCGCGGGTTGACCGCCTCGACGTTGTCCAGCAGGGTTTCCAGATAGCCGGCGATCACCGTCAGCGGCGTGCGCAGCTCGTGGGAGACGTTGGCGACGAAATCCTTGCGCATCTGCTCCAGCTGATACAGGCGGGTAATGTCGCGCACCAGCAGCAGGTGCTCGCGGTTGCCGTAGCGGGTGATATGGAACTGCAGGCGGCGGCGGTCATTGACCGGCGAAGGAATCTCCAGCGCATCGGCGTAGTTGCCGCGTTCGAAGTACTCCTTGAAACGCGGGTCGCGCACCAGGTTGGCCAGTTGCTGGCCACTGTCCTGCGGCGTCTTGAGACCCAGCAGGGTCTCGGCGGCGCGGTTCCACCATTCCAGGTTGCCCTGACTGTCGAGCATCACCACGGCATCCTTGAGCGCTGCGGTGGACTCCTGCACGCGGTCGATCACCGCCTGCAAACGGCCACGGGCCTTCTGGTTGCGGCGTTGCAAGTGGTAAATGCTGTCGAACACCTCGCCCCACAGGCCGTAGCCATCCGGCGGCGGCTCGTCGGGTTTGTGCTCACGCAGCCATTTGTGCAGGCGCAGCAGTTGGCTGAGGGTCCAGCCCAGATGAATGGCCAGGCCGATGACCAGCGCCCAGGCATATTCGCCGGTGATGAAACCCAGCAGCAGGCAGGCGCCAACCAGCAGCAACAGCCGGCGCACAACGGCACCACGCCAGTCTTGATTCACGATGGAGCGCATCCTTGTCAGAAGAGCGGCCCCGTAGAGGCGCCGCGCCAGCGATCAACCCTTGGTGGAAAAGCGATACCCGGTCCCGCGCACGGTTTGTATCAGGTTCTCGTAGGCCCCGCCCAGCGCCTTGCGCAGGCGGCGGATATGCACATCGACGGTACGCTCCTCGACGTAGACATTGCCACCCCAGACTTGATCGAGCAGCTGGCCGCGGGTGTAGGCGCGCTCCTGATGAGTCATGAAGAACTGCAGCAGACGGTATTCGGTGGGGCCCATGTCGATGGGCTTGCCGTCGATGGTCACGCGGTGGCTGATCGGGTCGAGCAGCAGGCCGCCCACCTCGATCGGCCCTTCGTTGTCACCGGGGCCGGCGCGGCGCAGCACAGCCTTGAGGCGGGCGACCAGCTCGCGCGGCGAGAACGGCTTGGTGATGTAGTCATCGGCGCCGACTTCCAGTCCCTGGATCTTGTTGTCCTCTTCGCCCTTGGCGGTGAGCATGATGATCGGGATGTCGCTGGTCAGCTCGTCGCGCTTGAGGCGCCGGGCCAACTCGATGCCGCTGGTGCCGGGCAGCATCCAGTCGAGCAGGATCAGATCGGGCCTGCGATCGATGATCACGGCATGTGCCTGTTGGGTATTCTCCGCTTCCAGGCACTCGTAACCGGCCATTTCCAGGGCCACCGCGATCATCTCGCGGATCGGTGCTTCGTCATCGACGATCAGGATGTTCTTGCCAGCCATGGGGCCTTGGCCTCTGTTGGTTCTCTGTCTGCGCTGCATTAGATAACGAAATTGTTGCAGCGATATGACAGCCAGGCGGCAGTGCCTGGAGCGTGGTCACGATTTCGCGAGCTAGAGCACGACAAGGCGATAACAGGCGAGGAACGGCCGGAGTCGCTCTCTCAACGCAATGCGTAGTCCAGCACTATGCCGACGAAGATCGCCAGGCCAGCCCAGTGGTTGTGCAGGAAGGCGTTGAAGCACACCAGTGGCTCACGGCGACGAGTCGCATGGAATTCCCAGACGAAGCAGGCGGCGGCCGCCAGCAGGCCGAAGTGGAAGTACAGGCCCAGCTCGAAGCGCGCGCCGGCCAGCAGCAGGCACAGTAGTGCCAGCCCCTGCAGGCTGGCGATGATCAGACGGTCGGCGTCGCCGAACAGGATGGCGGTGGATTTCACCCCGATCTTCAGGTCGTCCTCACGGTCGGCCATGGCGTAATAGGTGTCGTAGGCCACGGTCCACAGCAGGTTGGCGATGTACAGCAGCCAGGCCTCCGGCGGCAGACTGCCGGTTTCGGCGGTAAAGGCCATCGGCATACCCCAGGAGAAGGCTGCACCGAGCACCACCTGCGGGTAGAAGGTGTAGCGCTTCATGAAGGGGTAGCAGGCGGCCAGGGCCAGGCCGCCGAATGACAGCCAGATGGTGGTGGCGTTGGTGAACAGCACCAGAACGAAACTCAGCGCCACCAGCACGGCGAACAGCACCAGCGCCTCGCGCGGCTTGACCTTGCCACTGGCCAGCGGGCGTGCCTTGGTGCGGCTGACGTGGCCGTCGAAGTTGCGGTCGGCGTAATCGTTGATCACGCAACCGGCGGCGCGCATCAGAATCACGCCGGCAACGAAGATGAACAGGTTCTTCGCACTCGGCATGCCCTCGGCCGCCACCCACAACGCCCACAAGGTCGGCCACAGCAGCAGATAGATGCCGATGGGTTTGTCCAGGCGCATCAGCTGGATGAAGTCCCAGGCGCGCGGGTGCAGGCGGTTGGTCGATTGCAGCAGGCGGGTGTACATCGAAGCATCTCCGTGCAGGTTGCGCGGATTATACGGGGGAACAGCCGAGAGAGCGTGGCACGGGCCACAGAGCGCATCGAGTGCTAGGCGTCCATTCCCGCTGCCTGCCAGAACGCCGGCAGAAAGACTTCGGCCACCAGCACTCCCAGCGCCCCCCGGCTGAAGCAGGAACGCCGCGCCCACAGGCGCTCCTCGCGTACCGCCTGAGGCAGCCAGGCCGCCGGATAACGACAGGCCTGCAATTCGCCGCGGTCGAAAGCGCGGTCACTGAACAGCAGTTCACCCAGCGAACGGGTGCCCAGTTCAGCCAGATTCAGCCCGGAGCCTTCCAGCGCACTGCGGGTGGCGACACTGCGGGCGAACACCCAGGGCTGCCCGTGGCCGCGCAGGTATACCTCACGCACCCAGCCCTGGCTGCCATCGACCACACCGAGCAGCGCGCACTCATCGCTGCGCAGGCGCTGCCAGCCTTCCTCCAGCGGCATCACCGAGAAGCCGTCATTGGACAGCGCGGTCAGACGGCGGGTCAGCGAATCCTCGTTGAACAACCAGTCGCGTACACCGGCAGCCGGCTGCGGATGAAGCTGGGCATGGGTCAGCCAGCGCGGCGGATGAGCGAGAGCGGCGTGAGGCACGGAAAAAAACCACCAAGATCGGAAGCGCGCGAGTCTAGCACGGTGCGGCATAGGCTTTTAGCTCGCCGGGGCGGCGACTCAGTAGGGCTGCGGTGCGTACAGCTGCGCCGAACCGGGTTCGCCGAGCAGCTGTTCGAGAATCTCGTGGTGCATGGCCAGCAGCTTGCCGTTGCGCTCGTTGAGGCGCTTGCACTGACCGGCCAACTGGCCGAGCTGCTCCCAGGTATGCTCGAGGTGGCCGCGCTGGGCCGGGGGAAAACGCCCGAGCAGCTTGTTCATGGCCTCGTGGCCGCTGCCGAGACGGAAGGCGGTCAGCACCTTGCTGCGGCGCTCCGCACGGGCCTTGGCCTGGTCCACAAGTGGCAGGATCTGCTCGTTGAGCAGGTCAATCTGCCTGCTGTCGCGCTTGAGCAACTGCTGATACAGCTCCTGCATCAGCCCGCGCAGCCTCAGATAGTCGGCGCAGTCCTGATGCAGGTCCTGCTCGACCACCTGAAGCAGCTGTTGCTCACGCGCAGTGGTCACGCATCGCTACCGCTGTGGTAGGTCAGCATGCTGCCGGCCAGCGCGGCCGGATCGCTGCTCAGCTCACCGCGCGCCAGGGCGGCCTTGAGCTGAGCAACCTTGTCCAGATCGACGTCCGGCAGGTTGCGCAGGGCGTCTTGCAGTTGCTCCAGGCGCGGCTCCTGGCTGCCAGCGGTGCGGGCATTGCCGCCTGGCTGCGGGCGGGCGCTCTGCACCTGCACCGGTGCGTCACTGGGCAGGTTGAGACTGGGCTTGAGATGCCTGCTGATTTCCATGATTCGAATCCAACTCGCGTGGTGTTATGGCCTTAGAGCGACCAGGCGCGACAAGAAATTAAACAGGTCGAAAAAATTAGCCAACCTGCGTGCGCCACCAGGCCTGCGCGGCCAGACCATCCTGAATCTTCTGTTCCTGACGGGCAAGCAGATCCTGCCATTCACCCATCTTGCCCTCGAGAAACTGGGTGATGACCTTCTCGCTGCGCATCGCCGTGAGCAGCTCGCGCTGAATGCGTGCCAGATTCTCCTCGGCCAGCGCCAGCTCGCGCCGCTGCAGCTCGACCATCTTGTACAGGGTCGCCTTGTAGCGCTGCTGGTTGTCGCGCTGCAGCGGCGTGGTCATGGCCACGGTGAAACCGCACAGACGGCTGAGGCCGGCGATGTTGTTGCGGTAGCGCTGGCAAAGGTTCTGCTGGTAGCTGACGCGGCCGAGCATCTGCTGCACCTTGTTACCGCGCAGGCTGGCCAGGCGGCCGAGGACTTCTATCTGTTCTTTCATTTGATGATGCTCTGCAGGGTCGCGACGCTGGCGCCCAGCTCGGCGCTGGCACCGACTTCCTGGCGCAGGAAACGTTCGAGGCTGGGCGCCAGCTGCACGGCGCGGTCGGTCTTGGCGTCCATGCCCGGGGTATAGCCACCCAGCGGGATCAGTTCCTTGATCTTTTCATAGGTGCTGTAGAACTCCTTGAACTGGCGAGCGGCCGCCAGGTGCGCGGGCTCGCCGACCTGACTCATGCAGCGGCTGACCGAGGCGGAGATGTCGATCGCCGGGTAGTGGCCGACGTCGGCCAGACGCCGCGACAGCACGATGTGGCCGTCGAGAATGGCCCGCGCGCAGTCGACGATCGGGTCCTGATGGTCATCCCCCTCGGCCAGCACGGTGTAGATCGCACTGAGACTGCCGCTGCCGCTTTCGCCGTTGCCGGCACTTTCCACCAGTTCCGGCAGCATGCCGAATACCGACGGCGGATAGCCCTTGGTTGCCGGCGGCTCGCCCAGGGCCAGGGCGATCTCGCGCTGGGCCATGGCATAGCGGGTAAGCGAATCGACCAGCAGCAGTACATCCTGGCCCTGGTCGCGGAAGTAGGCGGCGATGCTGTGGCACAGCTCGGTGGCCTTCAGGCGCATCAGTGGCGACTCGTTGGCCGGCGCCACCACCACCACGGCCTTGCGCAGGCCTTCCTCGCCAAGGGAATGGAGAATGAATTCCTGCACCTCGCGGCCACGCTCGCCGATCAGCCCGACCACCACCACGTCGGCCTTGGTCTGTCGGGTGATCATCCCCAGCAGCACGCTCTTGCCCACCCCAGAGCCGGCAAACAGGCCGACGCGCTGCCCCTTGCCGAGGGTCAGCAGACCGTTGATGGCTCGCACACCGACATCCAGCGCGGCCTCCACCGGACGGCGCTTGAGCGGATTGACCGAAGGCAGCTCTATCGGCAGCGTGTCGCGCCCGGAGAGTTTGCCGCGCTCGTCCAGCGGCTCGCCAAGGCCGTTGACCACGCGACCAAGCCAGGATTCGTCGATCTGCAGCAGCGCCTCGTCCTTGGCCGGGAATACGCGCGAGCCGGCGGCCAGGCCGACCGGCTTCTTGAACGGCATCAGATAGGTGATATCGCGGTTGAAGCCGACCACCTGGGCATCCAGCAGACTGCCGTCAGCCTGTTCGACGCGGCAGCGCTGGCCGGTGCTGCGCTGGCAGCCGAGGCTCTCCAGGAGCATGCCGGAAACCCGCACCAGACGTCCGGCCACCTTGGCCAGTTGCACGCCGTCGAGCGAGCGCAGCGCTTCGTCGAGTTTGTAGTCGAGCATCGGCGTCCGCTCCCGCTCAGGCTTCGGTCAGGTGCAGGTGCTCGGCCAGGGTGTCGAGGCAGGCGTCGAGACGCTGCTGGCATCCGACATCGGCCTCGGCCTGCGGTGTGACCACGCGGCATTCACCGAGAGCCAGGCGCTCGTCGGCCACCAGCTTCCAGCTCGCCGCGCGCTCCGGCGCCAGCGCCTTGATCCGGGCGTACTCTTCGGGGCTGAGCAGTACCTGCACGTCCTCGGGTTCGCCCGGCATGCTGGTCAGCGCTTCTTCGACCAGCGCCAGCAACTGGGTCGGATGCAGCGTCAGCTCGCAACGAATCACCTGTTGCGACACCTTCTTGACCAGTTCCAGCAGCTCCTGACGGCGCTTGTGCTCAAGCTCGCCGAGATACTGCTCGAGCTTCTCGCTGATCTGCTGCAAGGGTTGCGCGGCCAGTTCGAACTCGCGACGACCTTCGTTGCGGCCTTCCTCGCGCCCAAGCTTCAGGCCCTCGTCGCGTCCCAGCTGGAAACCGGCCTGACGCCCGGCTTCCTCACCCTGCTGCAGGCCGTCCTGGTAGCCCTTTTCAATGCCCTGCTGAAAGCCATCGGCCATGGCCCGCTGCAGACCGGCGGCATCGCCGCTCCAGTCCGCCGCCGGCTGGCTGCTGCGCGGCGGAAAACGGTAGGCACGCCATTGGCGGGCGTCGCCCTTGATCACCTTGACCGTCATCTCATTCCACCGTCTGTTCGCGGAAAAGCTGCACCTGCAGCTCGCCATTGGCCGACATCTCGCGGACCACGGCCATGATGTCCTTGCGCACCTGCTCGACGCGGCTCAACGGCACCGGCCCCTGACGACGGTTGATCGACTCCATCTGCTGCGCCTGGCGCTTGGGCATGGCGCCCTGGATGGCACGCACCAGCTCCGGCTCGGCGCCCTTGAGGGCGACTACCCACTCTTCCAGCGGCACGGCCTCGAGCAGCGCCTGCAGCACGTCCTGGTTCTGCCGCGAGAGGATGAAGAAGTCGTACATTTCATCTTCGATGCGCTCGACCAGCTGGTCGTCATGAGCGCGCAGCAGCTCGAACATCTGCGTCCGGTCGCCCTTGAAGCGGTTCATGATGTCCGCCGCCTGCTTGATGCCGCGTACCTGCGAACCCTGGGTGCTGAGCACCGCCAGACTGCGTTCGATCAGTTGCTCCAGCTCGGCGATGACGTCGCTGTTCACTTCGCTGAGGTTGGCGATGCGGTAGAGCAGCTCGTCCTGGCGCTCCTTGGGCATGCACTCGAGCACCTCGCTGGCCATGCCCGGCGGCAGGAAGGCGAGGAACACCGCCTGCATCTGCGCGTGCTCCTTGGCGATCAGCGCAGCGAACTGCTTCGGATCGAGCCACTCCATCTTGGCCATCTTGGCGCGGATTTCCTCGCCGTAGATGCTGTCGAGCAGCGAACGGGTGATCTCGCTGCCCAGCGCCTTGCTGAGCATGCCGTCGAGGTAGCTGCGCGAGGCGCCCTTGATGCTGCTCTGCTCCTTGTAGTCCTCGAAGAAGCGACCGATGACGTCGGAGACCATCGGCTGCTTGACGTTGGACAGACGCGCCATGGCCTGGCTGATGCTGACGATTTCCTCACGCGAGAAGTGCTTGAGCACGCCGGCGGAAATCTCGTCACCCATGCTCAGCATGAGGATCGCGGCCTGCTCGGAAGAACTCAGCGAACGCTTCTGCACGCGCAGGCGCATTTCCTTGGCGGTGGAACCACCGCGGCCGTCAGGCTGGGTTGAGGTCTCGTTCATTGCGCCCTATCCACTGTTTGATGACTTCCGAGACGCGCTCGGGATCGTTCTTGGCCAACATCTGCAGGTGTTCGATCTGTAGTTCCAGGCCCGAGCCGGGCGCCGGCAGGCGAATCTCCGACAGAGGGCTGAGTTCGCCGAGCACGGTGGCGCCCGGCGCCTCGTCGCCGACGCGAGCCAGCAGACGCTCGGCCGCACGCTCGGCATGCAGGGCAAGCTGATCATCGCCCTCGGCCGCCGGCAGCCCCGGCTGGTGACGCTGGCTCAGGCTGCGCACTGCCGGGCGCACCACCATCAGCAACAGCAGCAGGCTGATCAGGGCGAACACGCCGAGCTTGGCCAGGTCATGCACCTTGGCGTTTTCCCACCAGGGCAGCAGTTCCTCACCGGCACCGGCGAAACCGCCGTCGGTAAAGGGAAAGACGCTCAGCGTCAGCAGATCGCCGCGCGCCTGGTTGAAGCCCACGGCGCTCTTGACCATCGCTTCCAGCTCGGCACGCGCCTCGGGCGTCCAGCCACCCTCCGGCGCCACCGCGGCATTGAGCACCACGGCGATGCTCTGCTGACGCAGGCTGAAAGGCGCGTGCTTGACGTGAGTAATGCTCTGGTCGTAATCGAGCTGACGGTTGGATTCCTTGCGCAGCGAGGTCGCCGCCTGATTGGCGTTGTCGCCCTGAGCGCCCTCCTGTCCCTGCTGATTGGCCGCCTGATTGGCCGCCGGGGCCGGTTGCGGCGGGCGGTTGGCCAGCGAGCCGGGCACGCCGAGCGCCAGCTGGTCGAGCACGCTTTCGTCACGCAGCACTTCGTTGCGCAGACGCGGGCTCTCGCCATAGGCCTGGAAGGTTTCTTCCTTCTGGCTGAAATCGATATCGGCGGAAACGCTGATGCGGTAGTTGCCGCCACCGAGAACCGGCGCCAGCACCGCTTCGGCATTGGCCACGGCCTTGCTCTGGTAGTCGTCCACCACCTGCCAGTTCTGCACCGGCCCGCCGAGCACGTCGATACCACGCGACAGCAGCACGCCGTGCTGATCGACCACCTGCACGTTGCCGGCCTCGAGCTGGGGCACGCTGCCGGCCACCAGGTTGACGATGGCGCTGACCTGCTCCGGCGCCAGCTTGTAGCCGGGCGCCAGCTGCAACATCACCGAAGCCTTGCCCGGTTCGCGCTTGCCAACCACGAAGGAACTGCTTTCCTGCAACGCCAGGTGCACGCGGGCACCTTCCACGCCCTTGAGCGCCATCACGGTACGTGCCAGCTCGCCCTCCAGGCTGCGCTTGAGGCGAACATCCTGAACGAACTGACTGGTGCCCAGCGGCTCGTCCTTGTCGAACAGCTCGTAGCCGGCCGGCACCTTGACCTGCACGCCCTTGGCCGCCAGCAACATGCGCGCACGGCCCAGCTGATCCTCGCGCACCAGCACCTGGCCACTTTGCGGGTGCAGGCGATAGCTGATCGCGTCGCCATCGAGCACCTGCATCACCTCGGCAGCCGGATAGGCCTCACCGGTTCCGTACAACGGGCGGAAAGAGCCCTGGTCACGCCAGAGATAGAACACCACGCCCACCGCCAGCAACGCGGCGATCACCGCGAGGCCGATCAGCGTCAGGCGTGGATCGAGTTTCAACCCGGTTTCGGGCAGCTTGCTTCTTATGGTCTGCAGCACGCGTCAGTCCCCGATCCGCTTACAGCGGCATCTTCATGATGTCGTCGAATGCGCTGGACAGCTTGTTGCGCACCTGCATCAGGGCACTGAACGAAACGCTGGCTTTCTGGCTCTCGATCATCGCGCCCACCAGGTCGTCGCTCTGCCCACTGTCGACGGCTGCCATGAGCTCGCCGGAGCGATGCTGCTGCGCATCCACCGCGCGTACCGCATTGTCGAAGGCGGCGGCGAAACCACCCTCGCCAGACTGCCCGGCGAACGCCTGCGCCGGCTTGATCGGCGCAGCTTCACCGAGGTTCTTCATCTGCTCCATGCGGCCCAGCAGGTCCTGCTGTACCTGGCTAATCGAGTTCATCCGTTGCTTCTCCTAGACGGGAATCTGCACGCCCTGCTCACGCATGGCGTTAAGGCGGTAGCGCAGTGCGCGTGGGGTCATGCCGAGGCTTTCGGCGGCCTTGGTCTTGTGCCCGCCGAAACGGCGGATGGTGTCGATCACATGCTGGTACTCGGCCCATTTGCCGCTCGCGCGCAGGGCTGCCTTGCCGCCTTCGAGCGCTTGCGGCTGCAGACGGGGGGCAAGCTCGGGCGCGCTGCTGACAGGCACGCTCAGGCCCAGATCCTGGGCCTGGATGTACAGACCGTTGCGCAGAATCAGCGCACGCTGCAGGCAGTTCTCCAGCTCACGCACATTGCCCGGCCAGTCATGCGCCAGCAGAGCGCGACAGGCATCTTCGGTCAGCAGTTCGTGGCGCGCGTCCTGCGGCGCGTACTGGCGGATGAAGCGACGGGCCAGGGCCAGTACGTCTTCCTTGCGCTCCCGCAGCGGGCTGATGTGCAAGGGCAGCACATCGAGGCGAAACATCAGGTCGGCACGGAAACGCCCTTCGGCCACTTCCTGCTGCAGATCACGGTTGGTGGCGGCGATGATGCGCACGTCCAGTGCTATTTCCCGGCGCCCGCCGAGGCGCTCGACGCGCTGCTCCTGCAGCACACGCAACAGCTTGGCCTGCAGCCCCAGCGGCAGCTCACCGATCTCGTCGAGCAGCAGCGTGCCGCCGTTGGCCAGTTCGAACTTGCCCGGCTGAGCGTTCACGGCCCCGGTGAAGGCGCCTTTCTCATGACCGAAGAGGATGGATTCGAGCATCTGCTCGGGGATCGCCGCACAGTTCACGGCAATGAACGGCGCCTCGTCCTGCGCGGAGAAGCGGTGAATGTAGCGCGCCATCAATTCCTTGCCGGTGCCGGTCTCGCCGGTGATCAGGATCGGCGCGCGGGTCATGGCTACGCGCTGGGCCATGGCCAGCAGGCGGCGACCGGCCTGCGAGCAGGAAACGAAGCCCTCTTCGCCGGAGCTGGCCGATTCCTGACGACGCAGCAGTGCGTTGAGCTGAGCTTCGCTGAAAGGCGCCAGCAGATAATCGACGCAACCCAGTTCCAGCAGCGCGGCGGCTTTCTCCTGGTCGGCATATTCCACCACCGGCACCACGCCGACACGGCCCGCCTGACGCAGAATGGCGCCTACCTGCGCATAAAGCGTATTGCCGGCCAGGCTGCTGACGAACACCAGCACCATGCTGGCACCTTTCAGCGCGGCCGGGTCAAGCTCCAGGCAACTGGCAAAGCGACGCACAGGAAAGCCCTGACGCTGCAGGCCACCAGTGAGCAGGCGCTCGCTGGCCGCATCGGCCTGGCCGATCACCACTATATGTTGCTGCCCCAGCTGTTCATCGAACAGCTCATCGCAGGCGTAACTTACCGTTTGAGTTGAATGCTTCAAGGTAAATCACCCGTTGTCCTTCATGAGCCCGACGGCGGCATTTGACCCGGTGTTCAAAACTGCCAAGCAGATGACAGATTTTTTTCACATGGCCCCTTAATCTTTCGAAACTTTCCGTCGCCCTTATGGGTCAACTTCGGCAGTACTTGTCGGCGTGACATATATATGTGCGACGGATTACGCCGCGGACGTTAACAAGCGCACAAAAAATCACCGAATTACTTGCTGTTATTTCCTATCAATGCTGGCAAGCCGCTATCAAAGACAGCATTTGATATCTATTGATTTAATTTCCCGCCCTCCCTCCGCCTAGACTCCGCCTCGTCATCACTGGGCGGCAGCGCTGTGCCCGGATGATTCAGACGCCATGGCCAAGGCGACGCTGCCGCGGCCAGCCGGCTCATCAAAACGTCCTCTGCACGCCCTTCGAATTGCTCGCGGGTGCACTCGCAGTTACAACCAGGAATACAGCCCACAACATGACCAGGATTAAAAAAGTCCTTCATGGCGTGCCCGCCGACAGTCTGACCCGGTTGAAACCGCAGAAACTTGGCCGGCACTACCACAAGATTCCTAACTATATTCGCGAGATATCCGCCAAGTATCCGCGGATCATCAGCGACTACTTTCTTCGCAACTATCGAATCAATCTCGAACTGCTTCGGGTCGATGTTCATGAAGAGATCAATAAAGAAGCCGAGTGTCTCTATCGCTCGACCTTGGGCAAGGTCGGCTTCGCCATGGATCGCGCCCTGCTGACCGAGGCGCTGGAGTGTTACTACGGCGGCACCTGCCTGCCGAACCATGAAGCGCCGCCGGTGAGCACATCGGAACAGCGCATGCGCACGCGCCTGGGTCTGGATGTCACCCAGCTGTTCGCCCGCTCGATCCTCGCCGGCCAGACCTTCGGCAAGCTCGAACCGTACGACAACACCTATGAAGAGGCCGTCTGGGAGTACGTGGCGGAGTTCAACTTCATCAGCCACATCACCGGCAGCCAGGCATCGATCTTCATCTATCTGGACACCCAGCTGGTCGATGAACTGACCAGCCGCCTGACACCGCCGGCAGCAGCCACCCAGAGCGGCAATTCGCTCAACCAGATCCGTCAGTTGCCGGTTCGCCTGGACTGCGTGGTGGCCAGCCTGCAGATGCCGCTGTCGCAGGTCCTGGCCCTGCGCCCCGGCGACATCCTGCCGATGCGCCTGCTGGAGCGCTGCGAAGTACAGATCAACCAGCAGAAGCTGTTTCGCGGCGCCATCTTCGAAGACGACGGCTCCTTGTTCCTGACTTCTCTTGAGAGCGTGAAGACCCCATGAGCAGCCCCATTTCCGACAACGATTTCGACAGCCTGATCAACGACGCCGGCCTCACCCTCGACGAGTCCGTCAGCGACGCCATGCCCGAGCAGGCACCGGCCGCCCTGCCACAGCAGGACCTGAGCTTCTTCGGCAAGATCCCGGTAAACGTCACCCTGGAAGTGGCCTCCACCGAGATCACGCTCAAGGAGCTGATGGATGTCGACGCCGGCAGCGTGATCGCTCTCGACAAGCTGGCCGGCGAGCCGCTCGACGTGAAGGTCAACGGCGCCCTGTTCGCCAAGGCCGAAGTGGTGGTGATGAACGGCAACTACGGCCTGCGCATCGTCGAGCTGTCCGGCAGCGGCCTCAGCGGGCTGGGCGTGTGATGTTGCGTCGGCTGCTGCAAAACGGTCTGCTGCTGGCGGCCCTGTGCTGCCCGCTGCTGGCTCAGGCGGCCGGCGGTGACATCACCCTGTTCAACTTCAACGACACCGAAGACGGCCAGACCCTGAGCGTCAAGCTGCAGATCCTGCTGATCATGACGCTGCTGGGCTTCCTCCCGGCCATGCTGATGATGATGACCTGCTTCACCCGCTTCATCATCGTTCTGGCGATTCTGCGCCAGGCCATCGGCCTGCAGCAGAGCCCGCCCAACCCGGTAATGATCGGCATCGCCCTGTGCCTGACCCTGCTGGTGATGCGCCCGGTCTGGCAGGAGATGTACACCGAAGCCTACGTCCCCTTCGAGGCGGACCAGATCAGCCTCGAACAGGGTCTCGGCGAGGGCAAGCGCATCATCAGCCAGTTCATGCTGGCGCAGACCAGCAAGAACTCGCTGGAAACCCTGGTAGCCCTGGCCGGGGAGGAAATGCCCGAGGATCTGGCCGAGCTGGACTTTTCCCTGCTGCTGCCGGCTTTCGTCCTGAGCGAGCTGAAGACCGCCTTCCAGCTCGGTTTCATGATCTTCGTGCCGTTTCTGGTGATCGACCTGGTGGTGGCCAGCGTGCTCATGGCGATGGGCATGATGATGCTCTCGCCGATGATGATCTCGCTGCCATTCAAGCTGATGGTGTTCGTCCTGGTGGACGGCTGGACGCTGCTGGTCGGCACGCTCACCACCAGCATTCAGCCCTATTAGCGAGGCCTTGCGATGCTCACGCCCGAACACGCCGCCGAACTGGTGGCCCATGCGGTCTACATCACCGGTCTGATCGTCTGCGTGCTGGTGGTGCCGAGCCTGCTCGGCGGCCTACTGGTGAGCATTTTCCAGGCGGCCACGCAGATCAACGAGCAGATGCTCAGCTTCCTGCCGCGCCTGCTGATCACCCTGGCCATGCTGGTGTTCGCCGGCCACTGGATCCTGCGCACCCTGGGTGATCTGTTCATCGAAACCTTCAAGCAGGCCGGCCACCTGGTGGGCTGACGCATGTCCGAACCCGTGCTGCATGCCAGCCAGTACCTGACCAGCCTGCAGGCCTATTGGTGGCCGTTCTGCCGCATCGTGGCACTGCTCAGCATGGCACCACTGTTCAACCACAAGGCGGTGTCGGTGCGCGTGCGCATCCTCCTTGCCCTGGCCCTGACGGTCGCCCTGGGTGCGGCACTGCCGGACATGCCACAGATCGACCCGCTATCACTGAAAGGCCTGATGACCGCGCTGGAGCAGATTGCCTTCGGCGTACTGCTTGGCCTGACCCTGCAGCTGGTGTTCACCATTTTCATGCTGGTGGGCGAGGTGGTATCGACGCAGATGGGCATGAGCATGGCGCGCTACAACGACCCGGTGAACGGTGTGTCGTCGTCATCGATCATCTACCAGCTGTACTTCATCCTGCTGGTGCTGCTGTTCTTCGCCATCGACGGCCACCTGGTCACTGTCAGCGTGCTGTACCAGAGTTTCCTGTTCTGGCCGGTGGGCAGCGGCATCCACATGATGGGTGCACAGAGCCTGATTCAGTCCTTCTCCTGGGTACTGGCGGCGGCAGTGCTGGTAACCCTTCCCATCGTGTTCTGCCTGACCCTGGTGCAATTCTGCTTCGGCCTGCTCAACCGCATTTCGCCGGCCATGAACCTGTTTTCCCTGGGCTTTCCCATCAGCATTCTGATGGGGCTGCTGTGCATCTACCTGACCCTGCCGAACCTGCCTGACAGCTACCTGCACCTGACCCGCGAGCTGCTCAACGGCATCGGTGTGATTCTGCGGGAGGGCGGCGATGTCTGAGCAGAACAGCGGTCAGGAAAAAACCGAAGAGGCCTCCGCGCACAAGCTGAAGAAGAGCAAGGATGATGGCCAGGTCGCGCGCTCCAAGGACCTGTCGACCACCATCTCGCTGATCGCCACGCTGTTCATCCTCAAGTTCAGCGCCGGGCTTTTCTTCGAAGGGCTCAGCGACAGCTTCCGTCTGTCCTATATCCAGTTCGGCCATAGCGAGATCGGCCTGGATGATCTCGACACCCTGCTTGGCTACAACATGCTGGTGTTCATCAAGATGCTCGCACCGCTGCTGCTCACTTCGCTTCTGGTGGTGGTCCTGTCACTGGTGCCGGGCGGCTGGGTGTTCTCCTCGAAGAACTTCGCGCCAAAATTCAGCAAGCTCAACCCGATTACCGGCCTTGGCCGAATCTTCTCGGCGCAGAACTGGAGCGAGCTGCTCAAGTCGGTGCTCAAGGTTCTGGTGCTGCTCGGCGTCGGCTACGTACTGGTGCGCGCGGCTCTCCCGGATCTGATCGCCCTGCAGCGCAGCAGCGTGCTCGAGGCCATCTCGGCAGCGTTCAATCTGATCTTCAATCTGACCTTGTGTCTGATGCTGATCTTCGTGCTGTTCTCCTTCATCGACATCCCGCTGCAGCGTTACTTCTTCCTCAAGAAGATGCGCATGACCAAGCAGGAGCGCAAGGAAGAGCACAAGAACCAGGAAGGCCGTCCCGAGGTCAAGGCGCGCATCAAGCAGCTGCAGCGACAGATGCTGCAGCGGCAGATCAGCAAGGTGATCAAGAGCGCCGACGTGGTGATCACCAACCCGACGCACTACGCCGTGGCGCTCAAGTACGACACCAAGAAGGCCGCCGCCCCGTTCGTACTGGCCAAGGGCGTCGACGAGACCGCGCTGTACATGCGTCAGATGGCTGCCAAGCATGAACTCGAAGTGGTCGAGATTCCGCCACTGGCACGCGCCATCTACTTCACCACCCAGATCAACCAGCAGATACCGGCACCGTTGTATACCGCGGTCGCCCACGTGCTGACCTACATCCTGCAGCTCAAGGCCTGGCGTCAGGGCCGCAGAAGCAAGCCACAACTGGCGAGCAACCTTCCGATTCCCGACAGCTTGGCCAACAGGGGCTGATCCATGAACCTACTGCAGCAACTCGCGCCCACCTTCCGCAGCGGCCGTATCGGTATCCCGATCCTGATCCTCTCGGTCCTGGCGATGGTCATCCTGCCCCTGCCACCGCTTGTGCTGGACGTGCTGTTCACCTTCAACATCAGCCTGGCGGTGCTGATTCTGCTGGTCAGCATTTCAGCCAAGAGCCCGCTTGACTTCTCCCTGTTCCCGACGGTGATCCTGATCACCACCCTGTTGCGCCTGTGCCTGAACGTCGCCTCCACCCGCGTGGTGCTGCTCGAAGGCCACACCGGCACCGGTGCCGCGGGCAAGGTGATCGAGGCGTTCGGCGAGGTGGTAATCGGCGGTAACTTCATCGTCGGGATGGTGGTGTTCGTGATCCTGATGATCGTCAACTTCATCGTGATCACCAAAGGTGGCGAACGGATCTCCGAGGTCAGCGCGCGCTTCACCCTGGACGCCCTGCCCGGCAAGCAGATGGCCATCGACGCCGACCTCAACGCCGGCCTGATCGGTCCGGAAGAAGCCAAGCAGCGTCGCCAGGACGTGGCCAAGGAAGCCGACTTCTACGGCGCCATGGATGGGGCCTCGAAGTTCGTCCGCGGCGACGCCGTGGCCGGCATCCTGATCCTGCTGGTCAGCCTGTTCGGCGGCTTCGCCATCGGTGTGTTCGCCCACGACATGAGCGCCGGCGACGCCTTCCGCCAGTACGCCCTGCTGACCATCGGTGACGGCCTGGTGGCGCAGATTCCGGCGCTGCTGCTGGCCACCGCGGCGGCGATCATCGTTACCCGGGTCAACGAGTCGGCCGAGATTACCCAGCAGGTGCGCAAGCAGATGCTCGGTACCCCGTCGCTGCTGTATACCGTCGCCGGCATTCTCGTCGTGCTCGGTCTGGTGCCGGGCATGCCGCACCTGGCCTTCTTTGGTTTTGCCACACTGGCTGGACTGGTCGGCTGGGCAGTCTCGCGCAATGCACCACCAGACGAGGCAGCCAGCCTTCAGGAAGTCCAGGCACTGGGCAAAGCCATGGAGCAGGAGCGCGCGCAGAACCTCGCCTGGGAGGACATCCCGCTGGTCGAGCGTCTGTCCGTTTCACTCGGCTACAAGCTGGTCGGCCTGGTCAACGAAGCGGCCGGCGCCCCGCTGACTCAGCGCGTGCGCGGCGTGCGGCAGACGCTATCGGAGAGCCTGGGCTTCCTCCTGCCGGAAGTACATATCCGCGACAGCCTGCGCCTGAAGGCCTCGCAGTACAGCATCCAGATCAACGGTGAGAAGATCGACGGCGCCGAACTGCACGCCGACCGTCTGATGGCCATCCCCTCACCGGAGCTTTATGGCGAGATCGACGGCATCCTCGGCGTCGACCCGGCCTACCGCATGCAGGTGGTATGGATTCAGCCGGAGGACAAGGCCCGCGCGTTGAACCTCGGTTACCAGGTGATCGACTGTGCCAGCGTGATCGCCACCCACCTGAACAAGGTGATCCGCGAGCATCTGCCGGATGTGTTCAAGCACGATGACGTCGACCATCTGATGCAACGCCTGCAGGTTCAGGCGCCGAAGCTGGCGGAAAGCCTGAAGAACCAGCTCAGCTATACCCAGCAACATCGTGTCTATCGTCAGCTGCTGCAGGAACAGGTACCGCTCAAGGATATCGTCACCATCGCCACCACACTGCTGGAGGCCAGTGAATCGACCAAGGACCCGGTACTGTTGGCGTCTGACGTACGGTACGCGCTACGGCGCAGCATTGTCGGCATGATCGCCGGCGAGCGTCAGGAGCTGTCGGTGTTCATACTCGAAAATGCGCTGGAGAACACCCTGCTCAACGCCCTGGCCATTGCGCAGCAGGCGGGCCCGGTGAGCCTGGACAACATTCCGGTAGAGCCGAGCCTGCTCAACCAGCTGCAGAACACCATGCCGGTGGTAAAGGAGAAACTGCGCAAGGACGGCCACCCGCCGATCCTCACCGTAATGCCGCAGCTGCGCCCGCTGCTGGCCCGTTACGCGCGGGTCTTCAGCCCCGGCCTGCACGTGCTTTCTCAGAACGAGATTCCGGACCGGGTAGGCGTGAATATCCTCGGCACCCTTGGCTGATTGAAACGGCGAAGGTGGATGCACGGCGGCATCCACCGCGTCACATCAGCAGCAGCTACGCACTATTACTGCAACACCGCGTAAGCCCGACCTAAACCTTCTCCTCACGCACCTTGCGCATGCTCTCGATCAGCCGGACGTACTCGGCCGAGTCGCCTTGCAAGGCCAGCCCTGCCTCGAAAAAGCCCGTACGGGTATTCTCCTGCGACCACTGACAAGTCATGTTCACATCCACCTGACGCATTTCACCCTGGCGGTCACGCATACGCACGCGCAGCTTCAGCTCGGCTCCCGGCTCTACCGGGGCATCGGTCAGCAGCTTCATTCCACATTCGGAAACATCGCCGGCATAACCGATCAGAGCGTCGCTTTCCCGATCGCTGATCTTGATGCGGAAGGTGGAACGGAAGGTGATACGACTCGATTGACGCATAGGGAGAATGCCTTAGTGCTCGCCAGGTCTGCTGGGATCGCGAGAATCATGTGTTATCAATCGGGATCATTCGAAGCTAAATCACGCATTGATAGCCTGTGACTCAACACACCAAGGCGACCATGATGTGCGAAGAGTTAAGCTCAGATTCGAGACATCATGCCCCAAGTGACGTTGCACCCCAAATGGCCCCGGCGTTGTCCCGCGTACGCATCCACGAAACTGCACCAGTGGCTGCGAATAACGCGGCGACTGACCGCGCCCAGAGACGCAAAAGGCCACCCTCGCGGTGGCCTTTTCGTTGACGCCTGGCAACGCGCCTCTCCGTAGACAGTGCTGCATGCGCCGGTTTTTTCGGCGCGGAAAAGAAGAAACCCCAGACCTCTTTGGAGATCTGGGGTTTCGTATAGGAGCTTGACGATGACCTACTCTCACATGGTGAAGCACCACACTACCATCGGCGATGCGTCGTTTCACTTCTGAGTTCGGGATGGGATCAGGTGGTTCCAACGCTCTATGGTCGTCAAGCAATTCGGTTGGGATGTCGTCATGGACGCTATCCCTTGGATACGTGATAGAGGCTTGTAGCTCTCGCAAATTTTCGGCTTTCTGTCGACTTCACCATCGACACCCTCTGCTTTGAGGGCAGATTGTTTGGGTGTTATATGGTCAAGCCTCACGGGCAATTAGTATTGGTTAGCTCAACGCCTCACAGCGCTTACACACCCAACCTATCAACGTCGTAGTCTTCGACGGCCCTTTAGGGAGCTCAAGGCTCCAGTGAGATCTCATCTTGAGGCAAGTTTCCCGCTTAGATGCTTTCAGCGGTTATCTCTTCCGAACATAGCTACCCGGCAATGCCACTGGCGTGACAACCGGAACACCAGAGGTTCGTCCAACCCGGTCCTCTCGTACTAAGGTCAGCCCCTCTCAAATCTCAAACGTCCACGGCAGATAGGGACCGAACTGTCTCACGACGTTCTAAACCCAGCTCGCGTACCACTTTAAATGGCGAACAGCCATACCCTTGGGACCGGCTTCAGCCCCAGGATGTGATGAGCCGACATCGAGGTGCCAAACACCGCCGTCGATATGAACTCTTGGGCGGTATCAGCCTGTTATCCCCGGAGTACCTTTTATCCGTTGAGCGATGGCCCTTCCATACAGAACCACCGGATCACTAAGACCTACTTTCGTACCTGCTCGACGTGTCTGTCTCGCAGTCAAGCGCGCTTTTGCCTTTATACTCTACGACCGATTTCCGACCGGTCTGAGCGCACCTTCGTACTCCTCCGTTACTCTTTGGGAGGAGACCGCCCCAGTCAAACTACCCACCATACACTGTCCTCGATCCGGATGACGGACCAGAGTTAGAACCTCAAGGTTGCCAGGGTGGTATTTCAAGGATGGCTCCATGAGAACTGGCGTCCCCACTTCAAAGCCTCCCACCTATCCTACACAAGCAAGCTCAAAGTCCAGTGCAAAGCTATAGTAAAGGTTCACGGGGTCTTTCCGTCTAGCCGCGGATACACTGCATCTTCACAGCGATTTCAATTTCACTGAGTCTCGGGTGGAGACAGCGCCGCCATCGTTACGCCATTCGTGCAGGTCGGAACTTACCCGACAAGGAATTTCGCTACCTTAGGACCGTTATAGTTACGGCCGCCGTTTACCGGGGCTTCGATCAAGAGCTTCGCTTGCGCTAACCCCATCAATTAACCTTCCGGCACCGGGCAGGCGTCACACCCTATACGTCCACTTTCGTGTTTGCAGAGTGCTGTGTTTTTAATAAACAGTCGCAGCGGCCTGGTATCTTCGACCGGCATGGGCTTACGTAGTAAATACTTCACCCTCACCGGCGCACCTTCTCCCGAAGTTACGGTGCCATTTTGCCTAGTTCCTTCACCCGAGTTCTCTCAAGCGCCTTGGTATTCTCTACCTAACCACCTGTGTCGGTTTGGGGTACGGTTCCTAGTTACCTGAAGCTTAGAAGCTTTTCCTGGAAGCATGGCATCAACCACTTCGCATTCTAAAAGAACGCTCGTCATCAGCTCTCGGCCTTGATCTCCCGGATTTACCTAAGAAACCAGCCTACAACCTTAAACACGGACAACCAACGCCGTGCTGGCCTAGCCTTCTCCGTCCCTCCATCGCAGTAACTAGAAGTACGGGAATATTAACCCGTTTCCCATCGACTACGCATTTCTGCCTCGCCTTAGGGGCCGACTAACCCTGCGTCGATTAACGTTGCGCAGGAAACCTTGGTCTTTCGGCGTGCGAGTTTTTCACTCGCATTGTCGTTACTCATGTCAGCATTCGCACTTCTGATACCTCCAGCAAGCTTCTCAACTCACCTTCACAGGCTTACAGAACGCTCCTCTACCGCTCACACAAAGTGTGAACCCGTAGCTTCGGTGTATGGTTTGAGCCCCGTTACATCTTCCGCGCAGGCCGACTCGACTAGTGAGCTATTACGCTTTCTTTAAAGGATGGCTGCTTCTAAGCCAACCTCCTAGCTGTCTAAGCCTTCCCACATCGTTTCCCACTTAACCATAACTTTGGGACCTTAGCTGACGGTCTGGGTTGTTTCCCTTTTCACGACGGACGTTAGCACCCGCCGTGTGTCTCCCGTGCTGACACTTGCTGGTATTCGGAGTTTGCATCGGTTTGGTAAGTCGGGATGACCCCCTAGCCGAAACAGTGCTCTACCCCCAGCAGTGATACACGAGGCGCTACCTAAATAGCTTTCGAGGAGAACCAGCTATCTCCGAGCTTGATTAGCCTTTCACTCCGATCCACAGGTCATCCGCTAACTTTTCAACGGTAGTCGGTTCGGTCCTCCAGTCAGTGTTACCTAACCTTCAACCTGCCCATGGATAGATCGCCCGGTTTCGGGTCTATACCCAGCGACTAAAGCGCCCTATTAAGACTCGCTTTCGCTACGCCTCCCCTATTCGGTTAAGCTCGCCACTGAATATAAGTCGCTGACCCATTATACAAAAGGTACGCAGTCACCCAACAAAGTGGGCTCCCACTGCTTGTACGCATACGGTTTCAGGTTCTATTTCACTCCCCTCTCCGGGGTTCTTTTCGCCTTTCCCTCACGGTACTGGTTCACTATCGGTCAGTCAGTAGTATTTAGCCTTGGAGGATGGTCCCCCCATGTTCAGACAAGGTTTCTCGTGCCCCGTCCTACTCGATTTCATTGATAAGAGCGTTTCGTGTACGGGGCTATCACCCACTACGGCGGCACTTTCCAGAGCCTTCCACTACACTCAAATCAACTTAAGGGCTAGTCCCCGTTCGCTCGCCACTACTTAGGGAATCTCGGTTGATTTCTTTTCCTCAGGGTACTTAGATGTTTCAGTTCCCCTGGTTCGCCTCTTGCACCTATGGATTCAGTACAAGATACCTAGGTTATCCTAGGTGGGTTCCCCCATTCAGAGATCTCTGGATCACAGTCTGTTTGCCGACTCCCCAAAGCTTTTCGCAGGCTACCACGTCTTTCATCGCCTCTGACTGCCAAGGCATCCACCGTATGCGCTTCTTCACTTGACCATATAACCCCAAGCAATCTGGTTACTGTCTCAATCGTGAAGACGACATTCGCCGAAAATTTGCGTCTTGAGAACTACAAATTTTGCCTTGATTAACAACGTGCAGTGAAACACGTCGTTAGTCACTTCTATCACATATCCAAATTTTTAAAGAACGAGTACCGGTCAAAAGACCAGAAATCAGCACTCAACAGGCAACCCTGAAGCGCTCATTTCTGAACTCTCTACGATCATGCTGTAATGGTGGAGCCAAGCGGGATCGAACCGCTGACCTCCTGCGTGCAAAGCAGGCGCTCTCCCAGCTGAGCTATGGCCCCGTAAGCATCTGCACCTGAATTGGTAGGTCTGGGCAGATTTGAACTGCCGACCTCACCCTTATCAGGGGTGCGCTCTAACCAACTGAGCTACAGACCTATAACAGGGTCGCCGCGTTACAGCATCGTCTTCTACAGTGAATCAAGCAATTCGTGTGGGAACTTATGAAGAAGCTGATGTCTTCGATTAAGGAGGTGATCCAGCCGCAGGTTCCCCTACGGCTACCTTGTTACGACTTCACCCCAGTCATGAATCACTCCGTGGTAACCGTCCCCCCGAAGGTTAGACTAGCTACTTCTGGAGCAACCCACTCCCATGGTGTGACGGGCGGTGTGTACAAGGCCCGGGAACGTATTCACCGTGACATTCTGATTCACGATTACTAGCGATTCCGACTTCACGCAGTCGAGTTGCAGACTGCGATCCGGACTACGATCGGTTTTATGGGATTAGCTCCACCTCGCGGCTTGGCAACCCTTTGTACCGACCATTGTAGCACGTGTGTAGCCCTGGCCGTAAGGGCCATGATGACTTGACGTCATCCCCACCTTCCTCCGGTTTGTCACCGGCAGTCTCCTTAGAGTGCCCACCCGAGGTGCTGGTAACTAAGGACAAGGGTTGCGCTCGTTACGGGACTTAACCCAACATCTCACGACACGAGCTGACGACAGCCATGCAGCACCTGTGTCTGAGCTCCCGAAGGCACCAATCCATCTCTGGAAAGTTCTCAGCATGTCAAGGCCAGGTAAGGTTCTTCGCGTTGCTTCGAATTAAACCACATGCTCCACCGCTTGTGCGGGCCCCCGTCAATTCATTTGAGTTTTAACCTTGCGGCCGTACTCCCCAGGCGGTCAACTTAATGCGTTAGCTGCGCCACTAAGATCTCAAGGATCCCAACGGCTAGTTGACATCGTTTACGGCGTGGACTACCAGGGTATCTAATCCTGTTTGCTCCCCACGCTTTCGCACCTCAGTGTCAGTATCAGTCCAGGTAGTCGCCTTCGCCACTGGTGTTCCTTCCTATATCTACGCATTTCACCGCTACACAGGAAATTCCACTACCCTCTACCGTACTCTAGCTCAGCAGTTTTGAAAGCAGTTCCCAGGTTGAGCCCGGGGATTTCACTTCCAACTTACTGAACCACCTACGCGCGCTTTACGCCCAGTAATTCCGATTAACGCTTGCACCCTTCGTATTACCGCGGCTGCTGGCACGAAGTTAGCCGGTGCTTATTCTGTCGGTAACGTCAAAATTGCACGGTATTAACGTACAACCCTTCCTCCCAACTTAAAGTGCTTTACAATCCGAAGACCTTCTTCACACACGCGGCATGGCTGGATCAGGCTTTCGCCCATTGTCCAATATTCCCCACTGCTGCCTCCCGTAGGAGTCTGGACCGTGTCTCAGTTCCAGTGTGACTGATCATCCTCTCAGACCAGTTACGGATCGTCGCCTTGGTGAGCCATTACCTCACCAACTAGCTAATCCGACCTAGGCTCATCTGATAGCGCAAGGCCCGAAGGTCCCCTGCTTTCTCCCGTAGGACGTACGCGGTATTAGCGTTCCTTTCGGAACGTTATCCCCCACTACCAGGCAGATTCCTAGGCATTACTCACCCGTCCGCCGCTAAATCCAGGAGCAAGCTCCCTTCATCCGCTCGACTTGCATGTGTTAGGCCTGCCGCCAGCGTTCAATCTGAGCCATGATCAAACTCTTCAGTTCAATACTGCTTGGGTTTTGAGAAAACCCTAAACTTGGCTCAGCAATCGCAAATAAACTCTCGAATTCACGAGTGTTACTTGTGATGCTGATAATCAGTCGACTATCAGTCTTACCTCACAAGCACCCACACGAATTGCTTGATTCAGTTGTTAAAGAGCAGTTGGTCAAGCCTTTCGTCTCAACCGAGGCCGCGCATTCTACAGCAGCCTCTCAATCTGTCAAGCTGTTTTTCGAAGAATTTTTTCTTTCTACTCAACGACTTGCAACAACCTCGGCTTCATTTCTTCCGCTTCGGTGAGGCGCGCATTCTACAGCATCTCTTTACTTCGTCAAGTTGTTTTTAAGAAATTTCTTTCTATTTCAACAACTTAGCGCCTCGTCGAACCCTGTTCGTCTCAGCGAGGCGCGCATTCTACATCACCCCGGACGCCTGTAAACCCCAAAAGCGGAAAAAACCAAAAATATCTGAGCGAACGGTCAGAACAAGTCGAAGTCGCTGTGCTTGCAGCCCTAAACAGCAGATTCGACTCAGACCACCCCGGCCTCGCGCAGCGCAGTTACCTGTTCCTCGTTCAGGCCGAGCAGCCCCTGCAGCAGCGACTCGGTATGCTGGCCCAGCAAAGGGGGCGCCGAGCGATAGTCCACCGGCGTGACCGAAAGGCGCAGCGGGCTGGCTACCTGCGGTGTGGAGCTACCCATGGCATTGGGCAATTCCAGGCGCAGACCACGGGCCTTGACCTGCGGATCGGCGAATACCTGCTCCAGGTCGTTGATAGGGCCGCAGGGCACGCCGGCCTTCTCCAGCAATTCGATCCACTGGGCCGTGGTCTTGAACACCGTGGCCTGGCGCAGCAGCGGAATCAGTTCGGCACGATGCGCCACCCGCGCCTTGTTGCTGGCAAAGCGCGGATCATCTGCAAGCTGCGCAATACCCGCGACCTCACAGAACTTGCGGAACTGACCGTCGTTACCCACCGCCAGGATGAAGTTGCCATCAGCGCTGGGGAAGTCCTGATAGGGGACGATGTTGGGGTGTGCATTACCCAGACGCTTGGGCGATACACCGGTAGACAGATAGTTCATGGCCTGGTTGGCCAGGCAGGCGACCTGTACATCGAGCAACGCCACATCTATATGCTGGCCGATACCCGACTGATCGCGCTGATTCAACGCCGCCAACACGCCTACGGTGGCATAAAGACCGGTGAGGATATCGGTCAATGCCACCCCCACCTTCATCGGACCGGCGCCCTCTTCACCCTCCGGACGCCCGGTCAGACTCATCAGACCACCGAGCCCCTGGATCATGAAGTCGTAGCCGGCACGCCTGGCATAGGGGCCGGTCTGACCGAATCCGGTGATGGAGCAGTAGATCAGCCGCGGGTTGATCGCTTTCAGCGATTCATAATCCAGTCCGTAGGCTGCCAACCCGCCGACCTTGAAGTTCTCCAGCAACACATCGCACTGTGCGACCAGCTCACGCACCAGGCGCTGCCCCTCGGGCTTGGTGAAATCCAGAGTCAGCGACTGCTTGTTGCGATTGGCGCTCTGAAAGTAGGCCGCCTCACGCGAATCATTGCCCTCAGCGTCCTTTATATAAGGAGGGCCCCAATGCCGGGTGTCATCTCCACTGCCCGGACGCTCGACCTTGATCACCTCGGCGCCGAGGTCGCCCAGGATCTGCCCGCACCAGGGGCCGGCCAGTACGCGCGACAGATCGAGCACGCGGATATGAGACAGAGCACCGGACATGAGACTTCTCCGTAGGGTGCGCCACGCGCACCGGGGATCGTTGAGGGCTGCGTGCGTTAGAAGAACGCCTGAATGCCGGTCTGCGCACGACCGAGGATCAGCGCATGCACGTCATGCGTGCCCTCATAAGTGTTGACCACTTCGAGGTTAACCAGATGGCGGGCGATGCCGAACTCGTCGCTGATGCCATTGCCACCCAGCATGTCACGCGCCATGCGTGCGATATCCAGCGCCTTGCCGCAGCTGTTGCGCTTCATGATCGAGGTGATTTCCACGGCGGCGGTGCCTTCGTCCTTCATACGGCCGAGGCGCAGGCAGCCTTGCAGCGCCAGGGTGATCTCGGTCTGCATGTCGGCCAGTTTCTTCTGGATCAGCTGATTGGCCGCCAGCGGCCGGCCGAACTGGTTGCGGTCCAGCACGTACTGGCGCGCGGTATGCCAGCAGAACTCGGCGGCGCCCAGCGCACCCCAGCTGATGCCATAGCGAGCGGAGTTCAGACAGGTGAACGGACCACGCAGGCCGCGCACATCCGGGAAGGCGTTCTCTTCCGGGCAGAATACGTTGTCCATGACGATCTCGCCGGTGATCGAGGCGCGCAGGCCGACCTTGCCATGGATGGCCGGGGCGGAAAGTCCTTCCCAGCCCTTTTCCAGCACAAAACCGCGAATCTCGCCAACATCGTCCTTGGCCCAGACCACGAAGACGTCGGCGATCGGGCTGTTGGTGATCCACATCTTGCTGCCGGTCAGGCGGTAGCCGCCCTCGACCTTCTTGGCGCGCGTCACCATGGAGCCCGGATCGGAACCGTGGTTCGGCTCGGTCAGACCGAAGCAACCGATGTATTCGCCACTGGCCAGCTTGGGCAGGTACTTCTGCTTGGTCGCCTCATTGCCGAATTCGTTGATTGGCACCATCACCAGAGAAGACTGCACGCTCATCATCGAACGGTAGCCGGAGTCGATACGCTCCACCTCACGGGCAATCAGACCGTAGCAAACGTAGTTCAGACCACTGCCGCCGTATGCTTCAGGAATGGTCGCACCGAGCAGGCCGGTTTCGCCCATCTCGCGGAAGATCTTCGGGTCGGTCTGCTCATGGCGGAAAGCTTCCAGCACGCGCGGAGCCAGCTTGTCATTGGCAAACTGCTGCGCACTGTCACGCACCATGCGCTCTTCTTCAGTCAGTTGCTGATCCAGCAGCAGCGGGTCGATCCAGTTGAAGCTTGCCTTGGCCATCGCGAGAAACCTCGAAGCAGTGAAGTGAGCGGCCGGCTTCTGCCGACCCTGAATGGCATTGATCCTAGGCCGGCTCGGCGTGAACGACAAACGCAGATTTCGCACAGTCCTGTGCTTTTTACTCACTTCGAGATAGCTTAATCAGCCAAATAAGTCGCTTATGAGTGAGGCTTTCGCATAAATGCGTCGCAAGATTCCCAGCACTGCCGCACTGGTCGCCTTCGAGTCGGCCGCTCGCCATCAGAGTTTCACCAAGGCTGCAGAGGAGCTGAGCCTTACGCAGAGCGCGATCTGCCGGCAGATCGGCGGGCTGGAAAGCTTTCTCAATGTCGAACTGTTTCGCCGCTCAAGACGCGGCGTAGTGCTGACCGAGGCCGGCATTGCCTACGCCCGCAAGGTCGCGGCGCAGCTCGATGCAGTGGAGCGCGACACCCTGGCACTGATGGGTAACCGGGGTACTACCAGCATCGAGCTGGCCGTGGTCCCGACCTTCGGCACCCAGTGGCTGCTGCCACGCCTGCGTGCCTTCCAACAACTGCACCCGGAGGTGACGGTCCACCTGACCAACCGCACGCGCCCATTCCTGTTTGCCGACACCCACTTCGACGCCGCCATCTATTACGGGGATGCCGAGTGGTCGGGTACACAGGCGCACTTCCTGATGCATGAACACCTGCTGCCGGTCTGCAGCCCGGCGCTGCTCGGCGACGCCCCGGTGAATGCCGAGCGCATCGCTGCGCTGCCCTTACTGCAGCAGACCACTCGCCCCTACGCCTGGCGCCAGTGGTTTGCCGCCCAGGGCATGAGCGTGGCCCGCGACATGACCGGCCCACGACTGGAGCTGTTCTCCATGTTGGCCCAGGCGGCGCAGCATGAAATGGGTGTCGCCCTCATCCCGCCATTTCTGATTCAGCGCGAATTGAAGGATGGCAGCCTGGTCATCGCGCTCGATCGGAGCGTGCCCAACAACGATCGCGCCTATTACCTGATGGTGCCCGAGCGCAAGGCTGAATCCTCGGCACTCAAAGCCTTCCGCGACTGGCTGCTCGCACAGGCCGCCAGCTATCGGCAGGAATAATTCTCGTGCAGCGACCCTGATTCACTCAACATCGACGAACACGACCGAATGCAATACGAGTAGCGGTAAATCAGTCACACTACAAGACCATATTTGAATCCATTCGCACCGAGGCCAGTACTTTCGGGCTATTCCACTATTTTGAACGGTGGTGTTCGCCACTTTTCACACAATGGCCAATGCGACCAACGGTCATTCGCTTTCTGAATGGTAGAAAGACTGCGCAAGGCTTGTCAGATCTGCGTCTGATCAGGAATGGCGCGGCCTGCGCGCCATATAAAAATCCCTCATGGACCTATTACTTGTAGTAATCCATTTTTTTTGCTCCATAACTTCTTGTAAGGGGTTACGTTCGATTGCACAATCGCCGCGCTCGCCGCTTCCGGCGGGTTATGTGCTGATCCCCAATCGCCGGCGTGCCAGCGCAGTGCACCGGTTCACCAAAAAGATCACGCAGGAGATTAGAAGTGCACATCGGTGTTCCTCTCGAAACCCATGCCGGGGAGACGCGGGTTGCCGCGACCCCAGAGACCATCAAGAAGCTGGTCGGCCAAGGTCATCAGGTAACCGTACAGGCTGGAGCCGGCATCAGCGCCAGCATTCCGGACAGCGCTTACCAGGCCGCTGGCGCGACCATTGGCAATGAGTCCGACGCATTCGGCGCCGACCTCGTGCTGAAGGTGGTCGCACCAACCGAAGCCGAGCTTGCCCACATGAAGGCCGGCGCCGTGTTGGTGGGCATGCTCAACCCGTTCTGCAACGAGACCATCGCGCGCATGAACGCCCGTGGCATTACCGCCTTCGCTCTGGAGGCCGCGCCGCGTACCTCCCGTGCGCAGAGCCTGGACGTGCTGAGTTCGCAGGCCAACATCGCCGGCTACAAGGCCGTGTTGCTGGCTGCGCACCACTACCCGCGCTTCATGCCGATGCTGATGACCGCTGCCGGCACCGTAAAGGCCGCGCGCATCCTGATCCTTGGTGCAGGTGTTGCGGGTCTGCAGGCCATCGCCACCGCCAAGCGCCTGGGTGCGGTGATCGAGGCCTCCGACGTGCGTCCGGCGGTGAAGGAGCAGATCGAGTCGCTCGGCGCCAAGTTCGTCGACGTGCCGTTCGAGACCGATGAAGAGCGCGAATGCGCACAGGGCGTTGGCGGCTATGCCCGGCCGATGCCGGCCTCGTGGATGGAGCGCCAGGCCAAGGCCGTGCACGAGCGCGCCAAGCAGGCCGATATCGTCATCACCACTGCGCTGATCCCGGGCCGCAAGGCGCCGACGCTGCTGCACGAGGCCACCGTTGCGGAAATGAAGCCGGGCTCGGTGGTCATCGACCTGGCGGCCGCCCAGGGCGGCAACTGCCCGCTGACCGAGGCGGATCAGGTGGTGGTCAAGCACGGCGTGACCATCGTCGGCCACACCAACCTGGCCGCACTGGTGCCGGCGGATGCTTCCGCGCTTTACGCACGCAACCTGCTGGACTTCCTCAAGCTCGTGATCGACAAGGAAGGCCAGTTCCAGCTCAACCTCGAAGACGACATCGTCGCGGCCTGCCTGATGTGCAACGCCGGCGAAGTCGTGCGCAAGAACGGCTAAGGAGTAGGGACATGGATCTGATTTCCGACGGCATCTACAACCTGATCATCTTCGTGCTGGCCATCTATGTCGGCTACCACGTGGTGTGGAACGTCACCCCGGCCCTGCACACGCCGCTGATGGCCGTGACCAACGCGATTTCCGCCATCGTCATCGTCGGCGCCATGCTGGCCGCCGCGCTGACCGTCACCCCGCTGGGCAAGGCCATGGGCACCCTGGCCGTGGCACTGGCCGCGGTCAACGTGTTCGGTGGTTTCCTGGTCACCCGACGCATGCTGGAAATGTTCAAGAAGAAGGCGCCGAAAGCGCAGGCGGAGAAGCACTGACCATGAGCATGAACCTGATCACTGTTCTCTACCTCGTCGCCTCGGTGTGCTTCATCCAGGCGCTCAAGGGCCTGTCGCACCCGACCACGTCGCGGCGCGGCAACCTGTTCGGCATGGTCGGCATGGCCATCGCCGTACTGACCACCGTAGGCCTGATCCACAAGCTGGGCAGCGAGCTGGCCATTCAGGGCCTGGGCTTCGTCATCGTCGGCCTGCTGGTCGGCGGCAGCGTTGGCACCATCATGGCCAAGCGCGTCGAGATGACCAAGATGCCGGAGCTGGTCGCCTTCATGCACAGCATGATCGGCCTGGCCGCCGTGTTCATCGCCATCGCCGCGGTGGTCGAGCCGCAGTCGCTGGGCATCGTCGCCAGCATGCTCGATCCGATTCCGGCCGGTAACCGCCTGGAGCTGTTCCTCGGCGCAGCCATCGGCGCCATCACCTTCTCCGGTTCGGTGATCGCCTTCGGCAAGCTGTCGGGCAAGTACAAGTTCCGCCTGTTCCAGGGCGCACCTGTGGTGTTCAAGGGCCAGCATCTGGTCAACCTGGTGATCGGCCTGGCGATTCTCGGCCTCGGCCTGTACTACACCTTCACCGGCGACATCACCGCCTTCGCCGCACTGGTAGCCCTGGCCTTCGTCATCGGTGTGCTGATCATCATCCCCATCGGCGGTGCCGACATGCCGGTGGTGGTCTCGATGCTCAACTCCTATTCGGGCTGGGCGGCCGCCGGTATCGGCTTCTCGCTGAACAACTCGATGCTGATCGTCGCCGGTTCGCTGGTGGGCTCTTCGGGCGCCATCCTCTCGTACATCATGTGCAAGGCGATGAACCGCTCGTTCTTCAACGTCATCCTCGGTGGCTTCGGCGCCGATGCCGACGCGGGTGCCGCCGGCGGCAGCCAGGAGCAGCGCAGCGTGAAGTCCGGCTCTTCCGACGACGCCGCCTTCCTCCTGACCAACGCCGACACCGTGGTCATCGTGCCCGGTTACGGTCTGGCAGTAGCCCGTGCCCAGCACGCACTGATGGAGCTGGCGGAAAAGCTGACCCACCGTGGCGTGACCGTGAAGTACGCGATCCACCCGGTGGCCGGTCGTATGCCGGGCCATATGAACGTGCTGCTGGCCGAGGCCGAGGTACCGTACGAGCAGGTGTTCGAAATGGAGGACATCAACTCCGAGTTCGGCCAGACCGACGTGGTGCTGGTGCTCGGCGCCAACGACGTGGTCAACCCGGCCGCGAAGAACGATCCGAAGTCGCCGATCGCCGGCATGCCGATCCTCGAGGCGTACAAGGCCAAGACCGTGATCGTCAACAAGCGCTCGATGGCCAGCGGCTACGCCGGCCTGGACAACGAACTGTTCTATATGGACAAGACCATGATGGTCTTCGGCGACGCCAAGAAGGTCATCGAGGACATGGTCAAGGCAGTGGAATAAAAGCCTGACCAGCCAGACAGGAAACCCGGCCACGTGCCGGGTTTCTCATTTATGGCACAGGGAGAAGAATCTGATTTTCAGGTCAGCTATTACAGCCGATCAATTCCAAACTGTACCGCTCTAAAAACCAAACAAACCGGGTTGCACCCAGTTAAAAATCTCGCATAAAACGGTTGCACCCAGTTTTTCCACTTATGGCCAGTACAGTTCCATCGATTCCTGACCGAACAGTTACAAAGCAACCTATCTAATAGCACAACAATTTCATCCAGCTGTGACTACTGAGTCCCGGCAGCGCTCGGGATAATTTGCTCATCGAAAGCAAACACCAGTCCCGCCACAAGCGGAAGGATGACCACCATGGAACGTACCCTCAGTTCCGCCCTGCTTCAAACTCACAGCGTTGCCAGCGACAAATCCGCCTGGCCGCTCCGTGTGCTTGCCACCCTCGCAATGTGGCGGCGTCGCATCGTCAGCCGTCGTCAACTGGCTCGACTGGATGCCCGCCTGCTCGCCGACGCCGGCATCACCGAAAATCAGCGCTACGTCGAACTGCGTAAGCCGTTCTGGCGCTAACACCCTGCTTTGCTCCATCCCCTAATCGGGATCTTCTGAGAGCTCCACCGTCTCTGCTGCGGTGGGGCTTTCGTTTTATCTGGGGCAGTCATCGTTCATGCGAGCGGTACAGTTTCCCAAACGCCTCTGCTGCCCTGCACAATTCCCTCCGCTTCCATCAGCCCTCTCCTGGCGCCCGCCAGGCCAGACACTGCCATCTCTCCATCATCGGCAGAAGGCCATGGATCGCGTTGTCAACACCTCTCAATACCCCGGCCTGCAATGGAGCTGCCCGGGACGTTGGGCTAAGCTTCGCGAGCAGGCAGAACATCGACCCGCCCCACCGGAGTTATCCCAATGCATCTGAACAAATCCCTGGTTGCAGCCCTGTTATCGCTCGGGCTGGCGGGCAGCGCCTGCGCCAGCAGCCTGGTCGCAACAACCGATACCCTGGGCAGCGCCCTGGCCGGCAGCGCCGAGACGACCTCGGACGCAACCAGCTCGTTGCGCGACATGAAACAGTTGCGCGCAGCCCGCGAGGATGCCGCCAGCTTCGTTGCCAGCGACGGCGCCATTCGCAGCGCCCTGCTCGAAGCCGCCCTGCTGCAGATTCGTGGCCACGACGCCGAACTGGCCAAGGCCGATGACCTCGCACTGGCCAGGGCCATCCTCACACTGTGAAAACCCTGTACACGTGACGCGCTGCTGACCGCTGGCGCCGCACCCCGTAAACTTCGCCACCTGCCTGGCGCGGGGGAACCGCGCCGGCCTGTCTACGTCAAACCGTCCGTCTGCCGTTCTCGGAGCCTATTATCATGCGTCGTTCGTTCGCCATTGCCTTCACCGCTTGCGCCCTGTTCAGCGGTATCGCCCAGGCGCAAACCGTGGTTGCCACCAGCAACATCGTGGTACGCGCACTGGATCGCAGCATCAACTTCACATCCGACACCACCACGTCGCTGCGCGATATGAAGGCCGTGGTACAGGCGCGTGACGACGCTGCCAGCTTCGTCGCCAGCGCCGGCAAGATTCGCGGCGCGCAACTGGAAGCGGCACTGCAGACCATTCGTCAGCAACTGCCCGAAGCGCAGGCGGCCAGCGATCTGCAACTGGCCGAAGCCATTCTCGCTCTGTGACCCACCTTCTCGCCTGGTGCTGCGGTGCACTGCTGGCACTGACCGCAGGCGCCACCCAGGCGCAGTTGCGTCTGACGCTGGACGACAGCGCTCTGGATGCAGCGCAGCGCCAGGCGAGCCAAAACCTGCTGGACGAGGCGTTGGCCGCCTTGCCACCTCGCTTCGTTCAGCGTCTGGATCGCGAGGTAAAGGTCAGCTGGCGCAGGGGGCTGCCCGCGGAGGTTTACGGCCAGGTCGGGCGATTCAGCGGTATCGAACTGAATGCCGGACTGCTGCCCGCTCTGGTCGATGGCTCGGCGGCACGCAACCCGACAGGTCGCCCGCACGGTACACAGCGCCAGGAACTGCTGGCCACGCTGCTGCATGAGCTGACCCACCTCTACGATCGTGCCCGCCTCTGGTCTGCAGCCGAGCGCCGCCATATCAGCCACTGTCGACAACGCGCCAACGTGCTGGGTCTGGTCGGGCTGCCCGACGACTGCCGTGGCCAGACCGAACGACGCTTCACCCTCAGCGACGACCCACGCCTGCTGGATCTGGCCGGCTGGCAGCAGCGAGTCGGCCAGCGCGGCGCGCGCGACCTGGACAATGGTCAGGTCGCACGCAGCCCGGACAGCTACGAACTGAGCAATCCGCTGGAGTTCGTCGCGGTCAACCTCGAATACTTTCTGCTCGACCCCAGCTACGCCTGCCGCCGCCCCTCACTGGCGCGCTACTTGCGCGAACACTTCGACTGGACGCCGCCCAGTGAGCCCTGCGCCAGCGACTACCCCTACCTCAACGCCGGACGTGATTTTGCCGTTCAGCCCCTGGGCCGGCTCGATCCCGAGCGTGTTTACGAAGTCGATTACCTGCTCGCCGAGGCCAACGATGCCTGGATGAGCCGCTGGGGCCACAGCATGTTGCGTCTGGTGGTCTGCGCACCTGACCGGCCGCGCGGCCCGGACTGCCGCCTGGATCTCGACCATCACTTGGTGCTCTCCTACCGTGCCTTCGTCGGCGATGTGCAGCTATCGAGCTGGGACGGTCTGACCGGCGTCTATCCCTCGCGCCTGTTCGTCCTGCCGCTGGAGCAGGTGATCGACGAATACACCAAGGTCGAACTGCGCAGCCTGGCCTCGGTGCCGCTGCGCCTGTCGCGCGATGAGGTCGAACAGCTGGTGGTACGCGCTGCCGAGCAGCACTGGAGCTATGACGGCGATTACTACTTCGTTTCCAACAACTGCGCGGTGGAAACCCTCAAGTTGCTGCGCAGCGGCACCGCCAACCCGCGCCTGCATGCACTGGACAGCATCCTGCCCAATGGCCTGCTGGAGCTGATGGATGCCCGCGGCCTGGCTGACACCAGCGTGCTCGCCGACCCGCGCGAGGCGCTGCGCCTGGGTTATCGCTTCGACTCCTTCCGCGAACGCTACCAGGCGATGTTCCGCGTTCTGCGCGAGCGTCTGCCAATCACCCAGAACAGCGTCGAAACCTGGCTGGAACAACCCGCACAGGTTCGCAGCCAATGGTTCGCCAAGGCCGATCTGCGCGCCAGCGCAGCCCTCTTGCTACTGGAACAGGCGGCGTTGCGCCGGCAATTGCTGCTGGCCCAGGATGAACTGAAACGCCGCTACCTCACCGGTCGCGCCGCCGGTGACCCGAGCCTGAACAAGGCCGGCGCCGCGCTGGAGCAGATCCTCGCCAACAGCGGCTTTCTCAGCCGCCCGGCTGAGTTGCTCGACGGCGGCTACGGCCTGCCGCAAGGCAGCGAATGGCAGGGGCTGGAAGATCGCAGCCGCGAGCGGCAGCAGCAGTTGCGCCAGCTCAGCGACGAACTCGATGGCGAGGTACGCAAGCTGCTGCAACCCGAGCGCCTGGCCGAACTGCAGGCCAACGAGGCCAACCTGGTCGCGCTGGGCGAGCACCTGCGTGCGCTGCACAAGGCCAACGGCGGGCTGGAACTGCCCTAGCCTCGGGAGCCCAGGCAATAGTCTTTCCGACTCTGCCCCGGCATATGCGCGTCGATCTTGCGCCCCCTTCGCCTTGCATTGCCCGGCGCTGCTGACCAAGATAAGCGCTCACCACCACCGGGGGTTCCCGTGATAGACCTGTTGCTGGCCTTGTGGCCTCTGTTCGCCATGATCGTTGCCGGCTACTGGCTGCGCCTGCGTGAGTTCCCGAGCGAGGCTTTCTGGCCGGGCGCCGAGCGCCTCAACTATTTCATCCTGTTCCCTGCGCTGCTGTTCTCCAGCCTGGCCCGTGCACCGCTGAACAACCCGGCGCTGCCGCGCCTGGCGCTGGCGGTACTGCTCGGCCTGGGCATCGCCTGGCTGGCGCTGCTGCTGGTCCGTCGCCTGCGCGGCTGGCCGGCGGGGCGTTTTGGCGCCTTTACCCAGGGCATCCTGCGCTTCAACACCTACCTGGGTCTGGCTGCGGTCGGCAGCCTGTTCGGTCAGGAAGGCCTGACGCTCGCCGCGCTGATGCTGGCCCTGATGGTGCCGACGGTGAACGTGCTGTCGGTATGGTCGCTCACAGCCGAGCGCGGTGTCAGCGCACGCAGCCTGCTGCTGCCGATCCTGAAGAACCCGCTGATTCTCGCCTGCGTCGGTGGCGCACTGTTCAACCTGACGGGCATCGGCCTGCCGGGCGGCACTGATCGCCTGCTCAGCCTGCTCGCCGCAGCCAGCCTGCCACTGGGCCTGCTCTGCGTCGGTGCGGCACTCAAGCCGGAACAACTGGGTGGAGAAATTCCTGCACTGACCAGCAACAGCGCATTGCGCCTGCTGGCGATGCCGTTACTGGCCTGGGGCGTAGCCTGGACTCTGGCGCTACCGGCCATGGAAACCGCAGTTCTGGTGCTGTTCTTCGCCCTGCCCACGGCCCCTACCGCCTACGTGCTAACCCGCCAGCTTGGCGGCGACAGTCAACTGATGGCGGGCATCATCACCCTGCAGACGCTGCTGGCCGCGGGTAGCCTGGTAGCGATCATGATGTTGCTGGCCTGACTCGCGGCGAGGCGCTACTCCACGTAGCGCTCGATCAGCCGCTGATAGTCACCGCGCGCCTTGAGCGCCTCGAGACCGCGATTGAAGCGCTCGATCAGTTCCGCCGCGCGCGGATGCTGTCGCGGCACGATGAAGTGCAGCGTATTGCCGCGAAACGCAGTCTGCGAACGATGAAATGCGCTCGGCTCGGCGCCAGTGGAACGCAGGGCGCTGTTGCCCAGTTGCAGATCGGCAATGAACAGATCGTCACGCTGCAACAGCAATAGCTGCGCGCACTCGCGCAGCCCCAGCGGAGAATGACGGACCAGTATGCCGTCGTCGATCAGCTGCTGGACCATAGTCGCAGGCTGCCAGCCCAGCGGATGACAGAGCCGGCGGCCAGCCTTGACCGTCAGATCAGCGACTTCGAGGGCGTCTTCCGCGCGGCTGAAGAGGTACTGCTCGGCCTGGTAGATGGGGGCCGAATAGAGAAACTCCGCCTCACGCTCGGCCGAGCGGACGTAAGGAAAGGTGGCATCGTACTCGCCGAGCCTGGTTTTCAGGTAACCACGGTTCCAGGGCAGCCAGTCCAGCGTCATCGCCATGCCCTGCTCCGCCAGCGCCGCACGCACCACCTGGGTAAGCATGCCCTGACCGGGCAGGGCGGTACCGGTGAAGGGCGCATAATCGTCGCCGGTGGCCAGGTGCAGCACTTCGGCGCGCACCGAGACACACAGCAGCAAGCCCAGCAGAGCGACTCCCCAAAGTCCCACCTTCAATCTCCCTTCACTGGCTTGCAAACGCCTTCGCGTCCCTGAACATTGACTCTTGTCCCCCCGAGCGAGGCTGTCCAGTGCGATAGAGCAAAGGGGCGACCATTTGCCCCGATCTCTTGATGCGAGACAACAGCATTGGCTAGACGCCAGCTATTCTTGCGACATCACGAACCACCTGCGGCAAGCCGATGAACGACACCAGTGCCAACGACCAGCCAGATGTTTTCCCCTACCTGCAGCTGATGCACCAACATGCCGGCTCGGATCTGTTCTTCAGCGTCGGCGCACCGCCGCACATGAAGGTCGAAGGCCATAGCCAGCCGGTCGGCCAGCGCATCATGAAAGCCGGGGAAGTGCAGCAACTGGCCTATCAGCTGATGACCCAGAAGCAGATCGCCGAATTCGAACGCGACCTGGAGATGAACCTGGCCGTCAGCCTGCAGGGTGCCGGCCGTTATCGGGTCAACGTCTACTACCAGCGTGGCGAAGTGGCCATGGTGGTACGCCTGATCAAGAGTGAGATCCCCAGCTTCGAGGCACTTGGGCTACCCAGGCTGCTGGAGAAACTGGCCATGCAGGACCGCGGGCTGATCCTGGTCACCGGCGCGGCCGGCTCGGGCAAGTCCACCACGCTGGCGGCGATGCTGGATTTCCGCAATCGCCACAAGAGCGGGCATATCGTCTGCATCGAAGACCCCATCGAGTTTCTCCACAGCCATCAGCGCTCGATCATCGACCAGCGCGAGGTCGGCCTCGACACCCACAGTTTCGACGACGCCCTGCGCAACGTGCTGCGCGAGGCGCCGGACGTGATCATGCTCGGCGAGATCCGCGACGCCCCGACCATGCAGCATGCCCTGCACTATGCCGAAACCGGCCATCTGTGCGTCGCCACCCTGCATGCCACAAGCAGCAGCCACGCCATCGAACGTATCGCCCGCTTCTTCCCCGACGACGCCCGCAAGCAGGTGCTGGCCGACGTCGCGCACAACCTGCTCGCGGTGGTCGGCCAGCGCCTGGTGCCCGGCATCGAACAGAAGCGCGTGGCGGCGGTGGAGCTGATGCTGGGCACGCCCTATATCCGCGACCTGATCCAGCGGGATGAACTGGAGGAGCTGCGCGAGGCCACTGCGCGGGCTTCCGAACAGGGCCTGCAGACCTTCGATCAACACCTGTTCGCCCTGCTCGAAGCCGGACGCATCACTCTGGCCGAAGCGCTCAAGTTCGCCGACTCGCGTACCGACCTCAGCCTCAAGTTCAAGCTCGAGCGAGGTTTCTCCGCCGATGAAGCCGAACTCAAGGTGCTGCGCGACGGCTAACTGGATTTCTGAACGGTTTCGGCCGATGCTCACCCATCAGGCCGAACCATAACGTCCAATCGGCCGTCTTTCAGGGGGCCGATCCATTCTGACCCTGCTGCATTTGCTGTCAGCCATTGCCCTGTTGGTCTGGGGCACACACATCGTACGTACCGGCATCCTGCGCGTGTTCGGATCACAACTGCGCAAGGTGCTCAGCCACAACATCGGCCGTCGGCCGCTGGCTTTCGTCGCCGGCATCGGCGTCACGGCCCTGGTGCAGAGCAGCAACGCCACCGCTCTGCTGGTCACTTCCTTCGTCGCCCAGGGGCTGATGGCGCTGGCGCCAGGCCTGGCGATCATGCTCGGTGCCGACGTCGGTACCGCGCTGATGGCGCGCGTGCTTACCCTCGACCTGAGCTGGCTGAGCCCGCTGCTGATCTTTCTCGGGGTGATCTTCTTTCTTTCGCGGCGCCAGACCCGCGCCGGCCAGCTCGGCCGCGTGGCCATCGGCCTCGGGCTGATGCTGCTGGCGCTGGAGCTGATCGTCGCCGCCGCCACGCCGATCACCGAGGCGCGCGGCATTCGCGTGCTGTTCGCATCCTTGACTGGCGACCTGCTGCTCGACGCCCTGGTCGGCGCGCTGTTCGCCCTGCTCACCTACTCCAGCCTGGCGGCGGTGCTGCTCACCGCGACCCTGGCCGGCGCCGGGCTGATCAGCCTGCCGGTGGCCATCGGCCTGGTGATCGGCGCCAACATCGGCAGCGGCCTGCTGGCCTTTCTCACCAGCAGCCTGCAGAACCCGGCCGGGCGCCGCGTGGCGCTGGGCAGCCTGATCTACAAGCTGATCGGCCTGCTGCTGGTGCTGCCCGTGCTGCAGCCGCTGGCCGACTGGCTGGACAGCCTGCACTGGCGGCCGGCGGAGCTGGTGATCTTCTTCCACCTGCTCTACAACAGCCTGCGCGCCGTGCTGATGCTGCCCAGCGTCGGCTTGATGGCGCGCTTCTGCAACTGGCTGCTGCCGGACCGCGCCGACGACGCCGGCATCGCCCGCCCGCGCCACCTGGACCCGACGGCCCTGGCCACGCCCAGCCTGGCGCTGGCCAACGCGGTGCGCGAAACCCTGCGCGTGGGCGACAAGATCGAGGCGATGCTCGGCCGTCTGCTACCGGCGCTGGCACAGAACCAGCCGGCCTTGAACAAGGAGCTGCGCAGCCTCAATGACGATGTCGCCAGCCTGTGCCACGCGGTCAAGCTGTACCTCGCGCAGATCCCGCGTGAGGCGCTGAGCGACCACGAGAGCCGGCGCTGGGCGGAGATTCTCGAACTGGCGGTGAACCTGGAGCAGGCCGGCGAGCTGATCGAGCGCATGCTCGGCAAGATCCAGAACGAGAAGACCGCGCAACGCCGGGCCTTCTCCGAGAAGGGACTGGAGGAACTGAGCAGCCTGCATGGACAGCTGACGGCCAACCTGCGCCTGGGGCTAAACGTGTTCCTCAGCGCCGACCACGCCAGCGCCAGCCAGCTGCTGCGCGAGAAGCGCCGCTTCCGCGCCCAGGAGCGGCGCCTGGCCCATGCGCATATCGGCCGCCTGCAGCGCCAGGTGGTGCAGAGCATCGAGACCAGCTCCCTGCACCTGGAGCTGATCGCCGACATGAAGCGGCTCAACTCGCTGCTCTGCGCCAGCGCCTACGTGGTGCTGGAGGACGGCGAGACCGGCGCCCTCAAGCTCGACGGCGGCGAGTGACTCAGTCCGCGCCGCCCAGGCGCTGCGGCGCGGCCGGCGCCACGCCGCGCCAGGCATACCAGGCGAAGAACAGCGCCATCAGCAGATAGCCGTGGACGAAGTCCGGCGCCGCGTACCAGGCCAGCTTCGGTGCGTGCATCAGGCCGACGAAGGCCATGCCGGCCGCCACCAGGGCGAAGACGGTGGCCTGGCGGAACTGCCGGTCGATCACCGCCACGCACATGGCCCCGAGCAGGATGGCGCTGAACATGGCGCCCTGCCCCAGCGCGCCGATGGCGCTGGAAATGCCCTCGACCACCTCGGCGGCGCCGCGGTTGAAACGGGTCATCAGGTAGTTGGCGAAGTACGGCAGCATCGCCAGCGCCACCGCCGGGTAGTAGCGCGCGTGGTTGCTGTTGAACGCCGTGGCGATCATCGACATGCCGACGAACACCAGAATCGGCGCCACCACCGACACCGGGATCAGTGCGGCGATGAAGGCGATCAGGCCGAACATGGTCGCCAGGCCGTATACCGCGCCGTTGAGCAGGCTGTAGCCGCGCCCGGCGCCCATCCACTTCGAGCCCACGGTGGCGATATACACGGTGGTCGGGAACACTCCGCCGAACACGGCGCCGAGCACCGTGCCGAAGCCATCCACCGCCTGGCACTCACCGACATTGTAGCGGTCGCCGACCGCGCTCATGGCCTCGACGTTGTTGATCGTCTCGATGGCGTTGTACAGGGTGATCGGCAGGATCACCGTCACCAGCGCCAGCAGGCTGGTGAACAGCAGGCCCATGCCCTCGAACCAGGCCAGGTTCGGCAGCAGCGGATAGAAACCCAGGTGGGTGAAGGCATCGCTGAACTTGCTGTCGTCGGTGGCGCCGATCATGTAGGCCATGGCGGTGCCGATGACGATGGCGAACAGCGAGGCCGGCAGGCGAAACGGCATGCTCACCCGCGCCACCAGGCCGACGATGGTGATGGCCAGCACCAGCAGGCCGATCATCGGGATCTCCAGCGCCTTGAACAGCATCTCGCCGGCGATGAAGGTCAGCGCCACGCCGGCCACCGCGCCAAGCAACGCCGGGCGCGGCAGGTGGCGCTGCATCCAGCCGCCGAACAGGCCGCAGGCCGCTTCGATCAGGCCACTGATGAAGCAGGCGGCCACCGCCACCTTCCAGGCCATCTCGGCGTCGCCGGTGAGGTTCTTCGCCGGCAGCAGCACGCCGAACAGGAAGACGAACATCACCGGCGTGCTGATGCCGTAGGACAGCGCGGTGACATCCGCGCGGTTCTCCTTGCGCGCCAGGCGCGCGGCGCTCCAGGCGTAGTAGAAGTTGCCGACCATCACCGCCACCGCCGCGCCGGGCAGCACCTGGCCGAACACGATCTCGGCGGGAAAGCCCATGCCGAGCATGCTGATGGCGATGATCACGAAGTTGGCGATGTTGTTCTGGAACAGGGCGAAAAAGGCGTCGGTGTCTTCCTTCTTGTACCAGGGGTAATGCACGCGCGGCGTCGACATGCTGGCTGAGTCCTTGTTGTTGTCTGAACGGTCAGGCCGGCGAGTCTAGCAACCCGCCGCCAGGGCATAAACGAACAAGGCAGCCGAAGCTGCCTTGTCGTCGCTTGCCAGCGTGCGCTAGGCGCCTTGCGCCGCCTGGCGGCGGCGCTGCAGCAGCACGATCAGGCCGAACAGCGCCAGGCCCGGAAGCCACATCAGCTCCTTCAGCCAGCGGTCGGTCGGTGCCCGCACGCTGAGGATCTGCTGGTCGAACTCCAGGCCGGCGTCGGCAGCCAGGCTGCCGAAGGTGACGCTGTCGACCAGTACCCTGTCGCCCTCTTCGTAGAGGTTCAGGCCAAGCTTCTCCAGGCGCTCCTCGCCCGAGGCGCCGGCCGGCACCGGCAGCAGCACGGTGAACTCGCGCGGATCGCCCACGGCGTTTTCGCCGAGGATGCGCAGGCGCAGCGAGCTGCCATCTTCCACGCCATCGAGCGCCTGCGCCATCTCGGCCGGCGCCACCTCCTGGTAGGGATCGTGCAGCATGTCCATCCAGAAGCCCGGACGGAACAGGGTGAAGGCCACCAGCAGCAGCAGCAGGCTCTCGTACCAGCGGCTGCGCACCAGGAAGAAGCCCTGGGTGCCGGCGGCGAAGATCAGCATCGCCACCGTCGCCACGATGAAGATGAGCACGCCATGCCAGAAGTCGACATCGATCAGCAGCAGGTCGGTGTTGAAGATGAACAAAAACGGCAGCGCGGCGGTACGCAGGCTGTAGAAGAACGCCACGATACCGGTCTTGATCGGGTCGCCCTTGGACACCGCCGCCGCGGCGAACGAGGCCAGCCCCACCGGCGGCGTCACGTCGGCCATGATGCCGAAGTAGAAGACGAACAGATGCACCGCGATCAGCGGCACGATCAACCCGCTCTGCTGCCCCAGCGCCACCACCACCGGCGCCAGCAGGCTGGACACCACGATGTAGTTGGCGGTGGTCGGCAGGCCCATGCCGAGAATCAGGCTGAACACCGCCACCAGCACCAACATCAGCAGCAGGTTGCCCATCGACAGCAGCTCGACCAGATCGGCCAGCACCAGGCCCACGCCGGTCTGCGACACCGCGCCGACGATGATGCCCGCCGCCGCCGTGGCGATACCGATGCCGATCATGTTGCGCGCACCGGCGATCAGGCCTTCGCGCAGGTCGATCACGCCGTCGATGAAAGTGCCATGGTCATGGCTGCCATCGTGGCGCATCCAGCTCAGCAACGGGCGCTGGGTGAGCAGGATGATGATCAGCATCACGCTGCCCCAGAAGGCCGACAGGCCGGGAGACAGGCGCTCGATCATCAGGCACCAGACCAGCACCACCACCGGCAGCAGGAAGTGCAGGCCGGACAGCAGCACGGCGCGGGTCTGCGGCAATTCCTCCAGCGGCGCATTGGGGTCTTCCGGCGGCAGTACCGGCACGCTGGCGGCCACCTTGAGCAGGCCCAGGTAGACCACGGCGAGGATCGCGCCGATCCCCGGCAGGGCATACTCGCCGAGCGCCGGCTTGAGCCAGCCGAGGCCGTAGTACACCGCCAGCGACAGGCCGCTGATCAGCGCCGCACCGAAGGCGAAGCCGGTCAGGCGGCGTAGCCAGGGCTTGGGCTGGTGGCCGCCGATGGGCTGCATGCCGAGCTTGAGCGCCTCCAGGTGCACGATGTAGAGCAGCGCGATGTAGGAAATCGCGGCGGGCAGGAAGGCGTGCTTGATGATCTCGACATAGGGCATGCCGATGTACTCGACCATCAGGAAGGCCGCAGCCCCCATCACCGGCGGCATGATCTGGCCGTTGACCGAGGCCGCCACCTCCACCGCGCCGGCCTTCTCCGAGGAGAAGCCGGTGCGCTTCATCATCGGAATGGTGAAGGTGCCGGTGGTGACCACGTTGGCGATCGACGAGCCGGAGATCATCCCGGTCAGGCCGGAGGCCAGCACCGCCGCCTTGGCCGGGCCACCGCGGAAGTGACCGAGCAGGCTGAACGCCAGCTGGATGAAGTAGTGCCCGGCGCCGGCCCGCTCGAGCAGCGCGCCGAACAGTACGAAGAGGAACACGAAGCTGGTGGAAACCCCCAGGGCGATACCGAACACGCCTTCGGTGGTGATCCACTGATGGTTGGCCAGCGCGTTGAAGCTGACCCCACGGTGCGCCAATATCCCCGGCATATAGGGGCCGGCCAGGCTGTAGACGAGAAACATCAGGGCGATGATCGCCAACGGCGGGCCGAGCGCGCGACGCGTGGCCTCCAGCAGCAGCGGGATGCCGATGCAGGCGGTGACCAGGTCACCCGTGGTCAGGCTGCCGGGGCGCAGCGCCAGTTGCTGGTAGAAGATGAACAGATAGGCGGCAGTGGCGGCAGCCACCAGACCGAGGCCGATATCCAGCAGCGGCACGTGGTCGCGCGGAGACTTCTTGAACGCCGGGTAGGCGAGAAAGGCCAGCAGCAGGGCGAACGCCAGGTGAATGGCGCGGGTCTGGGTATCGTTGAATACGCCAACGCCGAAGATGAACGGCAGTGGCGAGGCGATCCACAGCTGGAACAGCGACCAGAGCAGGGCAAGGCCGGTGATCACCTGGGCCATGGCGCCGACGGGCAGGCGCGCGCCGACATCCTGGGCGATCAGTTCCTCGGTGGAAAGTTGCTTGTCATGCATGGGGCGAACCTGCATTCGAGTAATCGGAAAACGGCAAAACCCGCAGACCTGCGCCTGCGGGTTTGTCTAACACTAGAAGCGAATCGAGCGATGCGCCTGGCGACGGTCGGCCGCCAGGGCCCGAGGCTTACAGCCAGCCGCGTTCCTTGTAGTAACGCTCGGCGCCCTCGTGCAGCGGGGCAGTCAGGCCGACCTTGATCATGTCGGCTTCCTTCAGGTCGGCAAACGCCGGGTGCAGGCGCTTGAAGCGCTCGATGTTGTCGAACACCGACTTGACCAGCTGGTAGACCATTTCCGGGTCGGCCTTGGCGCTGGTGGACAGCACGGCCTTGCCGCCGATGGACGGGGTCGGCTGGTCGTTGCCCTTGTACAGGCCGCCAGGGATGTCGGCCTTGGTGTAGTAGCTCTTCTCGGCCAGCAGCTGGTCGATCTCGGCGCCGGTCACCGGCACCAGAACGGCGTCGACGGTGGTGGTGGCTTCCTGGATCGCGCCGTTGGGATGACCGACGAAGTAGGTCATGGCGTCGATGTTGTTGTCGCTCAGCGCGCTGGCCTGCTCGGCCGGTTTCAGCTCGGCGGCCAGGGCGAAGGCGGAACGATTCCAGCCCTTGACGGCCATGATCTCTTCCAGGGTGTCGCGCTGACCAGAACCCGGGTTGCCGATGTTGACGCGCTTGCCCTTGAGATCGTCGAAGCCGCTGATATTGGCGCTGCGGCGGGCGAGGATGGTGAACACTTCGCTCTGCAGCGAGAACACCGCGCGGATATCGCTCATCGCACCTTCGGCTTCGAACGGCGCGGCGCCGTTGAGGGCCTTGAACTGGTGGTCGGACTGCATGATGCCGAAGTTGAATTCGCCGCTGCGAATGCCATTCACGTTGGCCACGCCGCCGCCGCTGGCCGGGGCGTTGCACTTGATGCCGTGCTCGGCCGAGCCGCGGTTGAGGAAGCGGCAGATGGACTGACCGGCCACGTAATAGACGCCGGTCTGGCCGCCGGTGCCGATGGTCACGAATTTTTCTTCGGCCTGTGCCATGCCACTCAGGGCAGTGCCCGCGAGCGCGGCGGACAGGACCCATGCCAAGGATTTGCCTTTCATGGGATATCTCCTTTTTCTGTTGTTTGAGCGAGCGCGCCTTGTGAGCGACGTCCGGGTGGGAGTCTAACCGCTCAGGGCGAATATGCACGCCTTGTTGACCGATCGGTCGTAACGGCTTGTGTGAGGCGCGGGCTATCGCCCATACCCGACATTGGGCAAAATCGACGAATGTCCAACGCCTCTCACGAATCCGCACAGGCCTCGGTCAGCGCCAGCCTGACCCAGGCGGTGCTGCATGCTGCCACTCGTCTCGACCTCGATCGCCAGGCCCTGCTGAACGCCTGCGGGCTGCGTGACGAACAGCTGGCCGACCCCGATGCGCGCATTCCCTTCGCGGCTCAGGAGGCCTTGTGGCACGAGCTGGATGCACGCCTGCAGCATCCGGAGCCCGGCCTGCTCCTCGGCCGCAATCTGACCCCCGGCCCCTTCAGCGTACTCAGCTACCTGCTGCAGAGCAGTGCCACGCTGAAGGATGCACTGAACGCCGCGCTGCGCTACCAGCGCCTTGGCGGCGAAGGCGGCGAACTCCAGGTGGAAGAGCGTGACGACCGCCTGGCGGTGCTGTATCGCCCGCTGCATCCCCAGCATCCGGCAACACGCATCCGCGTACTGGCGATGATGGCCTGCTGGGTGCAGATGACCGCCCCTCTGGTGAACGGCTTCCACCTGCTCGGCGCGCAGTTCCGTCATGCGCAACCGGCCGATCTTGCGCCCTATCAGGAGGTGTTCGCCTGCCCGCTGCAGTTCGCCAGCGACGAATACGCCATCGTCCTGCCGCGTGCGCTGTGCCAGCTGCCGCTGATCCAGGCCAACCCGCCGTTGCAGCAACTGCTGCGCCAGCATGCCGAAACCCTGCTCGCCCGCCTGCCCAGTGCCAGCCTCAGCGCCCGGGTCATCGGCCTGCTCGGCGAACAGCTGGCACATGGCGAACCGGATCGCGCCGAACTGGCGCGAGCGCTCAACCTCAGCGAACGCACCCTGCAGCGACGCCTGGCCGAGGAGGACAGCAGTTACCAGCAACTGCTGACCGACACGCGCCGGCAACTGGCCGAACAGCACCTGCGTGATGGACGCCTGCCCGCGGCGGAAATCGCCCTGCTGCTCGGCTACTCCGAACCCAGCGTGTTCTTCCGCGCCTTCCGCCAGTGGACGGGCCTGACTCCGGGCGAATACCGCGCCCGACAGGACGCAAGCTAGTCGTATCGGTCATCTGACGATGGCTGACTGCGGCCCGGACTGATCCCGGTCAATAAATCACCAGCGGTCGCGCACTAGCATTGATGGCCTTTTGACACATAGCGCGATCGTCATGCCTCGTACCCACCTGCTGCTAAGCCTGCCGGACCCGGCGTCCAGCCGGCAGATCGCCCATCTGCTGCGCCAGCAGGCACCTCATTGCCAGGTCATCGACAGCCTCGACAGCTGCCAGCAGCAACCGCTGTGTCGCTGGCTGCAGCGTTTGCCGCAGGGCAGCCTCGGTGATGTGCAAAGCAGTCTTGACGACGCCATCGAGGTTCTGGAACGCACCCGGCACGCCTTCAAGTCGGGGCAACTGGCCGAGCTGCGCAAGCGCCTGAGCCAGCTGCGTGAGGAGTTGTCCGCGCTGGGGCAATGCGGTAAAAGCTAAACGCAGTAGGTTCCGCCCCTTGCGGAGACCGGCTTTGCCGGGCAGGACACAGGGCCTGCAAGACAGAGCGCCGCTGGCCGCCTTCCTTCGAGGAAGCGCGGCCAGCGGCGCTTTTTTTTGCGCTGAATAAAGCACGAGATCGAAATGGGCAACGAACAAGAATTCCAGGACCTGCTCCAACACATCGCTCCAGATCTGGAAGAGCTGCGCCAGCGCCTGCGCTTTCTCGACTGGAGCCAGGCCGACCACGAGCGCCTGGCGCAGTGCGCACAGCGAGTCGAACACGCCAACCAGCACTTCGTCGACACCCTCTATCAGGAACTGGCCGATTACCCGACACCTGCGGCCATTCTCGGCAACAGGGCCGTCATCGAACGCCTCAAGCAGCGCCAGACCGGCTATTACCACAGCCTCTGGCACAGCCCGCTGGACGAGGCCTACGTGCTGGAACGGCTGCGTATCGGCTGGGTCCACCAGCGGGTGGGAGTCGACCTGAAGTGGTATCTCGGTGCCTATCGCCTGTATCTGGACCGTCTGCTCGGTGAACTGCTCGGCTCCTCGGCGGCCAGCGACTGTTTCTCCAGCCTGATCAAGAAGATGTTCTTCGACATCGGCCTGGCTCTGGACAGCTACGGCGCCGCCCAGCGCAAGGCGTTACAGGACAGCGAGGCACGCTATGCACGGGCCATGCGCGGTGCCAACGACGGGCTCTGGGAGTGGCAGCTGGAGCAGGATCAGCTGTACCTCTCCGAGCGCTGGATCCGCATGCTCGACCTCGACCGTGACAGTCTTTCGCCCACCAGCCAGAGCTGGTTCAGCCGCGTCCACAGTGACGACCTGCCCGGCCTGCGCCAGGCCATCGACAACCACCTGCAGGGGCTCACGCCCTTTCTCAACCACGAATACCGCATCCGCCGCCGCGACGGCAGCTACCTCTGGGTGCTGGTACGCGGTGTCGCCGATACCTGCAGCAGCGGCCTGCGACGCATGGCCGGCTCGCAGAGCGACATCAGCCAGCGTCGCGCCGCCGAAGAGCAACTGCACCATGCCGCGCGCCACGATCCGCTGACCGGCCTGGCCAACCGCGCACGCCTCGGCGAGCTGCTGCAGCAGGCCGTGCAGCGCCGGCAGCGCCCGGGGGCACGCGAGTCTGCCCTGCTGTTCATCGACCTCGATCGCTTCAAGCTGATCAACGACAGCCTCGGCCACCAGACCGGCGACCGCGTGCTGGTGGAGGTGGCCGAGCGCCTGCGTCACTGCCTGCGCCCGGGAGATCACCTGGTGCGCTTCGGCGGCGACGAGTTCGTCGCGCTGCTCGACGACCTGGCCTGCATGAGCGACGCCGAACGGGTCGCCCAACGCATGCTCGACAGCCTGCACATGCCGCTGCGGCTGCCGGAGCAGACCTTGTCGGTCAGCGCCAGCATCGGCATTGCCGGCTTGCAGGAGAGCGACCAGCCACTCGATCCGTTGCAGGCCGCCGACCTGGCCCTGTACCGCGCCAAGAGTGCGGGCAAGGCGCAGTTCGCCCGCTACAGCAATGAACTGCAGCAGCAGGCGCAACGCCAGCTGGAACTGCAAAGCGCCCTGGCCCAGGCCAACGCCCGCGGCGAACTGCGCCTGGTGTACCAGCCGATCTGCCAGCTGGAGGACAATCAGCCACGCCTGATAGGGGTGGAGGCCTTGCTGCGCTGGCACCATCAGGGGCGCGAGATATCGCCGCTGGAGTTCATCCCGTGCCTGGAGGAGTCCGGTGAGATCCTTGCCGTCGGTGACTGGGTCCTGCAGCAGGCCTGCAGCCAGGTGCGCGCCTGGCAACTGGGCGGGCAGCCGCACCTGCGCTGCTCGGTCAACCTGTCCAGCCGACAGTTGCAGCAGAGCGACTTCGCCGCGCGGGTCGCCGACATCCTCCAGCACAGCGGTTTGCCGCCATCGAGCCTGGTGCTGGAAATCACCGAAAGCCAGCTGATGGCCGACAGCGCCCAGAACCTGGCCTGCCTGCGCGAGCTGGCCAGCCTCGGCATCCAGCTGGCACTCGACGACTTCGGTACGGGTTACTCGTCGCTTGGCTACCTCAAGCGCTTTCCATTGCACATCATCAAGGTGGACAAGAGCTTCATCACCAGCGCTCCGCAGGACAGCGAGTCGCTGGCCATCAGCCGGGCGATCATCGGCCTTGGCCACAGCCTGGGCCTGGCAGTGGTGGCCGAAGGCGTGGAGAAACAGGCGCAGCTCGATTTTCTCAACAGCGAAGGCTGTCACTACGCCCAGGGTTACTGGTTCAGCCGGCCGCGCGCTCCGCACGGATTGCAACGCCTGCTCAGCGGCGAGGACTGCTTCGATGGTCTCTGGTGCCAGTTGCGCACGGAAGACGTGCCGGCATGAGGTGCTGCTCGGGCCGGCGAATTATTCGCATCGATGAAGACTATGTCTGCGCATCGCGTGCGTCGCCGCGACCCATGGGGTTAGAGTAGCCGGCCATGCAATGAGGAGACTCCCCATGAGCCGACTGGCCTCCATCAAGCTCTCCACCCTCGACCTGGCGCCGATCCGCGATGACGGCGACGCCGCCCAGGCCCTGCACAATTCGCTGGCACTGGCACGACACGTCGAAAGCCTCGGTTTCGAGCGCTTCTGGGTTGCCGAGCACCACAACATGGACGGCATCGCCAGTTCCGCCACCTCCGTGCTGATCGGCTACCTCGCCGCCGGCACCTCGACGATCCGCCTCGGCGCCGGCGGCGTGATGCTGCCCAACCATGCCCCACTGGTGATCGCCGAACAGTTCGGCACCCTCGCCACCCTTTATCCAGGGCGAATCGAGCTGGGCCTTGGGCGCGCGCCCGGTGCCGACCAGTACACCGCCCACGCCCTGCGCCGCAGCCGCGATGGTAGCGCCGACGACTTCCCCAATGACGTCGAGGAACTGCAGGCCTACCTCGGCCCACGCCAGGAAAACCAGCGGGTGATCGCCATGCCCGGCACCGGCACCAACGTGCCGATCTGGCTGCTCGGCTCCAGCCTGTTCAGCGCACGGCTCGCTGGAATGAAGGGGCTGCCCTACGCCTTCGCCTCGCACTTCGCACCGCGCTATATGCACGAGGCGATCCGCATCTACCGCAATCACTTCCGTCCCTCGGAGGTGCTGGACAAGCCCTATGTGATGCTCGGCGTACCGCTGCTGGCGGCCGACAGCGACGAGCAGGCGCAGTATCTGGCCACCTCGGCGTTCCAGCGCATTCTCGCACTGGTCCGCGGCCAGAGCCTGGTGCAGCGCCCGCCCGTACCCAGCATGGAAGGTCTGTGGCTGCCTCATGAACGCCAGGCCGTCAGCGAGTTTCTCGGCCTGGCCGCCATCGGCGGGCCAGAGACCGTACGCCAGCGTCTCGAGCAGCTGCTGGAACAAACCGAGGCGGACGAACTGATCTTCACCTGCGATCTGTATGACTTCGCCGACCGCCTGCATGCCTTCGACATCCTTGCCGAGTTGCAGCGCAACTGAGGGCGAACTTGTCGGCGTGACAACCCTCTGAATCAGAACAGGCTGCCAGCCCGGCAGCCTCGTTGATTCAATGGGAGACGCATATGAAGAAGACAGCTTCGGCCCACTGGCAGGGCGGCATCAAGGACGGCAAGGGCACCATCTCCACCCAGAGCGGCGTGCTCAAGGACTCCCCTTACGGCTTCAATACCCGCTTCGAGGACAAGCCCGGCACCAACCCCGAAGAGCTGATCGGCGCAGCCCATGCCGGCTGTTTCTCCATGGCCCTGTCCAAGGAGCTGGGCGAGGCCGGAATGACCGCCGAGAGCATCGACACCCAGGCGCAAGTGACTCTGGACAAGGTCGAGGGTGGTTTCGAGATCAGTGCGGTGCATCTGTCGCTGCGGGCGAAGATCCCCGGCGCCGACCGCGCCGCCTTCGAGAAGGCCGTGGAAACCGCCAAGACCGGCTGCCCGGTGTCGAAGGTGCTCAACGCCACGATCACCCTGGAAGCGGTGCTGGAAAACTGAGGCGACGGCTGCGACGCACCCGACATCGCGTGGGGTGCGCCGTGCATTTGGTGCCTAGATGGTCGTCCCGCAGCGCAACACCTCACCCCACACGAGCACGTTTCTCTGCTCGTCATAGAGCCAGGCCTGCGCCTTCATCAGCTGCTGGCGCGCCTCGATGCGATAACGCTGTCCCGCCGCGAAGTCGTCATAACGCAGACGAATCTCGCAGGTCATGCGCAGCGGCTCGCTCATCATGCCCAGCCCCCCGCCGCCGCGCACCTCGAACTGAAAGCGCGTTTGCAGCTCGTGCCGGCCGGGCGTCACCTGAAAGTAGCGGCCATCAGGCCAGCGTTTGCGATCCAGGCGGTCCGCCATCAGCAGGCTATCAGCCGTGGAGTACAGCTCGACCCAGGCCTGCTGCGGGTCAGGCGTGGGCAGGGGCGAAGCGCAGGCCCCGAGCAGCATCAGGGCGGGAGCGAGAAACAGGGCACGCATGGCGGCCTCCGACAGGGATTCGAATACCAGCCTACACCGGCAGGCGGGCAAAACCGAGGCGCAAAAGGCTGGAGACAAGCCACGCGATAGGCTAGCGTGGCGAGATGCCCAACGCCTGCCCTGTCGACCTGCTGCGCCGCTTTGCGGTTCCCCTGCTCGTTCTGCTGCTGGGCGGCTGTTCGACGATGGATTACTACGCCCATCTCGGCCAGGGCCAGTGGCAGTTGCTGAGTGCTCGCCAGCCAATCACACAGCTGCTCGAAGACCCTGCCACCGATGCCGATCTGGCCAGACGCCTGGCGCTGAGCCAGCAGGCGCGGGACTTCGCCAGCACGCAATTGCACCTCCCTGAGAATCGCAGCTACCGGCTGTACGCCGACCTCGGTCGCCCCTTCGTGGTGTGGAACGTGTTCGCCACACCGGAGTTCTCCCTCGACCCGGAACTGCACTGCTTTCCCGTCGCCGGCTGCGTCGCCTATCGCGGCTACTACCAACAGGGCCGAGCACGCGGCGCTGCCGCATTGCTGCGCCAGCAAGGCCTGGATACCTACATCGGCGGCGTGGAGGCCTATTCGACGCTGGGCTGGTTCGACGATCCGCTGCTCAACACCATGCTGCGCTGGAGTGACGAGCGCTTCATCGCGGTGATCTTCCACGAGCTGGCGCACCAGCAGTACTACCTGCCGGGCGATACCGCCTTCAACGAATCCTTCGCCACCTTCGTCGAGCGCGAAGGCCTGCGTCAGTGGCATGCCGCACGCGGGGAAACCGCGCCGGCCGGCGACGACCGCCAGCGCCAGCAGTTCGTCGAACTGGTGCTGGCCAGCCGCGAGCGCCTGCAGCAGCTCTATGCCAGCAACCTGCCGGAGCACGCCATGCGCTCAGCCAAGCAGGCCGAGTTCGAGCGCCTGCGCCGCGACTACCGCACCCTGCGCCAGCGCCAATGGGGCGGCCAGGGCCGCTATGACGCCTGGATCGAAGGCCCGCTGAACAACGCCAAGCTGCTGCCCTTCGGGCTCTACGATCAATGGGTGCCGGCGTTCGCGGCACTGTTCAGGCGGGAGGGAAGTGACTGGCAGGCGTTCTACGCTGCCGTGGCCGCGCTCGGTCGGCTGCCGGAAGCCGATCGCCTGAGCCGGTTGGAAAGCCTGATGCAGGGCAACTAGAACTGCCGGGCAAAATGCCAGTCCAAGCTACTCAGGTTTCGCCCAACACCGGAGGTACAAGCGATGCAACGACTGATTCCCGCCCTGGCCCTGATGCTCCTGGCCGGCGGCGCACTGGCTGCGCCCAAGCCCTGCGAGGAACTCAAGCAGGAAATCGAAGTGAAGATTCAGGCCAACAACGTGCCCAGCTACACCCTGGAAATCGTGCCCACCGACGAAGTTCAGGATCAGAGCATGGTCGTCGGCAGCTGCGACGGCGGCACCAGGAAGATCATCTATCAGCGCAACGACTGATACACCGCACTAGACGCCGGGCAGAAATGCCCGGCGCATCTCCTCCAGCGTCTCGAAATGAAAGGCCGGCGCCTCGCCGAGCAATTCCTCGCGGCTACCGAAACCGTAACCCACCGCTACCGCCTGCATGCCATTGCTGCGTGCGCCGATCAGGTCGTGCTTGCGATCGCCGATCATCAGCGCCGAATCCGGCTGCAATTTCTCCGACTCCAGCAGATGCGCCAGCAGCTCCACCTTGTTGGTACGGGTGCCGTCCAGCTCGCTGCCATAGATGCGCTTGAAGTAGCGGTTGAAACCGAAGTGCCGGGCGATTTCCTCGGCAAATACCGTCGGTTTGCTGGTCGCGATATACAGCGTACGCCCCTGCGCCACCAGCGCCCCGAGCAGCGCCTCGACACCCTCGAACACGCGATTCTCGTACAGGCCGGTTACCCGGAAGCGCTCGCGATAATGATTGACCGCCTGCCAGCCGGTAGCCTCGTCCAGCGCATAGGTCGCCATGAAACACTGCAGCAGCGGCGGGCCAATGAAATGCTCCAGCGCGGTCAGATCGGGCTCATCGATGCCCAGCTTGGCCAGCGCATACTGCACCGAACGGGTGATGCCCTCACGCGGGTCGGTGAGTGTGCCGTCGAGGTCGAAGAGAATGACGCTATGGTGCATAGCAGGAGCCCGTGGTTGAACACAACGGGGACGAAGGATACCCCTCCTGGCCGGCAGCTTCACGGCCGATGCGACAGAGGCCGGCCGTAACTGGCGCAGCGGCTTCGCCCCAGAATTGAAAAAGGCGCCATCAAGCCCCTTGCTGACAGTCAGACGTCGGCATAGCCCTCGACCAGATGCAGATCCTTGAGTTTCACGTAGTTGCCGGCCGTGTAGCTGAAGAAGCTGCGCTCCTTGTCGGTCAGTGCCCGTGCCTGTTTTACCGGGCTGCCGACGTACAGGTAGCCACTTTCCAGGCGCTTGCCCGGCGGCACCAGGGAGCCGGCGCCGATGATCACCTCGTCCTCGACCACCGCGCCGTCCATGACGATGCTGCCCATGCCGACCAGGATGCGGTTGCCCAGGGTGCAGCCGTGCAGGGTGACCTTGTGCCCGACGGTAACATCGTCACCGATGATCAGCGGATAGCCTTCCGGGTTGAAGGGTCCGGCGTGGGTGATGTGCAGCACGCTGCCGTCCTGCACGCTGGTGCGCGCGCCGATGCGGATGCGGTGCATGTCGCCGCGGATCACGGTCATCGGCCAGACCGAGCTGTCATCACCCAGTACCACGTCGCCGATGACCACTGCGGAGGCGTCAACGAAGGCACGCGCGCCCAATTGAGGGCGGTGTTGCTGGTAACTGCGAATGGCCACGATAGAGACTCCTGAGCTGCGGGAAAACTTGATTGTAATTAAGATGGCCCCCATGTCGGTTGTTATCGCGCCGGGATCGTTTGTGCCGATCCGGCGTCTCAGCCCAATCTCCCTTCGTTACAGGTGCCTCGTCGTGACCGCGAACAACCCCCTGCTGCAAGACTTCGATCTGCCGCCCTACTCGCAGATCAAACCGGAACACGTTGAGCCCGCCGTCGACCAGATCCTCGCGGACAGCCGCGCCGCCATCGCCGAGCTGCTCGAGCAGCAGCAGGCCAATCCGAGCTGGGACGGCCTGGTGCTGGCACTGGACGAACTGGGCGCGCGCCTGGGCCGTGCCTGGAGCCCGGTCAGCCACCTCAACGCCGTGTGCAACAGCCCCGAGCTGCGCGCCGCCTACGAGGCCTGCCTGCCCAAGCTGTCGGAATACTGGACCGAAATGGGCCAGAACAAGCCGCTGTTCGAGGCCTATGACCAACTGGCCAAGAGCCCGGCGGCCGCCGATTTCGACGTGGCGCAGAAGACCATTCTCGAACACGCGCTGCGCGATTTCCGTCTCTCCGGCATCGATCTGCCGACCGAGCAGCAGAAGCGCTACGGCGAGATCCAGATGCGCCTGTCGGAGCTGACCAGCAAGTTTTCCAACCAGCTGCTCGACGCCACCCAGGCCTGGACCAGGCACATCAGCGACGAAGCGCGCCTGGCCGGCCTGACCGACTCGGCCAAGGCGCAGATGAAGCAGGCGGCCGAGGCCAAGGGCCTGGACGGCTGGCTGATCACCCTGGAATTCCCCAGCTACTACGCGGTGATGACCTACGCCGACGACCGCGCCCTGCGTGAAGAGGTCTACGCCGCCTACTGCACCCGCGCCTCCGACCAGGGGCCGAACGCCGGACAGAACGACAACGGCCCGCTGATGGCCGAAATCCTCGACCTGCGCCAGGAGCTGGCGCGCCTGCTCGGTTTCGCCAACTACAGCGAGCTGAGCCTGGCCAGCAAGATGGCCGAAAGCACCGATCAGGTGCTGAGCTTCCTGCGCGACCTCGCCGTGCGCAGCAAACCCTTCGCCGAGCAGGACCTGGCCGAGCTGAAAGCCTTTGCCGCCGAGCAGGGCCTGGATGACCTGCAAAGTTGGGATGTCGGCTACTACAGCGAGAAACTGCGTCAGCAGCGCTACAGCATTTCCCAGGAAGAGGTTCGCGCCTGGTTCCCCATCGACAAGGTACTGACCGGCCTGTTCGCCATCGTGCAGAAGCTCTATGGCATCGAGATTCGCGAGCTGAAGGACTTCGACACCTGGCACCCGGACGTACGCCTGTTCGAGATTCAGGAGAACGGCCAGCACGTCGGCCGCTTCTTCTTCGACCTCTACGCCCGCGCCAACAAGCGCGGCGGCGCCTGGATGGACGGCGCGCGCGACAAGCGCCGCGACGTTCAGGGCAAGCTGATCGCCCCGGTAGCCAACCTGGTGTGCAACTTCACCCCGCCGGTAGGCGGCAAGCCGGCGCTGCTCACCCACGACGAGGTCACCACCCTGTTCCACGAGTTCGGCCATGGTCTGCATCACCTGCTGACCCGCGTCGAGCACGCCGGCGCCTCCGGCATCAACGGTGTGGCCTGGGACGCCGTCGAGCTGCCCAGCCAGTTCATGGAGAACTGGTGCTGGGAGCCGGAAGGCCTGGCGCTGATCTCCGGTCACTACGAGACGGGCGAAGCGCTGCCGCAGGCCATGCTGGACAAGATGCTGGCCGCGAAGAACTTCCAGTCCGGCCTGATGATGGTGCGCCAGCTGGAATTCTCCCTGTTCGACTTCGAACTGCATGCCACCCACGGCGACGGCCGCAGTGTGCTGGATGTGCTCGAAAGCGTGCGCGACGAGGTCTCGGTGCTGCGCCCGCCAGCCTACAACCGCTTCGCCAACGGCTTCGCGCATATCTTCGCCGGTGGCTATGCGGCCGGTTACTACAGCTACAAATGGGCCGAGGTGCTGAGCGCCGATGCCTTCTCGAAATTCGAGGAAGAAGGCGTGTTCAACGCCGACACCGGCCGCGCGTTCCGCGAGGCCATCCTCGCCCGCGGCGGCTCGCAGGAGCCGATGATGCTGTTCGTAGACTTCCGTGGTCGTGAGCCGAGCATCGACGCCCTGTTACGCCACCTCGGCCTGAGTCAGGAGGCAGCATGAGCGATGATCCTGTGAACAGCACACCGAAACGCTTCATCGCCGGCGCCGTATGCCCGGCGTGCAGCGAAACCGACAGCATCAAGATGTGGAACGTCGACGGCGTGCCGCACCGCGAATGCGTCAAGTGTGGCTATGCCGACACCCTCGACGCACGCGGCAACTCGGTGCCCAGGGAGCTGCCGACACGGGTCAACGTCAGCGGCCTTAAACCCAAGGCCGCCAATCCCAATGTGCAGGCGGTACAGTTCTTCCCCAATCCCAAGCTGAAAAAACCCAGCGAATAACCCCACTTCTGGCCATGGAGGGCCGTATGCGTTTTCTTTCCCTGTTGCTGCTCAGCGCCGCATTGCCGGTGGCAGCCGAGTTGCGCGTCGAAAACCTGGAAGCCAAACGCAGCGAATGGGAGACGTATCGCTTCCCCCTGTTCAAGGGCGACAGCGCTGCCATCGGGCGTATCAATACCTACCTGCACGCGGTCGTACTGAACGGCCTGCCAGGACGCTTCGAGCGTTCACCGTTCGAACGCATCTGGCCCAAGGACGGCGAAATCCGGGGGACCAACAACATCGACTACATGATCGATGGCCGGGGGCCTGGCTACCTGTCCCTGAGCGTGACCGGCGAGTACACAGGCGCCTATACCAGTACCGGCACCTTTACCTACCCGTTCGACCTGAGCAGCGGCCGTCCCATCGCTCTCGAACAGTTGTTCACGGCGGCCGGCCTGCAACGGCTGGGCGAAAGCGTGGGCCTTGAGCGCGGCAAGCGCATCGAGGCATTTCTTGCCGAACTACCACCTCCGGTCGACGCCACGGCCGAGCTGGACGAACACGACGAGCGCCTCGAAACTCAGCGCGAGATGTACAAGGATTGCCTGCCCCGACGGCACAGCGCCGACCTGCAGTACAACCGCGTGGAATTGCGCGGCAATGCTCTCGCCCTGATTGCCGAGGGCTGCGCGGCACACGTCGTGCGTGCCCTGGACGATCTCGGCGAATACCGCAACGCCATCCCCTATGCGCAACTGGCCTATGATTTCAGCCCCTACGGCCGCTGCCTGCTGCTGGAACAACGCAGCGACTGCCAGTACCCAGCCGATCTGCGCGCCGGTGGCGCCTATCACGGCAAGATCGATAGCCGCTATGCCATCAGCCTGGTACTCGGGGGCAACGTCTATGCCTCCAGCAGCTACTTCTACGACCGATACGCCCGGCAAATCGAACTGAGCGCGCAGAACGTCAGCGCCGACCGGGTGCGCCTGCTCGAAGGCGGCGACACTCCGGCCGTTTTCGACCTGCACCTGCAGCCAGACGGCTCGCTGATCGGCACCTGGCAACAGGAAGGCGGCAAGGCGCTGGCCGTGGAACTTCGCTGACCCGCTCAGTCCACGGTTGCACGCTACTCGCGAAAGAACTCCCCGGGCGTTGCGCCGAACTGGCGACGAAAGGCGGCGATAAAGGCCGATAGCGAGTCATAGCCGCATGCCAGCGCCACATCGGTGACACGCTCGCCCTGCTCCAGTGGCGTCAGCGCATCGAGCAGGCGCTGGCGCTGGCGCCAGGCACGAAAGCTCAAGCCCGTCTCGCGCAGGAACAGCCGACTCAGGGTCTTTTCCGAAACGCCCAGGCGCTGGCCCCATTCACCCAGGCCGAGCTGGCGCAGGTTGGCATCCTCCAGCCCCCGGCACACCTCGCGCAGCCGCGCGTCCTGCGGCAGCGGCAGCACCAGCGCCACTTCCGGCGCGGCGCGCAGTTCATCCAGCAGCACCGTCGCCAATCTGCCCGGCGCGCCCTGCTCGTCGTACTCGGCTGGCAGATCGCTGAAGCGGCGGATCAGCTCGCGCAGCAATGGACTGACCGCCAGCACCCGACATGCATCCGGCCCCCAGGCTACCGCGCTGCCATCGATGTACAGGCTGCGCATCTCGGTGCGCGGCGAGCTGAATACGCGGTGCTCGACGCCAGCCGGCACCCATACCGCACGCTGCGGCGGGGCGACGAAACGCGCACCGGCGGTCTGCACCTCGAGCACTCCGGCAATGGCATAGGACAACTGCACCCAGGGATGGGTGTGGCGAAAGGTCAGCGCGCGGTTGGTCAGCGACTCGACGCGGCCGTAGAGCGGCCTGGGCAGGCTCGCCAGTTCGGGCAGGCTGCGGTAGACCGTGGCGGGATGTCTGTTTGGCGACACTTGCTGGCTCTTTGGCGTTAGCCGGAAATCTTTGCTGACGATAGCCTGGCGCCTTCCCGTACCGCAAGCCCGAGATTCGCCATGTTTCTGCGCCGCCTGTTGCCCGATGCCTTCACCATGACCCTGATCGCCGTGGTACTCGCCGCCACGCTGCTGCCTGCCAGCGGCCAGATCGCGACGATCTTCGAGTGGATCACCAATCTGGCCATCGCCCTGCTGTTTTTCATGCACGGCGCCAAGCTGTCACGCCAGGCGATCCTCGCCGGCGCTGGGCACTGGCGCCTGCACCTGCTGGTATTCGCTTGCACCTTCATTCTCTTCCCTCTGCTCGGCCTGGCGCTCAAGCCGGCGCTGGAGCCATTGCTGGGCAAGGAGCTGTATCTGGGCATGCTCTACCTGTGCGCCCTGCCGGCCACGGTGCAGTCGGCCATCGCCTTCACCTCGCTGGCACGCGGCAACATCCCGGCAGCGATCTGCAGCGCGGCGGCCTCCAGCCTGCTCGGCATCTTCGTCACCCCGCTGCTGGTGGCCTTGCTGATGGGCGTGCACGGCGACAATGGTTCGACCCTCGATGCCATCGGCAAGATCAGCCTGCAGCTGCTGTTGCCGTTCGTTCTTGGCCAGATCGCCCAGCGCTGGATCGGCGGCTGGGTCAACAGGAACAAGAGCTGGCTGAAATACGTCGATCAGAGTTCGATCCTGCTGGTGGTCTACACCGCCTTCAGCGCCGCAGTGATTGGCGGTCTGTGGCAGCAGGTGCCGATGACCACCCTGCTGCTGGTGATTGCTGCCTGCTGCGTGTTGCTGACCCTCACACTGCTGTCCACTCACCTGCTCGGCAAGTGGCTGGGTTTCAATCTGGAAGACCGTATCACCATCATCTTCTGCGGCTCGAAGAAGAGCCTGGCCACCGGCGTGCCCATGGCCCAGGTGCTGTTCGCCGGCGGCGCCATCGGCGTACTGATCCTGCCGCTGATGCTGTTCCATCAGATTCAGCTGATGGTCTGCGCGGTGCTGGCGCAGCGTTATTCGCGTCGCCCGGAGGCCGAGGTGATCAGCGGCCAGACGGTTTCCTGAGCAGGCCCGCAAACCTGATAGGCGCGGCCCACGGCGCCGCGCCTGCTGCCTGGAAGGCCCGTTAGGGGACTGACAGCTAGCAACAGGTGCTGCAGACGGGCTTGCCTTCATGCCCCCACCCGTCGGCGACGGCGACTGAATGACATCCGGCACTGGCGCACTCCAGACAATCCATATACTGTTCATACATACAGTATTTTGGACCAATGCCATGCCTGCCCCCATTCCTCCACGCGGCCGCGGCACCGCCAGCAACCCGCACAACCGTTTCGCCCCGACCCGGTCGCAGCAGGAAGACGACGGCTGGTACCAGGACGCAACGCCGCTGAGCCGCGCTACCGAAGTACGCAGGGAAAAGGCGAAAACGGCGATCACTCGCAACAGCTCGCCGGATGTCGGCTTCGACCGCTCGGTGAACCCCTACCGGGGTTGCGAACACGGCTGCATCTACTGTTTTGCCAGACCGTCTCATGCGTATTGGGACCTGTCGCCGGGCATCGACTTCGAAACCCGCCTGATCGCCAAGACCAATCTGGCCGAGCGCCTCGAAGAGCAGTTGCAGAAACCCGGTTACGTGCCGCAGCCGATCGCCCTGGGCATCAATACCGATGCCTATCAGCCGATCGAGCGCGAGCTGCGCCTGACCCGTCAGGCTCTGGAAATCCTGCTGCGTTACAAGCACCCGCTGCACATCATCACCAAGGGCTCGCTGATCCTGCGTGACCTCGATCTGCTCGGCGAACTGGCCAGCCATAACCTGGTCAGCGTGGCGTTCAGCCTGACCACTCTGGACGACGAGCTGAAACGCATCATGGAACCGCGCACCGCCGCGCCCGCCGCACGCCTGCGTGCCATGCGCACGCTGCATGAGGCCGGCGTACCGGTGAGCGTGATGTGCGCGCCGATGATTCCGATGATCAACGATATGGAGCTCGAACAGCTGCTCGAAGCCGCACGCGACGCCGGCGCGCGTTCAGCGGGTTACGTGCTGTTGCGCCTGCCGCTGGAAATCGCCGATCTGTTCGAAGAGTGGCTGCGAGTGCATTTTCCCGAGCGTGCCGAACACGTGATGAGCCTGATCCGCCAGAGCCGCGGCGGCAAGAACTACGACAGCCGCTTTGGCAGCCGCATGCGTGGCGAGGGCCAGTTCGCCGATCTGCTGCAGCAGCGTTTCCGTCTGGCGCGGCGCAAGCTCGGTCTGGACCGCCGCGACAGCTTCGCCCTGGACTGCTCGCAGTTCTGCCCGCCCGGTGCGCAATTGAGCCTGCTCTGACTTGGCATCGCGTCTCGATATGTTAAAACGTGACCCATCGAGGCATTGACCGGCGCAGCCCATGACCCGTACATCCCGCGTAGCCGACCCGTCCTACGAGCTGATGGACGACCATGAAGGCCATTCACTGATCTATCGTCAGCATGGCTTTCCCTCGCCGCTGGTGCGCTGGCACTTTCACAAGGAATACGAGCTGCACCTGATCGTTGCCAGTTCCGGCAAGGTTTTCATCGGCGACTACATCGGCAATTTCTCCCCCTATACCCTGTTCCTCACCGGCCCGGGACTTCCACACAACTGGATCAGCCAGGTCGAGGAAGGCGAGGTGGTGGAAACCCGCGACATGCTGGTCAACTTCACCGACGAGGTGCTGGAAAGCGGCACAGCGGTGTTCGCCGAACTCAAGACATTGCAACCCCTGCTGGCCCGTGCGCAATTCGGCATCGAGTTCCGCGATCCACAGCTGATTCGCGAAGCCGGTGTGCTGATGGGCAGAATCGCCAGCAGCCGCGGCATCACTCGCCTGGGCCACTTCTTCATTCTCATGGAGTTGCTCGCGGGCAGCGATGACTACCAGTTGCTCTCGGCCGTGACCTCTTCGGAGTTGGCCGACGAACAGCATGTCGAGCGCATCAACCGAGCGGTGGACTACATCTTCCAGCACTACGCCCACGGCATCTGTCAGGAAGAAGTCGCCGAGCATCTGGGCATGACCACCACCTACTTTTCACGCTTCTTCAAGCAGGCTACCGGGCGGGGCTTCGTCGAGTTCGTCAATCGTCTGCGCGTGAGCAAATCCTGCGAGCTGCTGAGCAAGAGCGACAAGCCGGTGACCGATGTGTGCTTCGAGTCCGGCTTCAGCAACATTTCAAACTTCAACCGCCGTTTCCAGCAGCTCAAGGGCATGACGCCCTCGGGCTATCGCAAGCTCGTGGTCCAGCGGCTGACCGAGCAAAACCTGTACTGAATCTGCTGCACCACTCCCCATCAATATCCTCCGCATCCCTTACGCCAGGCCATTTCCCTGGCAGTCTGGCGTGTTTCTACTCGTCAGAGGCGTGCAAAAAAGTATCGACCCGTGTGCACTCAAGGATTTGTCCACTCGCGCCTGTGGGGGTGTAATCCGGCCCGAGCGAAACAAAAACAATAACGTTCTTCCGTTGCCGCACCGGCGCGGGAGAGGAGTTCACAAGCATGAACAACTCGATCAAAGCACTCGTCGCAGCCTCCTGCCTGTCCCTCGCAGTGGTCGCCCAGGGCGCCGAAACCCTCACCATCGCCACGGTCAACAACAGCGACATGATCCGCATGCAGCGGCTCGCCAAGACCTTCGAAGAACAGAACCCCGACATCCGCCTGAAGTGGGTGGTACTCGAGGAAAACGTACTGCGTCAGCGCCTGACCACCGATATCGCCACCCAGGGCGGCCAGTTCGACGTGCTCACCATCGGCATGTACGAAGCGGCGCTATGGGGTGAGAAAGGCTGGCTGGAACCGATGACCGAGTTGCCGGCCGACTACGACCTCGACGATGTCTTCCCGTCGGTACGCGAAGGCCTGTCCGCCAAGGGCACGCTGTACGCCCTGCCGTTCTATGCCGAAGCCTCGATCACCTATTACCGCAAGGATCTGTTCGAACAGGCAGGTCTGAGCATGCCCGAACAACCCACCTGGGAGCAGATGGCCGAATTTGCCGGCAAACTGCATCAGCCGGACAAGGGCGTGTACGGCCTGTGCCTGCGCGGCAAGGCTGGCTGGGGCGAGAACATGGCGCTGATCACCACCCTGGCCAACGCCCATGGTGCACGCTGGTTCGACGAACAGTGGCAGCCTGAATTCACTGGCGAGGAATGGACGAACGCGCTGAACTTCTACGTCGACAACATGAAGAAGTACGGTCCGCCCGGCGCCTCGAGCAACGGCTTCAACGAAAACCTGGCGCTGTTCAACAGCGGCAAGTGCGCGCAGTGGGTCGATGCCAGCGTGGCCGGCTCGTTCGTCACCGACAAGTCGCAGAGCAAGGTCGCCGATGCGGTCGGCTTCACCTTCGCCCCCACTCAGGCCACCGACAAGGGTGCTTCGTGGCTGTATTCCTGGGCGCTGGCAATCCCCACCAGCTCCAAGTCCAAGGATGCCGCCAAGACCTTCAGCGCCTGGGCCACTTCCAGGGCCTATGCCGAGCTGGTCGCCGAGACGGATGGCGTCGCCAACGTACCTCCAGGCACTCGCGCCTCGACCTACAGCGATGCCTACATGCAGGCCGCGCCGTTCGCCAAGGTCACCCTGGATTCGCTCAAGAAGGCCGACCCCGCCAACCCCAGCGCCAAGCCGGTGCCTTACGTGGGGATTCAGTTGGTGACCATTCCCGAGTTCCAGGCCATCGGCACCAGCGTCGGCAAGCTGTTCACTGCCGCGCTGACCGGCCAGATGCAGCCCGAGCAGGCCCTGCAGGCCGCACAGCAGAGCACCTCGCGGGAAATGAAGCGCGCCGGCTATCCGAAGTAGCGGCACTGTGCTCGTTCCCGTGCGGCGCACGGGAACCGGCAACTCGGCTTACATCCCTCATTCCGTCCTCGGAGGCATGATGAACACTCAGGCCATCGACACCCCTGTTGCACAGGTTGCCACGCCAGGCGGGCGCAAACCGCGGCGCCTGGCGCCCGGCTGGTTTCTGGTCAGCCCTTCGGTCGCCCTGCTGCTGATCTGGATGATCGTACCGCTGGGCATGACCCTGTACTTCTCGCTGATCCGCTACAACCTGCTCTACCCCGGCGAGAACGATTTCGTCGGTCTGGAGAACTTCGAGTATTTCGTCACCGACGCCGCCTTCCTCTCCGGGGCCGGCAATACTCTGCTGCTGGTGGGCAGCGTGCTGCTGATCAGCGTGGTCTTCGGCGTATTGATCTCCGCCCTGCTGGAGGCCGGCGAATTCTTCGGTCGCGGCATCGTGCGGGTGCTGCTGATCTCGCCGTTCTTCATCATGCCCACGGTCAGCGCGCTGCTGTGGAAGAACCTGATCTTCCATCCGGTCTCAGGGATTCTCGCTGCCATCTGGCAGTTCTTCGGCGCCCAGCCGGTGGACTGGCTGGCGCATCACCCGCTGTTCTCGATCATCATGATCGTGTCATGGCAATGGCTGCCGTTCGCCATCCTGATCCTGATGACCGCCATGCAGTCGCTGGATCAGGAGCAGAAGGAAGCCGCGCGTCTCGATGGTGCCGGGCCCATCGCCATCTTCTGGCACCTGACCCTGCCACACCTGGCCCGGCCGATTGCCGTGGTGGTAATGATCGAAACGATCTTCCTGCTCTCGGTGTTCGCCGAAATCTACACCACCACCAGCGGCGGCCCTGGCTACGAGTCCACCAACCTCGCCTACCTGATCTACAACCAGGCGTTGCTGCAGTTCGATGTCGGCATGGCTTCGGCAGGCGGCCTGATCGCGGTGGTCATCGCCAATATCGCTGCCATTGTGCTGATCCGCATGATCGGCAAGAACCTGACCGACAAGCAGTGAGGGCACCGAGATGCTGACACTGAAACAATCCCGTCGCCTGCAGAGCCTGCTCATCGGCGCCCTGGCCTGGGCGATTGCCGCGGTGATTTTCTTCCCGATCCTCTGGATGGTGCTGACCAGCCTGAAGACCGAGATCGACGCCTTCGCCACGCCACCCCAGTTCATCTTCACCCCGACGCTGGAGAACTACCTGCACATCAACGAGCGCAGCGACTACTTCGCCTTCGCCTGGAACTCGGTGCTGATCTCCGTCTCCGCGACGCTGCTGTGCATGTGCCTGGCCGTACCGGCCGCCTACTCCATGGCCTTCTTCGAAACCCGCCACACCAAGCGCACCTTGCTGTGGATGCTGTCGACCAAGATGCTGCCCCCGGTCGGCGTACTGGTGCCGATCTACCTGCTGGCCAAGCAGTTCGGCCTGCTCGATTCACGCCTGGCGCTGATCACCATCTACACCCTGATCAACCTGCCGATCATCGTGTGGATGGTTTACACCTACTTCAAGGACATCCCCGTCGACATCCTCGAAGCAGCGCGCCTGGATGGCGCAACCACCTGGCAGGAGATCGTACGCGTGCTGTTGCCGATCGCCCGCGGCGGCCTGGCGTCGACCATGTTGCTGTCGCTGATCCTGTGCTGGAACGAAGCGTTCTGGTCACTCAACCTGACCAGCTCCGCCGCCGCCCCACTGACCGCCCTGGTGGCCTCCTACTCGAGCCCCGAGGGCCTGTTCTGGGCCAAGCTCTCCGCCGTCTCGACCCTGGCCTGCGCGCCCATCCTGATCTTTGGCTGGATCAGCCAGAAACAACTTGTACGCGGCCTGTCCTTCGGCGCGGTGAAATAACGGGAGACCTTCCACATGGCTGATCTGAAGATCCGCAATCTGCAAAAAGGCTTCGACGGTACTGCAATCATCAAGGGCGTCGACCTGGACATCCGCGATCGTGAATTCGTGGTCTTCGTCGGTCCCTCGGGCTGTGGCAAATCCACCCTGCTGCGCCTGATCGCCGGGCTCGAAGAGGTCAGCAGCGGGCATATCGAACTCGATGGCCAGGACATCACCGACATGGCGCCGGCACGTCGCGACCTGGCGATGGTGTTTCAGACGTACGCGCTGTACCCGCACATGACCGTGCGCAAGAACCTGTCCTTCGCCCTCGACCTGGCCCGCGTGGGCAAACGGGAGATCGAGGCCAAGGTAGCCGACGCAGCGCGCATCCTGCAGCTGGACGCGCTGCTCGAACGCAAGCCCAAGCAGCTCTCCGGCGGCCAGCGCCAGCGCGTGGCCATCGGCCGCGCCATCGTGCGCAACCCGAAGATCTTCCTGTTCGACGAGCCGCTGTCCAACCTCGACGCAGCCCTGCGCGTGCAGACCCGTCTGGAACTGGCACGACTGCACAAGGACCTGCAAGCCACCATGATCTACGTGACCCACGACCAGGTCGAAGCCATGACCCTGGCCGACAAGGTGGTGGTACTCAACGGCGGACGCGTCGAGCAGGTCGGTTCACCGCTGGAGCTGTACCACCACCCGGCCAACCTGTTCGTCGCCGGCTTCCTCGGCACGCCGAAAATGGGTTTCCTGCGCGGCATCCTGAACAAGGTCGGGGCCGACCACTACACGGTGCATCTGGAGTGCGGCACGCACCTGGAACTGCCGTTGTCCGCCGCCGGCCTCGGCGTCGGCAGCAACGTAACCCTCGGCGTGCGCCCGGAACACCTCAACGTGGTAAGCGCCGGCAACGGTCGCATGCAGGTCACCGCCGACGTCAGCGAGCGCCTGGGCAGCGATACCTTCTGTCACGTGCGCTGTGCCTCGGGCGAGATGCTCACGGTGCGCGTACGCGGTGACTTCGCACCGCGCTATGGCGATGCCCTGACGCTGGATTTCGACACCGCGCATTGCCACCTCTTCGACGCCGACGGCCAGGCCGTCGCCAAACCTCTGCAGCAGGCCGCCTGACGCCGCTCGATCACGGGAAATTCCAGATGAAACTCAATCGCCAGCAGCTCCCGCTGCTCGGTGGCGCCGTCGCGCTGCCCAGCTACTCCGCCCAGATGATCCGAACCGGCATCGCCCATTTCGGCGTCGGCGGCTTTCACCGCGCCCACCAGGCGGTCTATACCGATGCCCTGATGAATCAGGGTCTGGCGCTGGACTGGGGCATCTGCGGGGTCGGCGTACGCGGCGAGGACCGCGCAATGCGCGATGCCCTGGCCAGTCAGGACTACCTCTACACCCTGGTCGAGCTGGGTGACGAGCCGAATCTGCCGGTACGGGTGATCGGTGCGATCAACGACATGCTCCTGGCCGAGGAATCGCCGCAGGCGCTGATCGACAAACTGGCCGACCCTGCGATTCGCATCGTCTCGCTGACCATCACCGAAGGCGGCTACTGCATCGACGACAGCACCGGCGAATTTCTTGCCGAACTGCCAGACATCGCCCATGACCTGCGCCACCCTGAAGCGCCGCGCAGCGTGTTCGGCTTCCTCTGCGCGGCCCTGGCCAGGCGGCGCGCCGCCGGCATTCCGGCCTTCACCCTGATGTCCTGCGATAACCTGCCACACAACGGCGATGTCACGCGCAAGGCGCTGCTGGCCTTCGCCCACCTGGCCGACCACGAGCTGGCCAGCTGGATCGAACATCACGTGAGCTTTCCCAACGCCATGGTCGACCGCATCACGCCCATGACCAGCGCCGCCCACCGTCAGCAACTGGCCGAGCGGCACGGCGTCGAGGACGCCTGGCCGGTAGTTTGCGAGCCCTTCGTGCAGTGGGTACTGGAGGACAAGTTCGTCAGCGGCCGCCCTGCCTGGGAAGAGGTCGGCGTGCAGTTCACCGATGACGTGACGCCCTACGAGGAAATGAAGATCAAGCTGCTCAACGGCAGCCATCTGGCGCTGACCTATCTGGGCTTTCTCAAGGGTTATCGCTTCGTTCACGAGACCATGAACGACCCGCTGATATGCCAGTACGTGCGTACGTTCATGGACCTCGACGTGACACCCCAGCTGGCCCCGGTGCCAGGCATCGACCTGACTGACTACAAGAACACGCTGATCGAGCGCTTTTCCAACCAGGCCATCGCCGACCAGCTGGAGCGCGTCTGCTCCGACGGTTCGTCGAAATTTCCCAAGTTCATCGTGCCTACCCTTCATCGCCTGATCGCCGACGGCAAACCGCTGGATCGCGTGGCGCTGGTGGTCGCCGCCTGGGCGCTGTATCTCAAGGGCGTGGACGAAACCGGCGCCAGCTACCGCATCCCCGACCCGCGTGCTGCACACTGCCAGGCCCTGGTGGCCGACGATGCGCAGATCACCGCTCGAGTGCTCGGCGAAGAGGCAATCTTCGGCAGCGCACCGGGGCGTTCGGCCGAGTTCGTCGCCGCCTTCGAACGCTGCCTGGCCAGCCTGCGCGAGCACGGCGTGAGCCAGACCCTGCACACCCTGTTGCACATCTGAAAGCTCGGAGACGCACATGCCCAGCCTGCTCGCGCAACTCAAGCAACACAGCGTCGTGGTCGCCGACACCGGCGACCTCTCCGCCATCGTTCGTTTCCAGCCTGAAGACGCCACGACCAACCCGTCGATCATTCTCAAGGCACTGCAGGCCGGGCAGTACCAGCGCCAGGTGGACGATGCCCTGCGCCAGGCGATGGACTGCAGCGCCTCGACCCCGGAGATCATCGCCGAAGCCTGCGACCGGCTGGTGGTGAGCATGGGCGTGGAGATCCTCACGGCGATCAGCGGCAAGGTTTCCACCGAAGTGCCGGCGGCACTGTCCTTCGATACGGCGGCCACACTGGCGCGGGCGCGTTCGCTGCATAACCGCTACCTGCAACTGGGCGTACCCGGCGAACGCGTGCTGGTAAAGATCGCCGCCACCTGGGAGGGAATTCAGGCCGCGCGGCAGCTGGAGCGCGAAGGCATCCACTGCAACCTCACGCTGATCTTCAACCTGACCCAGGCGCGGGCCTGCGCCGAGGCCGGCATCTATCTGGTCTCGCCCTTCGTCGGGCGCATCCTCGACTGGCACAAACGGCAAACCCCGGACGCCAGCTTCGACGCCGAGAACGACCCTGGCGTGCTGTCGGTGCGCCAGGTCTATCGCTTCTTCAAGCAGCACGACTACGCCACGGTGGTGATGGCGGCAAGCTTTCGCAAAGTCGGAGAAGTACTTGCCCTGGCCGGTTGCGACCGCCTGACCATCAGCCCTGTCCTGCTCGCCGAGCTGGAGCAAGCCAGTGGGCGGTTACAACCGGCATTGGCGGACGACGGCCACCGAGTGCAGGCGCCGAGCTGCCTCGACGAGGCGCAGTTCCGCTGGCAGATGAACGAGGACCCCATGGCCACGGAGAAACTCGCCGAGGGTATTCGCCAGTTCCATGCCGATCAGCTCGCCCTGGAAGCGCTACTGATCGAACGCATGCAGGAGCTCTGACATGTACCTCGGTATCGATTGCGGCACGCAGGGCACCAAAGCTCTGGTGCTGGATGCCGACGGCGGCCAGGTGCTGGGCGCCGGCAGCGCCAGCCATACGCTGCAGAGCGGTGCCAATGGCCGACGCGAGCAACAGCCGCAGCAATGGCTGGATGCTTTCGAGCAGGCGACCCGGCAGGCACTGACCGCAGCCAGGGTCAGCGGTGAGCAGATTCTCGGCATTGGCGTCTCCGGCCAGCAGCACGGCTTGGTGCTACTCGATGAACAAGGCGTGGTGCTCCGCCCGGCCAAGCTCTGGTGCGACACCGAATCGACCCCCGAGAACCAGCGCCTGCTCGACCATCTTGGTGGCGAGACCGGCTCGCTGCAGCGCCTGGGCGTGGCCATCGCACCCGGTTACACGGTGTCCAAGCTGCTTTGGACGAAGGAGCAGCATCCTGATCTGTTCTCCCGCATCGCACATATCCTGCTGCCGCACGATTACCTCAACTACTGGCTCACTGGGCGTGCCTGCAGCGAGTACGGCGATGCCTCCGGCACCGGCTATTTCGACGTGCGCACGCGCAGTTGGGACGGTGCGCTGCTGAATGTCATCGACCCCAGCGGTCGTCTGCAGCGCGCGCTGCCGCAAATGCTGGAGCCGGACCAGCCGGTAGGCCGCATCCGCCCACAGATCGCCCGGCAACTGGGGTTGAACCCGGAGGCCGTGGTGGCCAGCGGCGGCGGCGACAACATGATGGGCGCCATTGGCACCGGCAACATCCGCCCGGGCGCGATCACCATGAGCCTGGGCACCTCCGGCACCCTTTACGCCTACAGCGACCGGCCGATGATCAGCCCGCACGCGCAGGTGGCGACCTTCTGCTCGTCATCCGGCGGCTGGCTGCCGCTGATCTGCACCATGAACCTGACCAGCTCCACCGGGCTGATCCAGAACCTGCTGGAGCTAGACATCCAGTCGTTCGGCGAACTGGTCGAGCAATCGCCCATCGGCGCCGAGGGACTGCTGATGCTGCCGTTCTTCAACGGCGAACGAGTGCCGGCGCTGCCCAGCGCACGCGCCAGTCTGCTGGGCATGGACAGTGACAACCTGACCCGTGCCAATCTGTGTCGCGCGGTGGTCGAGGGCACCAGTTTCGGCCTGCGTTACGGTCTCGACCTGTTGCGAGCCAGCGGCCTGCAGAGCCAGACCATCCGCCTGATCGGTGGGGCGGCGAAAAGCCCGGTATGGCGCCAGGTGATCGCCGACATCATGGGCACGCCGCTGGTCTGCCCGCAGCACACCGAAGCCGCAGCACTGGGCGCCGCAATCCAGGCAGCCTGGTGCCTGACGGCAGGTGACGACCGCCAGGCGCAGTTGGCCGCGCTGTGCGAGCGTTGCGTGCAGCTCGACACCAGCACGCAAACCCGGCCGGACCCGGCCCGCACGGCCCGGTACGAGAAGGTCTATCAACGCTACCGTGAGCAGGTCAGCCTGCTGGCCGGGAGCAAACCGGCGTGAACACGCCTTGATTCTTTACGGAGACGAACATGTACCTGGTCTGTGGCGAAGCGCTGTTCGACGTGTTCATCCAGAGCGACGGCGCACGCGGCAACGAAATGACCTTCAAGGCCATAGCCGGTGGGTCGCCGTTCAACGTGGCGCTGGGCCTGCGGCGCATGGGCGCCGATTCGGCGCTGTTCACCGGCATATCCTCGGACAGCCTCGGTCAGCGCCTGCGCCAGGTGCTGCGTGACGAGGGTGTGAGCGATGCCTACCTGGTCGCCAGCGATGCGCCGACCACCCTGGCGATGGTCGGTCTGGACGCCAACGGCTCGCCCCAGTACTCCTTCCGCGGGGAAGGCTGCGCCGACCGCCTGCTGCGTGTCGAGCATCTGCCAGCGCTGGATGCGCGCGTGCGCGGTCTGCATGTCGGTTCCTTCTCCCTGGTGGTGGAACCGGTGGCCAGCACACTGCTGCAGCTGGTGGCGCGTGAGCATCAGCAACGCCTGATCAGCCTCGATCCCAACGTGCGCCTCGGCCCGGCGCCGGATATCGCCCATTGGCGCGAGCGCGTCGAGACCTTCGCTCGCTACGCTCACCTGATCAAGGTCAGCGAAGAGGACCTGCAGCTGCTGTATCCCGAACGCGACCCGCAGCAGGTCGCGGCGAGCTGGCTCAATGAACGCTGCCAACTGGTATTTCTCACCCACGGCAGCGCAGGCGCCAGCGTCCACAGCCGTCACGGGCACTGGACGGCGCCAGCGGTAGCTGTACTCACCCGCGACACCGTCGGCGCCGGCGATACCTTCCAGGCCGCGCTGCTCAGCTACCTGGCCCGCCACCACCTGGACACCCCCGAGGCGCTGGCGACGCTAAGCCGCGAGCAGATCGACGACATGCTGCGTCTGGCCATCGAGGCCGCCGCGCTGACCTGCTCGCGGGTCGGCCCCGACCTGCCCTATCTGCACGAACTCGACCGCCATCACCTGGCAGCACGCTGAAGAGGATCGTCCGATGCCTTATGCCCCGTCCGCCCTGGACATCACCCAACTGCCCAGTTGGCAGGCGCTGAACGAACATCGCCGGTCGCTGGATGGCTTCACGTTGCGCCAGGCGTTCGCCGACGACCCGCAGCGTTTCAGCCGCTTTTCCCTGGATGACTGCGGCCTGTTCCTCGATTACTCGAAAAACCTCATCGACGAGCGCACGCGTAGCCTGCTGGTCGAGCTGGCCGCAGAAACCGGCCTGACACAGGCCATCGCAGCGCTGTTCGGGGGCGAACAGGTCAACGGCTCGGAGCGCCGCCCGGCCCTGCATACTGCACTGCGCCGGCCGCTGGGCGATCGTGTGCTGGTCAACGGTGTTGACGTGATGCCACAGGTGCACAGCGCCCTGCTGCGCATGAGCGAGCTGGTAGGACGCGTGCATCACGGCCTGTGGCGCGGCTACAGCGACAAGCCCATCACCGACGTGGTCAATATCGGCATCGGCGGTTCCTTCCTCGGCCCGCAGCTGGTCTCCGAAGCACTGCTGCCCTTCGCCCAGCGCGGCGTACGCTGCCACTACCTGGCCAATATCGACGGCAGCTCGTTTCAGGAGCTGGCCGCCAGACTGAGCGCGGAAACCACGCTGTTCATCGTCTCGTCGAAAACCTTCGGCACCCTGGAAACGCTGAAGAACGCCCAGGCCGCGCGCAACTGGTACCTCGCCCAGGGCGGCTCGGAGGAAGAACTGCACCGGCACTTCATGGCCGTGTCGAGCAATGTCGAGGCAGCACGAGCCTTCGGCATTCGCGAGGAGAACATCCTGCCGATGTGGGACTGGGTCGGTGGGCGCTACTCTCTGTGGTCGGCCATTGGCTTGCCGATAGCCATGTCCATCGGCATCTCCAATTTCAAGGAGCTGCTCGCCGGGGCCTATCGCATGGACCTGCATTTCCAGAACGCACCTTTCGACCGCAACATGCCTGTGCTGCTGGCCCTGCTCGGCGTCTGGTACGGCAACTTCTGGGGCGCGCAGAGCCACGCCATCCTGCCGTACGACCATTACCTGCGAAACATCACCAAGCACCTGCAGCAACTGGACATGGAATCCAACGGCAAGCGCGTGCGACAGGATGGCAGCCCGCTGCAGATAGCCAGTGGCCCGGTGATCTGGGGCGGTGTCGGCTGCAATGGCCAGCACGCCTACCACCAGTTGCTACACCAGGGCACGCTGTTGATCCCGGCCGACTTCATCGTCCCGGTGAGCAGCTACAACCCGGTGGCCGATCACCACCAATGGCTGTTCGCCAACTGCCTGTCGCAAAGCCAGGCGCTGATGCTCGGCAAGAGCCGCGAGGAAGCCGAGGCCGAACTGCGCGTCCAGGGTCTGAGCGAAGACGAAGTGCAGCGCCTGGCGCCGCATAAGGTGGTGCCCGGTAACCGCCCCAGCAATACCCTGGTGCTGGAGCGGGTCAGCCCCGGTCGCCTGGGCGCACTGATCGCTCTCTACGAGCACAAGGTCTTCGTGCAGAGCGTGATCTGGGGGATCAACGCCTTCGACCAGTGGGGCGTGGAACTGGGCAAGGAATTGGGCAAGGGCGTCTACTCGCGCATGGTCGGCAGCGACCCCAGCGGCGCCGAAGACGCTTCCACCCAGGGCCTGATCGATTTCTTCCGCAGTCGCCACCGCGGCTGACCTCACGCCAGCGGCCGGCCCGGTCGCTGGCGTCTTGTGTCAAATGGAAGCTCTGCAGGTTGTCCTGCCGTCTGGCGGAGGCGACACTTGTCGTGTGACTCGACACCCGCCGCTGCTGTCGTTTTAACGGCGTCTTTTCAGGTAAACAGAGGTTCAGGGCATGCCTTACAAACACCAGCTGATTCCGCTTCAGGCACACGAGGGCAACGAAACCGCCGACCAGGCGCTACGCAGCATCGTCGACGGCTTCAAACGCTTTCGCAGTGAAATCTTCCCGCAGCAGGAAGAACTCTTCAAAAAGCTGGCAACTGCACAGAACCCGCGCGCCATGTTCATCACCTGCGCCGACTCGCGCGTGGTGCCCGAACTGATCACCCAGAGCTCGCCGGGCGACCTGTTCGTCAACCGCAACGTCGGCAACGTGGTACCCGCCTACGGGCAGATGATGGGTGGCGTATCCACCGCCATCGAATATGCGGTGATGGCCCTGGGTGTGCAGCACATCGTGATCTGTGGCCACTCCGATTGCGGGGCGATGAAGGCGGTGCTCAACCCGGCGTCGCTGGAAGCCATGCCGACGGTTAAGGCCTGGTTGCGCCATGCCGAAGTGGCGCGCACCGTGGTCGCGGAGAACTGCAACTGCGACAGCGACCAGGAGCGCCTGGCGGTGCTTACCGAGGAAAACGTGGTGGCTCAGCTCGACCACCTGCGCACCCACCCCTCGGTTGCCTCGAAACTGGCCCGCGGTCAGTTGTTCATCCATGGCTGGGTGTATGACATCGAGACCAGCCAGATCCGCGCCTACGACGCCGAGTCGGGCAACTTCCTGCCCCTCGACGGCGACAAGGTGCCCATGGCCACCCCACGCGCGCGTTATCCACAGGCCTGAAACGAGACGGCCGGGGCGCATCGCGCCCCGGCCGCAAAGGAAAAGACCATACCCCGCACCCGGTGGTGCTGATCACCCGGCGTCGTGCTCGCGCACGCGGGGCATGGCCGTGGAAAAGCGCCAAAAAAGGAGCCTTGCGGCTCCCGGTTCTCAAACCCTGGGCGCCCCCTCAGGGACGCCGACGAATAAAAAAGGAGCCCGGGTTACGCCCCGTCAAACTTGCCCATCCAACAGGCCGGGCTCCATAGAGGTTAACCTTCGATTTCCACCAGCACTTCGCCCGGATTGACGCGGTCGCCCTTGGCCACGTGAACGGCCTTGACCTTGCCGGCAATCGGCGCCTGCACTTCGGTTTCCATCTTCATCGCTTCGGTGATCAGTACAGCCTGACCGGCTTTGACCGTGTCACCTTCCTTGACCAGTACATCGACGATGTTGCCCGGCATGGTGGTGGACACATCGCCCGGCGCGCTGGCCTGCTTGCGCTTGTCGCCGGCTCCGGCAACGAAACTGTTGAGCGGCTCGAACACCACTTCTTCCGGCATGCCGTCGATCGACAGGTAGAAGTGACGCTTGCCCTCACCCTTGACGCCGACACCGGTGATATCCACACGGTAGGTTTCGCCGTGCACGTCGACCACGAACTCGGTCGGCACGCCTTCATCGGCAACCGCCACACCCTTGCCGCTCGGGATCGGCAGCAGAGGCTCAGGCTTGAGTTCACCCGCTTCGCGCTCTTCCAGGAACTTGCGGCCGATGTCCGGGAACATGGCATAAGTCAGCACGTCCTCTTCGGACTTGGCCAGGCTACCGATCTCTTCACGCAGGCGCGCCAGCTCGGGCTTGAGCAGGTCGGCCGGGCGCACGTCGATAACGTCCTCGCTGCCGATGGCCTGCTTGCGCAATTGCTCGTCGACCTTGCCCGGCGCCTTGCCGTAACGGCCCTGCAGGTACAGCTTCACTTCGTTGGTAATGGTCTTGTAGCGCTCGCCGGCCAGCACGTTGAAGAACGCCTGAGTGCCGACGATCTGCGAGGTCGGCGTCACCAGCGGCGGGTAGCCGAGGTCGGCACGCACGCGCGGAATCTCTTCCAGCACCTCGTTCATGCGGTTCAGCGCACCCTGCTCCTTGAGCTGGTTGGCCAGGTTGGAAATCATCCCGCCCGGCACCTGGTTGACCTGCACGCGGGTGTCCACGCCGGTGAACTCGCTCTCGAACTGGTGGTACTTCTTGCGCACGGCATGGAAGTACATGCCGATTTCCTGGATGAGCTCCAGGTCCAGGCCGGTGTCGTACTGGCTGCCCTTGAGCGCGGCGACCATCGACTCGGTGCCCGGGTGGCTGGTGCCCCAGGCCAGGCTGGAGATGGCGGTGTCGATGTGGTCTGCACCGGCTTCGATGGCCTTGAGCTGGCACATGGCGCCGAGGCCAGCGGTGTCGTGGCTGTGGATGAACACCGGCAAATCGACTTCGCTCTTCAGCGCCTTGACCAGTTCGAAGGTGGCGTACGGCGTGAGCAGACCGGCCATGTCCTTGATGGCGATGGAATCGATGCCCATGGCCTGCATGGCCTTGGCCTGAGCGACGAAAGCGTCGGTGGTGTGTACCGGGCTGGTGGTATAGGCGATGGTGCCCTGGGCGTGTTTGCCGGCGGCCTTCACCGCCTCGATGGCCACGCGCAGGTTACGCACGTCGTTCATCGCATCGAAGATGCGGAACACGTCGATGCCGTTGACCGCCGCCTTGGCAACGAAGGCACGGACCACATCATCGCTGTAATGACGGTAGCCGAGCAGGTTCTGCCCGCGCAGCAGCATCTGCAGGCGAGTGTTGGGCAGCGCCGCCTTGAGCTGGCGCAGACGCTCCCACGGGTCTTCCTTGAGGAAGCGCACGCACGAATCGAAAGTGGCGCCCCCCCAGACTTCCAGCGACCAGTAGCCGACGCGGTCGAGCTTGTCGCAGATCGGCAGCATGTCCTCGGTGCGCATGCGGGTCGCCAGCAGCGACTGGTGGGCATCGCGCAGGACGGTGTCGGTAACGGTGATCTTCTTGCTCATGATGTCCCCTACAGGCCCGCGTGGGCGGCGATGGCGGTGGCGATGACGATGGCCAGGTGCGACGGGTTGCGCTTGATCGAGTACTGGGTCAGTTCCGGGTGGCTTTCGACGAAGCTGGTGTTGAACTGGCCGCTGCGGAATTCCGGATTACGCAGGATTTCCTGGTAATAGGGCGCGGTGGTTCGCACACCCTGCACGCGCATGTCGTCCAGCGCGCGCAGGCCGCGGTCCATCGCCTCTTCCCAGGTCAGCGCCCAGACGATCAGCTTCAGGCACATCGAGTCGTAAAAGGGCGGAATGGTGTAGCCGGTGTAGATCGCCGTGTCGGTACGCACGCCTGGGCCGCCGGGGGCGTAGTAGCGGGTGATCTTGCCGAACGAGGGCAGGAAGTTGTTCTTCGGGTCCTCGGCGTTGATGCGGAACTGCAGGGCGAAGCCACGGTGGAGGATGTCTTCCTGCTTGACCGACAGCGGCAGGCCGCTGGCGATGCGGATCTGCTCGCGAACGATGTCGATACCGGTGATTTCCTCGGTGATGGTGTGCTCCACCTGCACCCGGGTGTTCATCTCCATGAAGTACACCTCGCCCTCGGCGAGGAGGAACTCCACGGTACCGGCGTTTTCGTAGCCCACCGCCTGCGCGGCACGTACCGCCAGGTCGCCGACATAGGCGCGCTGCTCGGGGGTGAGCTGCGGGCTCGGGGCGATCTCGATCAGCTTCTGGTTGCGGCGCTGGATCGAGCAGTCGCGCTCGTACAGGTGCACGGTGTTGCCGAAGCTGTCGGCGAGGATCTGCGCCTCGATGTGCTTCGGATTGACGATGCATTTTTCCAGGAACACTTCGGCGCTGCCGAAGGCCTTGGTCGCCTCGGAGATCACCCGCGGGTAGGCCTGCTCCAGATCTTCGCGGCTGTTGCAACGACGAATGCCGCGGCCGCCACCACCGCTGGTGGCCTTGAGCATCACCGGATAGCCGATGCGCTCGGCTTCGCGCAGGGCCTCGGCGAGGTCGGCGACATTGCCTTCGGTGCCGGGGGTGCAGGGCACACCAGCGGCGATCATGCTGCGGCGCGCTTCGGTCTTGTCGCCCATGCGGCGGATGACTTCCGCACTCGGACCAATGAACTTGATCCCGCGTTCGGCGCAGATCTCTGCAAGTTCGGCGTTTTCGGAAAGGAAACCGTAGCCGGGGTGCAGCGCATCGCAGCCGGTTTCAACCGCCAGATTGACCAGCTTGCGCGGGTTCAGATAACCGGCCAAAGGATCTTCGCCAATGCTGTGTGCCTCGTCGGCACGCTTCACATGCAATGCATGGCGGTCGGCTTCGGAATAGATAGCCACCGAGCGAATGCCCATTTCGGCGCAGGCCCGCACGATGCGGACGGCAATTTCACCACGGTTGGCGATCAGTATCTTTCGTATCACGATCCAGTCCTCAGCCAGAGCTGCAAGGTCGCTGCAACAGTTGGTTGCAAAACGTGGTGAAACCCTAGCCGGCTATACGAATTAACAAAAATGAATAATTATTAGATCGTGCATAAGTAATTACTTATGCACCGATCAACCGAGGATGAAAACGTGCGTAAGACCCTGCTGCGCATGACCCTGCGTCAGCTTCAGGTGTTCCGGGCCGTGTGCGAGCACGGCTCCTACAGCCGCGCTGCCGAAGAAATGGCGCTGACCCAGCCGGCCGTGAGCCTGCAGATTCGCCAATTGGAGGATCTGGTGGGCCAGCCGCTGTTCGAGTATGTCGGCAAGAAGCTCTACCTCACCGAAGCCGCCGAAGCGCTACGCCGCGCCAGCGGCGATATCTTCGGCCGCCTGGAAAGCCTGGACATGCAGCTCTCCGACCTGCAGGGCTCACTGCAGGGGCAGCTCAACCTGTGCGTTGAGTCCAGCGCCAAGTATTTCATTCCCCACCTGTTCGCCGATTTTCGCCGCAATTACCCGGAAGTCAGCCTCAACCTCACGGTGGTCAACCACGCCCTGGTGGTGCGCCGCCTGACCCTGAGCCGCGACGACCTGATGATCATGAGCCAGGTGCCACAGGACATGGCGCTGGATTTCATGCCCTTTCTCAACAACCCGATCATCGCCGTGGCGCCACCGGATCACCCGCTGTGCCAGGCGGAAAGCCTGCAGCTGCAGGACCTCACAGCCTATCCGCTGCTGATTCGCGAAAGCGGCTCGGGAACGCGCCGCGCCTGCGAGGAGTACTGTCATCAGAAACGTGCACATTTCCCGCTTACGCTGGAGATCGGTTCGCTGGAATCACAACGCGAAGCGGCCCTGGCAGGGCTGGGCATCGCCCTGCTGCCACGCCATGCCGTGCGCCTTGAGCTGCAGTACGGCCTGTTGCGCGAGCTGCCAGTGGCCGAACTGCCGCTGCAGCGCAGCTGGTGCGTGGTGAATATCCGTGGCCGGCGCCTGTCACCGGTAGCGCAGGCCTTCGTCGACTTCATCCGCACCGAGCGCGCGCATATCGTCAAGCTGGCCGAGCGTTTTCAGGCCGGCAGCGCAGGATCGGGCAAGGATCTCGCAGGATCGGCCTAACCCACCCTGCCCGGGATGCGGGACATTGCCATCCTGGGATCGCTTCACCAAAACCTGCCTGGGAGAAACCTATGCTGTCGGGAATCAGCGCCCTGCTCGATGCCGTCCGCACGCTCGAACGCGACAATGGCCAGGCCGTGCTCGCCACGGTGGTCAAGGTCGAAGGCTCGGCCTATCGCCGCCCCGGCGCGCGCATGCTGATCCCGCTGTTTGGCGGCACGGTAGGCACAATCAGCGGCGGCTGCCTGGAGTCCGAAGTGGCGAAGAAGGCGTGGTGGCTGACCGACGGCGGAGAAGCCGTGATCCGCCGTTACAGCACAGCGACCGAGGAAGACGATGACGACCAGGACGCCGCCCTGACCTTCGGCCTCGGCTGCAACGGCACCGTGCATGTGTTGCTCGAACGCCACAGCGCACAAAGGCCGCTGGCCGTGCTCGAACTGCTGCGCCAGGTGCGCGCAAGCGGCCAGGCCGGTGCGCTCGCCACGGTGATCGGCAGCTACCGCAACGCCCGCGTGCGTGTCGGCGATCGCCTGTCCCTGCACCCATCGCTCGGCGACAGCGGCCGCCTGCTCGACCCGGAACTCGACGCCGAGGTGCGCGCCGACCTGCAGCGAACCCTGGCCGATGGCTACTCCTCACTGCGCAACTACCGTGACGCACGTGGCGAGATCGAGGTGTTCTGCGAATACCTGGCGCCGCAGCGACGCCTGGTGATCTTCGGCGCCGGGCATGACGCCCAGCCGCTGACGCATATGGCAAGACTGCTGGACTGGCACGTCACAGTGGTCGATGGCCGCGCCCATTTCGCTCGCGCCGAGCGCTTTCCCGACGCCGACGCCGTGCTGCAGGTCGATGCACAGCCGCCTTATGACCTGCACACGCTCACCAACGGCGCCATGGTGGCGATCATGAGCCACAGCTACAGCCAGGATCGTCACTGGCTGGGCAGCGTACTGCAGGGCTCGCCCGCCTATATCGGCCAGTTGGGTCCGCGTGACCGCACAGAACGCCTGCTGGAGGAAATTTGCCAGCACACCGAGCAGTTGCCGGCGCTGGAGCGCCTGCACTACCCCATCGGCCTGGATATCGGCGGTGACACGCCTGAAAGCGTGGCCACGGCGATCCTGGCCGAGATGACGGCCGCCATCAACCAGCGCAACGGCGGCATGCTCAAGCATCGCCAGACGGCAATCCATACGCCAACACCGCAGGACAGCAGCGAGCTCGAAAGCGCGGCCAGACTGACCGCCTCCTGATAGAAACTCCGGATTGCGCCCGGTCTACGGACCTGCAACTTCGCAGGAGCGGTTGGCCGGCACTCCGCTTCGCCGCGATCCACACCTGAAAAGCTCGCCGCTGAAGCGGCTCCTACGCAGAGCGATCCGCGAATGGCCTCAAATCTGCCCCTGGCGTAATTCGCTAGGAGCGGCTTCAGCCGCGATCAACCGCCCAAGGATCGCCCATATAAACATCCCAAATGAAAACGCCCGGGCATTTGCCCGGGCGCCTCGTTTACCGCAACCGACTTCAGGCCTTGATCTGCGCCGGGAACGGCAGCTTGCGCAGACGCACACCGGTGGCCGCGAACAGGGCGTTGGCCAGGGCGGGCGCCAGCGGCGGCACACCCGGCTCACCGACGCCGCTCGGGTTCTCGGCGGACGGCAGGATATGCACCTCGACCTTGGGCATCTCGTTCATGCGCAGCACCTGGAAGTCGTGAAAATTCGATTGCTCGATCCGTCCTTCCTTCAGGGTGATCGCGCTGTGCCGTGCAGCGGCAAGAGCGAAGCCGACGCCTCCTTCCATCTGCGCCTTGATCACATCCGGGTTGATGGCGATACCGCAGTCCACCGCGCAGACCACGCGATCGAGCCTGTAGCTGCCGTCGGCCGTCACCGTTACCTCGGCGACCTGCGCCACGAACGAGCCGAACGACTCATGCACGGCAATGCCTCGGCCGCGCTTCTCGCCTTCTCCACCTGCGGCCAGCGGCTTGTCCCAGCCGGCCTGCCTGGCGGCCAGCTCCAGCACGCCGCGATGACGCGGGTGGCTTTCCAGCAGCGCATGGCGGAAGGCGTAGGGGTCCTGCCCGGCAGCGACAGCGGCCTCGTCGATCATGGTCTCGGCAACATAGGCGGTATGGGTATGGCCGACCGAGCGCCACCACAGCACCGGCACCCTGATGTTGGTCGGCGTGTTCAGCTCCACCTGCAGATTGGGTACCGCATAGGACAGGTTGGAAAGCCCCTCGACCGAGGTATGGTCGACACCTTCCTTGACCATAAACGGCTCCATCGAGGTGCCGGTCATGATCGACTGGCCGACGATGCGGTTGTGCCAGGCCTGCAGCTTGCCGGCCTCGTCCAGACCGATGCGCACACGATGCAGGTACAGCGGACGGAAGAATCCGCCACGGGTGTCGTCCTCACGCGTCCAGACCATCTTCACCGGCGCATCCGTACCCTTCTCGCGGGCGGCCTTGGTGATCGCCACCGCCTCCAGCAGATAGTCCGACAGCGAACTGGCGCGACGGCCGAAACTGCCGCCCGCATAAAGCTGGGTCAGGGAAACCTGCTCGGGCTTGAAGCCCAGATAGTTGCTGATGATGGCCTGGTCGACGGTCTGGAACTGCTCGCCGTTCCAGATTTCGCAGCGGTCGCTGGAGAGCTTCACCAGGCAGTTCATCGGCTCCATCGCCGCGTGGGCCAGATAGGGGAACTCGTAGTCGGCCTCGATGGTTCTTGCCGCCCTGGCCAGGGCCGCATCGGCGTCACCCGTGCTCGCCGCCGGCCGCCCCGGCTTGCCGGCGCTGTCGCGGTACTGGGCGAGAATCTCCTCGCTGCCGAGGGTGAAGGCGTTGCTCTCGTCCCATTCGATCACCAGCGCGTCACGCCCCTGCCGCGCCGCCCAGGTGTTCTTCGCCAGCACGGCGACACCCGAACGGCCATGGGGCAGATCGCGAAACTCCACCACCTCGACCACGTCCCGCACAGCCTTGGCCTTGCTGCTGTCCACCTTGCGCGGCACGCCGCCAAAACGCGGCGGGTAGGCGACCATGGCCACCAGCATGCCGGGCAGCTTGAAGTCCTGGGTGAAGACGGCGCTGCCATCGGTCTTGCCCTGACTGTCCTTGCGGCGCAGCTCGCGCTTGCCGATCAGCTTGAAATCCTTCGGATCCTTGAGCCGCACCTGCTCGGGCACCGGCAGCGAGGCCGCTGCCTCGACCAGTTCGCCAAAATCGGCGCTGCGACCGGAGCCGGCGTGGCTGACCACGCCCTTGTCGACACTGATTGCACTCGCCGGGACGCCCCAACGCTGTGCTGCTGCGGCCACCAGCATGGCCCTGGCGGTGGCACCGGCGTTGCGCATCTGCTCCCAGGAGTTGGCCATGGCGGTGCTGCCGCCCGTGCCCTGCATCGGCCCGAAGGCGAGGTTGTTGTAGCGCTTCACATCGGCCGGCGCGCCTTCGACGCGCACCTTGTCCCAGTCGGCATCCAGCTCTTCGGCCAACAGGGTGGCCAGGCCGGTGTAGCTGCCCTGGCCCATTTCCAGGTGTTTGGCCAGCACGGTCACCGTGCCGTCGAGGTCGATGCGCACAAAGGCGTTCGGCTCCAGCGGGCCACCTGCCGCCAGCGCGTCCATACCGCGCAGCAGCGGTGCGAAGAAGATGCCCAGCGCCAGGCCACCGGTGCCCTTGAGCAGGCTGCGCCGGCTCAGATTGAGAATGCCGCGCGTGGTGCTATCGGGGGTTTCGATCTTGCCCATGATGACGCGCCTCCTCAGGCCAGTTGTTCGGCAGCTTGATGAATCGCGGCACGAATCCGCACATAGGTGGCGCAGCGGCAGATATTGCCGCTCATGGCCGCGTCGATATCGGCATCGCTCGGCGCCTTGTTGGCGCTGAGCAGCGCAGTGGCCGCCATGATCTGACCGGACTGGCAATAGCCGCACTGCACCACGTCGAGTTGACGCCAGGCTTCCTGGACGACCTTGCCCACGGCATCCTCGCCGACCGCCTCGATGGTACTGATGCGCTTGCCGGCTACCGCCGATACCGGCGTGACGCAGGAGCGGGTCGGCTGGCCGTCGACATTCACCGTGCAGGCACCACACAGGGCCATGCCGCAGCCGTACTTGGTGCCGGTGAGATTGGCAACATCGCGCAAGGCCCAGAGCAGCGGCATATCATCGGCCACATCCAGCTCATGGTCCTTGCCATTGAGATTGAGGGTAATCATGGTCTGCCCACCTTGTTCTGATGGTGTCTGATGGTTCCGGCATGAGCTGCCGGTAGTCACGGTCCGCCCCGCACAAAGGGGGGCCAGATCACCACTGTAGTGAGCGCAAAAGTGGCTGTCGCCACCGGCCGCCGAGATCGGCAGAACCGGGCAATAAGTTCGTAGAATCGGGCAAGCTGACCGCCCTGCCGGCAGGCCGGGCGGCGAAAGAAGTCAGGCGGCGCGGCGCTTGGCCTGCTGCAGATAGCCGGAAGATAGCAACTCGGGGAAATCGGCAAGCTCGCGCTGCAGCTGACACTGCTCGGCATAGTGTTCGATGGCCCGACGATAGGCCATCCGGCGCTGGTCCTGCAGTTTGCGCCGGGTCTTGGCGTCGGGCCGGTCGTGCAGTTGCGCATCATCGAAGATACGAGGCATCTCGGTTCTCCCGGAACGAGGACTGGAGCACCCAGCTTCGCCCCGGGAGATGACGCTTTGACGGCAGGCAGATGAACAGGCGATGAAACCGCGTGCTCAATCCTCGTTGCTACGCAGCGACTTCGGCGACAGGCGCAGACTGCGCAGGCTGCGCTTGACGCTCTTGAGGTGGTTGACCAGGCTCGGGCCGCGCGCCATGGCTACGCCCATGGCCAGCACGTCAATCACCACCAGATGAGCGATGCGCGAGGTCAGCGGGGTATAGATCTCGGTGTCTTCCTGCACGTCGATGGCCAGATTCACTGTGGCAAGGTCGGCCAGGGGCGTCTGGCTCGGGCACAGGGTAATCAGGCTGGCGCCGGACTCACGCACCAGATTGGCGGTGATCAGCAGGTCCTTGGAGCGACCGGACTGCGAGATGCAGATGGCCACGTCGCCAGGCTTGAGCGTCACCGCACTCATCGCCTGCATGTGCGGATCGGAATAGGCCGCTGCGTTGAGCAGCAGGCGGAAGAACTTGTGCTGGGCATCGGCCGCCACCGCGCCGGATGCACCGAAGCCGTAGAACTCCACGCGCTGCGCCTGGGCGCAGGCGGCGATGGCACGCTGCAGCGCCTCGGGATCGAGCTTCTCGCGCACTTCCATCAGCGTATGCAGGGTGGTGTCGAAGATCTTCAGGCTGAAGTCGGCAACCGAGTCATCCTCGTGAATCGCGAACTGGCCGAAGCTGGCACCGGCGGCCAGGCTCTGCGCCAGCTTCAGCTTGAGGTCCTGGAAGCCGCTGCAACCGATGGCGCGACAGAAACGCACGATGGTCGGCTCGCTGATGCCGACGCTGTGCGCCAGCTCGGCCATGGAGCTGTGCATCACCGATGCAGGATCGAGCAGGACGTGATCGGCCACCTTGAGCTCGGACTTGCGCAGCAGGTGGCGCGACTGGGCGATGTGTTGCAACAGATTCACTGAGATAGGCTCTATGCAGAAAAGGGTCTACCGCGGCGCTCGGCGAGTCATGGCTCGGTTATGATCGGCGGTCGGCGGATGTAGTGACCTTGTAGTTATACTACATAGCTCGCGCCCGCGCACAGCCAAGCGGCTGCCAATTAGCTGAACACCCTCACAGGTGCGAGCACGCGCCCCGGACTGCAAGCACATTTCAGAGCATCTTCCCTGCCTCTTTCCTGCAAACGCAGGTACGTTGCGAGGGTTGGCCACAAACGAGTCGGAGTGTTTCCCTTGAGTATTCCCTGCGACATGCTGGTTTTCGGTGGCACGGGCGATCTGGCCCTGCACAAGCTGCTGCCGGCGCTCTATCACCTGCACCGCGAAGGGCGTCTGCACAGCGATATGCGCATCCTCGCCCTGGCCCGCAGCAGCCACAGCCGCGAGTCCTACCAGGCCCTGGCCGAGCGTCACTGCCGTGCCCAGGTCGCCCGCGCCGATTTCACCAACGACACCTGGGCAAGCTTCGCAGCACGCCTCGACTACTTCGCCATGGACGCCGCGCAGAGCGCCGATTTCGGCCGCCTGGCCAAGCGCCTGGGGCGTGATGAGGGGCGCGTGCGGGTCTACTACCTGGCCACCGCACCGAGCCTGTTCGAGGACATCGCAGCGCACCTGGCCAACGCCGGCCTGGCCGGCCCGGCAGCACGCATCGTGCTGGAAAAGCCCATCGGCCACTCGCTGGAATCGGCGCGCGCGATCAATGCCGCCATCGGCGCGGTATTCGACGAGGCGCGGGTGTTTCGCATCGACCACTACCTGGGCAAGGAAACCGTGCAGAACCTCATGGCGCTGCGCTTCGCCAACGCCCTGTTCGAGCCGGTCTGGCGCGCCGGACACATCGATCATGTGCAGATCAGCGTATGCGAGACCCTGGGCGTGGAAAACCGCGGCGGCTACTACGACAAGGCCGGTGCCATGCGCGACATGGTCCAGAATCACCTGCTGCAGTTGCTCTGCCTGGTGGCCATGGAAGCACCGGTACGCTTCGACGCCGAAGCGGTGCGCAACGAGAAGGTGAAGATACTCGAGGCGCTCAAACCCATCTCCGGTCTCGACGTGCAGGACAAGACCGTGCGCGGCCAGTACACCGCCGGCAAGATCGGCGGCCATGACGTGCCGGCCTACTACTTCGAGAAGAACGTCGACAACGACAGCGACACCGAAACCTTCGTCGCCGTGCAGGTGGAAATCGACAACTGGCGCTGGGCCGGCGTGCCCTTCTACCTGCGCACCGGCAAGCGCCTGGCGAAGAAGACCTCGGAAATTCTCATCCAGTTCAAGCCGGTGCCACACCGCCTGTTCAACGGTGGCGAAGCCAACCAGCTGTTGATCCGCCTGCAACCGGAAGAGCGCATCAGCCTGCAGCTGATGGCCAAGAACCCCGGCAAGGGCATGCGCCTGAAACCCGTGGAGCTGGACCTCAACCTGGCCAATGCCTTCAACCAGCAGCGCCGCTGGGACGCCTACGAGCGCCTGCTGCTGGACGTGATCGAAGGCGACTCGACGCTGTTCATGCGCCGCGATGAAGTCGAAGCGGCCTGGCAATGGGTCGATCCGATCCTGCAGGGTTGGCACCAGCACTACCAGAGCCCCCGTCCCTACCCGGCCGGCAGCGACGGACCGGAGCAGTTGCAGCATCTTCTGGAGCGTCACGGGCGACACTGGGCAGAGTGATGCGCCTGGCAGGTTTTTGCGCAGAGCGCTGTGGATAAACCCTCATCCGCTGCGCTGCAGCCCAGTCATAACGCGCCTTGCAGCTGGCTGCGCAATAACCTGCGCAGCACTGCGCAACAACCTGCACAGTTTAGCGTGACCTAACACTCAGCATGACCATTACCACTCTCACGGTCACGCCAACTAACTGTTTTTATTGAGTTTTAACTTTCTGGCATGGCGCTCGCTTTAACCCAGGCTCCCGGATCGAACACGATCCATGACCCAGGCAAGGAGAGCACTCATGCCAACACCCGCGTATCTGTCCCTCGAAGGCACCAAGCAAGGTCTGATCACCGCTGGCACCTTCACCGAGGACTCGGTCGGCAACATTTTCCAGGAAGGTCATGAAGACCAGATTCTGGTTCAAGCCTACAACCACCAGGTCATCATCCCGCGTGACCCGCAGTCCGGCCAGCCGACCGGCCAGCGCGTACACAAGCCGCTGATGATCACCAAGGTCTTCGACAAGTCCTCGCCGCTGATCTTCAACGCCCTGACTTCCGGCGAGCGTCTGAACAAGTGCCGTCTGGAGTGGTACCGCACCTCCTCCACCGGTACCCAGGAGCACTACTTCACCATCGAACTGGAAGACGCCGTGATCGTCGACGTGCAGTCGCGCATGCCGAACTGCCAGGACCCGAACATGGCGCACTTCACTCACCTGGAAGACGTCTACTTCACCTATCGCAAGATCGTCTGGACCCACGAAGTCTCCGGCACTTCCGGCTCCGACGACTGGCGCACCCCGATCTCCGCGTAAGCCGGGATCGCATCAGCGTCACCGCAGCGGCCAGGCATCGTCCTGGCCGTTGCGTTTCGGCAGGCTGCGCACAAAGCGCTGGCCAATCGCCGAAAACCTCGACCGTTGCCAGCGCGCGGCGGCCGATTCGGTTACAACCTGGAGCGCGCCACGCGCCCATCATGGAATGATCGAGAGGAACAACGAATGTTCGCCCAGGCCAACCAGACCCATTTCAGCCTCAGCATCGACGGTGTCGAACACGACCTGCAGGTGCTCGAGTTCAAAGGGCGCGAGGCGATCAGCCAATCTTACGCCTTCGACGTGGAACTGATCAGCGAACGCCCCGACCTCGATCTGGAGAGCCTGCTGCATCAGCGCGCCTTCCTCGCCTTCGATCAGAACGGCGCCGGCATCCACGGCATCATCCACCGCATCGCCCAGGGCGAATCCGGCAAGCGCATGACGCGTTACCGCCTGACCCTGGTGCCGCAATTGGCCTACCTGGCACACCGCACCAATCAGCGCATCTTCCAGCACCTGACGGTGGAGAAGATCATCGGCCAGGTGCTCGAAGAGCACGGCATCCAGGCCGACGCTTACCAATTCCAACTCGGCTCGCTCTACCCCGAGCGCGAATACTGCGTGCAGTACGACGAGAGCGACCTGCACTTCGTCCAGCGCCTGTGCGAGGAAGAAGGCATCCACTACCACTTCCAGCACAGTAGCGAAGGCCATGTACTGACCTTCGGCGACGACCAGACCGTGTTCCCGCGTCTGGCACCGCTGGCCTACCAGCAGGACACCGGCCTGGTGGCCGATGACCCAGTGATCAAACACTTCGGCGTGCGCGTGGAAACCCGCACCAGCCAGGTCACCCGCCGCGACTACGACTTCGAGAAGCCGCGCCTGCAGCTGGAAGCCAAGGCCGACGGCGATGCCCAACCCAAGCTGGAAGACTACGACTACCCGGGCCGCTATACCGACCGCGAGCGCGGCAAGCACCTGGCCAAACGCGCCCTGGAGCGCCACCGTCACGACTTCGAACTGGCACAGGGCGACGGCGACTCGCCGACCCTGGTCAGCGGCCACTTCCTCGACCTGACCGACCATCCGCGCGAGGCATGGAACCAGCTCTGGCTGCTCACCGAAGTGCTGCACGAAGGCAAGCAGCCGCAGGTGCTGGAAGAGTCGGTGCTTGATCTCCCCTCGCCCCTCCGGGGAGAGGGGGGGAAGGACGACACCGACTTCCACCAAGGCTACCGCAACCGCTTCACCGCCACCCCCTGGAACGTGCCCTTCCGCCCCCAGTTGGCCCATCCCAAGCCGCGTATCCTCGGCAGCCAGAGCGCCGTGGTCACGGGTCCTGCCGGCGAAGAAATCCACTGCGACCAATATGGCCGGGTGAAGGTGCAGTTCTTCTGGGATCGCGAGGGCCAGGCGGATGAAAAAACCAGTTGCTGGTTACGCGTCAGCTCCAGCTGGGCCGGTGACCGCTACGGCGCCATCACCATCCCGCGTATCGGCATGGAAGTGCTGGTCACCTTCCTCGAAGGCGACCCCGACCAACCCCTGGTAACCGGCTGCCTGTATCACGCCGAACACGTGGTGCCTTACGACCTGCCGGCGAACAAGACCCGCAGCGTATTCAAGACCCTCAGCAGCCCCGGCGGTGGCGGCTACAACGAACTGCGCATCGAAGATCGCAAGGGCGCCGAGCAGATCTACGTCCACGCTCAGCGCGACTGGGACGAGAACATCGAACACGACCAGAAGATCCGCGTCGGCAACGAGCGCCACGACACGGTCGAGGCCAATGCCTACAGCCACTTCAAGGCCGAAGAACACCGCACCACCCACGCCGACCGCAAGACCGAGATCAAGGCCAACGATCACCTCACCGTTGGCGACAGCCAGCACATCAAGCTCGGCAATGGCCAATTCATCAAGGCCGGCCAGGAAATCCACCTCTCCAGCGGCCTGAAAGTCGTACTCGAAGCCGGCAGCGAACTGACCCTCAAAGGTGGCGGCAGCTTCATCAAACTCGACGGCGGCGGCGTGACCCTGGTGGGGCCGGTGATCAAGATCAACTCTGGCGGTGCGCCGGGCAGTGGCTCGGAGGCGGCGCCCATCTTGCCGACATTGCCCAAGCCTGCCGATACCGCACCAGTAGGCGAGAAAACCGGCACTGCCAATATCAACCAGTTGCCGGCTCCAACTGAAAAAGGGGCTACGGGGCCGCAACAATTGATCGTGGACGTCTGGGGTGACCCGGAGCAAGGCGGACAAGTTGAATTGCTCGACCCGGAGGAAGAAGCATGAGCGAGTTGAAGGATCAACCTATCGAGCAAGGTGTTCGCAAGCGTACGGACTATGACAATTCACGCCGTGCCTCTATGGCATTGAATGTGCCACGCCAGGACGGTGGCACCTTGCGCATTCCCGTGGAGCAGCAGATGCGTAGCCACGAGGAAGAGGAAAACATTCAACAGAATACCTTTCTCGCCGTTGTTCCCATGGGACGACTGCCTGGCTACGACAAGCTTGGAGAAGCGCCAAAAGGCGCTGTGCTGCGCCCAGGCAGGTTGTATGTTTTTTGTCAAGGCAAACTATGGCGCGAGCTGGAAAGTGACGGTCAGGGTCAGCTATTCGAAGTAGATGTGCCGCACTGGCGCAAAATCGCCAAAGCAGGGGGCGAAGCAGATGAACGTAAACCTGTCGGCGCCAAGCAATACCTGTTGCTGCTGCCAATGTTGTTGCAAGGGCGCTTTGTAGGTGACCAGTATGAAATGGCTTACAGCGAATTGCCCTGGACGTGGGAATACATCGAGTGGCTGGAAGCCAGTAGCGGTCGCATCAAGCAGCGCTGCCAGAATGTCGCGCCGGCATGGTCGGCTGCCGTGGTCGGCCCCGAGCAGTGGAAAGCTACACAAGCCATGCCAATCATCCCACTCACCCGCCTCAGCAAAGGGCTCTGTGCTCGCGAGTTGCATTTCGAAACGCTCCTCGAAGATCCACTGATCTACACCTCTGGCCTGACGGAGCTACCGGTCAACTCACTGGTCAACCAATTACAACAACGCCATCAGGAATTGGCTGCCAAGACTCAAGGACCTGCACCAGAGCCATTGCCGCCGTTGCCTGAGAACAAGGATCTACTGAACGAATATCAACTACGTGGCTATCCACGCCTAGTCGGCATCATGCTTCACGACCCAATCTTCGCCCTTCGCCATGCCGTCGCTCAGACCAAGCTATGCACAGAGCTCCTGCAAACACTCAATGCCCTGGTTCCCCATCAGTCGTTTGGTCGTTATGCCGAAGTGCTATATCAGGAAATGCTCACGCCTGCCGGCTCGCTCAAGGAGTTCCGCGACCATGTCGATTTGGCCGCACTCAAGAAGGCCACCCTCCACGACGAGCGGGAACAAGCCCGCGAGCAACTCTACCGCCAACAAGAGCGCTTACTCGCCCTAACGCAACAGCTACAACCTGCCTGGCAGGACTACGTGCATAGCAAGGACGAACGCCTGCTGGAGCCGTATGTGCAACTTGTAGAGCTACTGGAGGTACTGACATGCTCGCCCAAGAGCTGTGATCCTCGCTGCATCGAGCCGGCGGACACCAAGGTCGCCAAAGATGTGGAAAAACTCAGCAAACAACTGGTGCAAGCCACCCATGCGCTGACCCGCGACCTGCTGCCCCAGGCCGATAAGCTTCCCAAAGCCCTGGAGCGCCTGGAGCAGCACCTTGCCAGCGGCCAGCCAATACGCCCCGAGCGCCTCGGCCTCAGCGCCCTCAGCTTCCTAAACGGCGCTTATATCGCCCAGAACATGGCAGCGGCAACTGACGAAGTGCTCAACCATGTGGCGACCGCCACCATGCTAGCGATCAAGCGCATAACAGAAAGCCCGAACGTAACCCAAGTCGAACTGCACCGCAGCTTCCTGCCAACCTTCAAGACCCTCAAGCACCTGCATAGCCAGGCCAAGGGCCTGGAATTGCTACCTCAAGGCAAGGCACTGCTAGAGCATAAAGTGGTATTGGGCGTACACGGTGGCGGTGTCAGCTTCGGTATCACCGCGGCCGAGCGCCTCACCCTAACCCGAAACAACTACTACTACGCCAATCTGACCAATCGAGGCAGAACGGTGGCCACCAGTAGCGCCAAGGCAGCCGAGCGTCTCGGCTTCGCCAGCAAGGATCTGGGCAAGGTCATGGTCGTAGTGGCCGAAGCCAACGATCCATTGGTGGAGGATTTCAGACAGTGGCGCAGCGTTGCACCACGACTAGATACGGCCAAAGCGCTGGCCAATAGCAAAACGATCCCAATACTGGCGACGGTGTGTGCAGCGTATAGTCTTTATGCGAATACAGTTGGGACGAAAGAGTTAATTAATAGTGAAGCATGGAGATTTCGAGTCGGAGCAGGTGGAGCGCTCATTGACCTTGGCTTAGCCGCCAATAATCTTGCGCTGAAACTATTAACGGATGCAAAACGAGGAGCTCATCCTTGGCATGTTTTCTGGGAGCGCGGACGATTTAACACCTCGGGTTTCTGGGCCAAAAACCTGATGAAACGTACGGGCAACCATTGGCTCAACTTATCGCGCATCGGTTCCGCTGCCGCCATGGCTGTCACCGCTACACTATTCGCGTGGGACGCTTACCGTGCTTTTCGTGACGGCGATAACGAAGTTGCCATCGCCAATATGGTGGCCGCCAGCGGCGCGGGAGTATGGGCGCTCTATACCATTGGCATTATCGCCAGTCCCTGGTTGCTCGGTATTGGGGTAACCCTACTGCTGGCCGGCGTAGTCGGCACTGTGCTGATGGCAGCCAGCCCGCTGGAGCAGGCTATCAAGCACGGGCCGTTTGGTCGCCAGCAGCGTCTGGAGCAAATGAATGACCCTCTTCAGGCCTACCAGCAACTGCTCGGTATCATGGGCGCTCCTGTCGTCCGTATCGAACGCATGGCGCAGTGGCGAGAACAAGCCAGCGAAGATGACCGCCAGCGCCTACAAGTGAGCCAGCAGGAGCAGCGTGTCGTACTCAGCACAGAAGATTGGGCAGTGGAGATTGCCAGCCCACTGCTCGGCCAGTTTCGTAATGGCCTGGATTTCAACCTGCTTGCCTGGGAGCGCCTGCGCACCCGTAGCCATTTTTCAGGCTGGAACAACCAGCGCCCCATCAAGATCGATAAGGAGAAGCTGGGAGCGGTGCTGCTGAAAGACAACCGCCTACTGTTCGTGTTGCCGGCCATGCACCAGATGATCGCCCAACGCGATCCACGCCGTAATCTGCAAACCATCCAATACGGCCTGAAGGTCTGCGCTCAATTCCACCTGGGGGAAGCCATGTGCTATGCCAACGACCCCTTCCCCGGCTATAACCGCATCACCCTGCCGCAACCCACGCCACGTCAATGGCAGCCCTACTCCCCAGGCTTGCCTGCCGATCTGGAAACCCGTGTTGAAGCCGCTTACTGGCTGATCAGCAAACGAGACTTCGCCGACCAATGAATGCGCCTGCCCCATCTGATCACTACGCCCCGTCCGCCTACCGCAGCACGGCTATCCCTGCCCAGCCGCCACACAAATGGCCGCAGGATGCCAACCGCAACGGCCCCACTCGCACACCACTGCGCTGGGGACACTATGCCCATCTGGAGCCCTGGCAGGATATCGATGCACAACTTCAACCCGGTATGCGTAACTTCCTCGATGGCAAGGGAGAGGACGATCTTTATATCAACCATAAACGCTGGAAATTCGAAAACTCCAGCAAGTGGATGATCTTGATCCCATATTTAAAATGGTGGTCGATTTTATTTGCTCCGTGGTTTTTTTGGATGCTTACCATTCCAACACCCAGTTTTAGCAATGAGTCATTAAAAATCACAGCCGAAATCATACTGGTTTTTCTTTCCATATGCATGATAGGTGTGAGTAGTTGGCTTATGTGGCGAGACACACCAAAATCCAGAGCTTATCTGGCCCAAGTAGGAATCGGCTTTTTTATTGCACTTACTGCATCAATACTGACATTCCAAACGTCCCAGCATGGAGCAAATTTGTTTTTGGCCTGCGCAGCCATGGCCTTCAGCGTCTTTATGGGGCTGATCGGCTGGGATTACCTGCAGGATCTTTATTTGCGTCTCTTTGCCCATGATGGCAGTGGTTTCAATCGTCAGACCGGCATGCTCACCATAGGTCGCTTTTGGCGCAAACCCTTCTCGGCGCCACTCTACGAGTTCGACGCCACCCTGGAATTTCGTCCAGGTTCTCATGGCAACAGCGGTTTCGCCATCTGGTTGCATCACCGTTACTGTGATGTCCAGGTCGCACTGGGCGGCAAGCTCCAGTCGCTGGGCATGAATCTCGAAGAATCCCTGGCATTTTGGGACAGCTTGCAGCGCTACATGGACGCCACCCAGCCCCTGCCGGATCTGCCTCTACTCGAACAGTTTCGCCACTTGGATCCGGTTACCGCTGCCCATGATCAACAGCAAGGCCGCCCACCCCGTCGCTGGCGTGACATGCCCTATCGTGCGTGGGAGCGTCGTGGCAGGGCCGAGACCATGGCCCGTAATCGCGACCACAAATGGCAACAGCAGCCCTGCATCCTGCAGGCAAAGATCGATCCCCGCCTAAGCATCGAAGCCTATTACCGCAGCCAGGAAGCCAGGGGCATAACAGCCACTCCCAAAGCCGATGACTTCGATGCCGTTCATCGAGGGTAGGGGAAGCACATCAGTTGTAATTTGCCCGATAGCCGCGAACTGTATATGAACACACCACCAGCCAGATAATGGACGGGGAATCTGCGTGACAGCACGCCTGCATCATGAATGGCGAGTACGCGCACAATTGCGCTTGGCACTAGGTTCTGTACGAAAAGTCCGAACGGGTAGAATCGGCGCCATGACCGGCTGGAGGCCCGCATGGCAAAGCGTTACGAACTCCCGGATGCAGCTTGGGAGCTGATCGCGGATCTGGTTTCCCCCGAGCAGAAAATGGGGCGACCTCGCAGTGATGACCGGCTGATGCTCAACGGCCTCCTCTGGATCCTGTGCTCAGGCGCAGCTTGGCGTGACCTGCCAGAGCGGTTTGGCCCATGGTCGACGGTGTATCAACGGTTTCGTGACTGGCGGGATGACGGTACGTTCGACCAAGTTCTTGAGCGTTTGCAGATTCGATTGAATCAGGAAGGACTGATTGATCTGGATACCTGGATGATCGACTCGACAGCGGTACGAGCAACCCGAGCCTCTTCTGGCGCCGGGAAAAAGGGGGGCCAGAAGAGCCGGTAGACCATGCGTTGGGACGTAGCCGAGGTGGCCTGACCACCAAGATTCATATGCTCTGCGATGCCAACGGCGTGCCTCTGCGCTTTTTGCTGTCGCCGGGCCAGGCCAGCGACATCTCGAATGCTCAGGCACTCCTGGATCAGGTTCGTATCCCCGGCAAGCCAGGCCGACCTCGCAAGCGCTGCCGCTGGCTGTTGGCAGACAAGGGCTACGATGCCGAGCACTTGCGTCAGTACTGCGACCGTTACCGGATGCAGCCTGTGATTCCGCTGCGAACCATGAAACGCAAGCCCAAGCCGGGACTACCAAGGCTGTTCGACCGCCCGAAATACCGACAGCGCAACATTATCGAGCGGATGTTCGGCTGGCTGAAGGAGAGCCGCAGAATCGGCACTCGCTACGACAAGCTGGCAAGAAGTTTTGCCGCAATGGTCACGCTGGCTTGCACGCTGCGGTGCCTACGACAGTACTTTTCGTACAGAACCTAGTCCATGCCACCCTCGTATCGTCCAGTGCTCGGATTGAAACTCCACACATGCGATCTGGTAAGTGCCTTACCTTCTGCATATATAACTTCACCCGATTTATCTCGCTGATAAGAGAAAAATATCACATCATTGTAGCCATTATTTTTCGATCCACCCCCTTCTACGCCTGCGAAATAATCCCCCCCTATAAATTGAAGAAATCCTTTGCATTGAACGAAAACCCCAAAAGTCCTATCTCCAGCAGACCCCTGACTATCAAATGACTCGAATATGTAGTCCTGATTACCATCACCATTAAGATCGGCTTGATAGGCAATACGTCCTCGCTCCCTTAAAAGCTCAGCGCCCTGAATAGTAGTCAAAATATTAGTAACACTGCCACTCTCATGCCACTCGGAAAGGAAACTCCTAACCCCCTTGTTTCCCTTGCAAGCTTCAGCTTCGCCAGCCACCGCGTTGATAGTGAAGCTAGCGAGAACCAATATAATTATTAGAAGTTTCATAATTAAACATCCATTAAGAAGGTGTTTCTGCCGCTACGTACCGCCCCTTGCGGCTGGTTAGCCCCGAACAAAATACTCGTTGACACAGTATTGTTTACAGCTACCGCGGCAGTAAGAAGACGCTCTGTCAATGCAGACTCATGAGCGTCCACCCAATTTGAAGTCTGTAATTGCCAATTAATCAATGGATTGCTATCTATCGCATCTTGAATTGCTGCAGTAACACGATCATAAGCCGGATTTACAACATGAGACGGCCTAAATACATGCCAGCGCAGAAGTATAGCAACAGCTTTTTCAGAGGTAAAAATCTCACCTAAAGTGCTATTTATTGTGTTTGTACCAACTTGAAAGCTAACACTCCTAGCTCGAATATCCCGGATTCTCTGCTTGGCCATTTCCCACATCGCCTGCCGATATTCAGGAATAGTTCTACCAGCCATGCTGATTCTGTAGAACCAATGCCAGCTCTTCAAGTAGGCCGCCTCTGTCTTTGCCTTCAAAAGCTGGCTGAACTCAGACTCGGCGTGACTTGATTGCGAGGGCAAATAAGTCTCATTAGTCAACTTGAGCCACGAGTTATATGTCTTCGTGCTGGACGAATAAATATCTTCGCTACCCCACTCATACTCAGGATAAAGACCGAAATCCCCGAATGCCTTGCTAAAACCTGTCTCACTGCGACCAGCCAAATATGCAATGAATGCCGGAAACTCTGCTCTAGCGTATTCGCTACCGTTAGAAGCTCCCATTGTCCAATGACATGGGCCGGCAGAAACTAAGGAATTATCCCAAGCATTGATTACATCAAACCGCCCATAGCATTCAGCCTCGGCAACGACTCTTATTACACGATATATAGACAGTGGAGCCGTATTCAATTGCTGTGGATTTACTGGAGTTCCGAGTATGTTTTCAACTGTCATTTCCGCCTCTGGGGCCCAACTATGCTTTGGGGTCGCATTGGGGCCACCTTTAGTATCGTAGTAACCTATAGCGTGATACTGGGATGCAGGCCTAGCGGCAGGATAGATATAATATTGAGTGAAATCCCGAGCAAAAATGCGCGGAGCACTGCTTGTAAAGCTATTATGCTTCCATAGATTTGAACCGCCGTTGGACAAAGCAGTCCTCGCGCCTGACTGGTTGACCGACCAAGCCTCAATCACAACTGGACATCTGTAATTATTCTCCAACCAGAACTCAATAGCCGACCTAGTACCTGAATCAACTACTCCACTTACTGGGCCAGCATACAAATGACCATTGACTACTTGCTCTAGAGAATCCACATAATACGATTTCAGCTCATCAGCGTCCCCACTAGGCGCTTGCCCGGCCTGAACGACAAGGTGAGCGGAGCTATCATAATAAAGCTCACTATTATTTATTAATTTCGGCGCTCCTATGGACGTTAGCAACAACTGGCCAATTCTGTTCTCTCTAACTCGTGCTACATGAGACATTCTGGCGTATATCTGAAATTCCCTAACCGCCCACTCACTCGCTTTACCAAATCCCCCGTCGGGGGTGCCAACAATAGCGAATCCGAGAGTTCGCAAGTCTTCTTGTAGATGCCTAACATGCTGTGGAATCGTGAGTGATACGGCACTACCAGCATCACCTACAGCCCCTGTTTCTGCGGCCTCTTGCTGTATAGCAGGATTGTCTACGCCCCCCCAACATGGAGGCGTATTTTGCTGTGAATTTCCATCATGATCACCTCGACGAAGATCGAAATTTCCGTATTTCATACTGCTGCTTTCCTACACGTTGTGCTGCTTAATTAAAAGATCCTGTTCAGGCACTGTTATGTGATCTTTATCAGTTAATTGACATGCCCGTTGGAAACAACGTGTTGCATACTGAGTCTTTGGGCCATCGATTCCATCTAATGCACCACCGTAGAAACCCAAGTTTTTCAACCGAGATTGCCGACCAATAACGTCGTTCGCAGGAGCTTGCTTATTAATCTCTAATTCCCATGTCCATGCCTGATGCTCTTGCCCGAATGGATAGAACGTCAGAGTAGCTTTTTGGGTTCCATCCGGTAGCGGGTGGTCAACGTATCCGCCCTTGGCAGTGGTACCTTTATATTCAATCCCATCCACATTCAATGTGTATGGCTGACCAGTTATGCCTTCCTTCTCAAATGGTCGCTTGAGTTGTACTCGCAATCGGTTACCTAGCTCCCTCGTGGGTTGGGAGGCAGCCAAGTTTCCGGCTGCCTGCTCCAACAAACTCCCCGCCTTGTCACTATCGGCCGCGCCCGGCAGTACCGGCGGCTTGATCTTGAGCCCCGAGCCCTTGCCTGGCGAGCCACCAGCGTTGATCCTGGCCAGCGGGCCGGAGATGGTGATGCCGCCGGGGTCGAGTTTGATGAAGCTGCCGCCGGCCTTGAGGGTCAGCTCGATGCCGGCTTCGATGACCATTTTCTGCCCGGCCTTCAGATGTATCTCGCGGCCGGCCTTGGTCAGTTGTGCGGTGCCGAGTTTGATGTGCTGGTCGGTGCCCACCGTGAGGTGATCCTGCGGTTTGACCTCGACCTTGCGGTCGGCGGTGACGGTCAGGTGTTCCTCGGCCATCAGCTCGGTGTAGCTGTTCTTCTCCACGGTATCGTGGCGCTCAAAGCCGACGCGGATCTTCTGGTCGTGCTCGATGTTCTCGTCCCAGTCGCGCTGGGCGTGGATGTAGATCTGCTCGGCGCCCTTGCGGTCTTCGGTGCGTAGTTCGTTGTAGCCGCCACCGCCGGGGCTGCTGAGGGTCTTGAAGACGCTGCGGGTCTTGTTCGCCGGCAGGTCGTAGGGCACCACGTGTTCGGCGTGGTACAGGCAGCCCGTTACCAAAGGCTGATCGGGATCGCCTTCGAGGAAGGTGACCAGCACTTCCATGCCGATGCGCGGAATGGTGATGGCGCCGTAGCGGTCACCGGCCCAGCTGGAGCTGACCCGTAGCCAGCAGCTGGTTTTCTCGTCGGCCTGGCCTTCGCGATCCCAGAAGAACTGTACTTTCACCCGACCATATTCGTCGCAGTGGATTTCCTCGCCGGCTGGACCAGTGACCACGGCGCGCTGGCTGCCTAGAATTCTTGGCTTGGGATGGGCGAGAGCTGGGCGGTAGGGCACGTCCCAGGGGGTGGCGAGGAAGCGGTTGCGGTAGCCTTGGGTGAAGTCGGTGTCGCCCGATGAACCCTCTCCCCCGGCCCCTCTCCCATGAATGGGAGAGGGGAGATTAAGCACCGACTCTTCCAGCACCTGCGGCTGTTTGCCTTCGTGGAGCACTTCGGTGAGTAGCCAGAGGTCGTTCCAGTCGCTGCGCGAGTGCTCGGAAATCTCCAGCAGATGGCCGCTGACCAGGCGCGGCTGGTCGCTCTGACCGTCGAGCTGACGATAGTCGGCGCGGTGGCGTTCCAGGGCACGTTTGGCCAGGTGCTTGCCACGCGAGCGGTCGGTGTAGCGACCGGGGTAATCGTAGTCCTCCAGATCGGGCAGGCCGTCGTTCTCACCGGCCTGTTCGCCCTGGTAGGCCGCTTCCAGCAGCAGGCGCGGCTGCTCGAAATCGTAGTCGCGGCGCGTGGTACGGCGGGTGCGGGTTTCCAGGCGCAGGGCCAGGCGCTTGATCACCGGATCATCGGCGGTCATGCCGCTGTCCTGGATATAGGGCGTGGGCTGGCCGAGCCTGGCGAAGGCGGTCTGATCGTCGCCGAACACCAATACATGGCCGCTTTCGCTGTGAATGCCGTGCTCTTCGAGCACCTGGGCGACGATCTGCGGCACGGTGAGATGCTGGAAGATGCGCTGGTTGGTGCGGTGCGCCAGATAGGCCAGCTGCGGCACGATGGCCAGGCGGTAACGGGTCAGGCGCTTGCCGGATTCGCCCTGTTCGACGCGATGGATCAGACCGTGAATACCGTCGCCGTTGGGGCTGAAGGCGAGGAAGGCACGCTGGTGCAGCAGGCTGGCCAGGTCGAGATCCGGGCGCTCGCTGATCAATTCCACATCGAAGCGGTAAGCTGACTGATGGCCTCGTACTTGGCGTCAGATGACGCCAAGTACGTTGCGGTGCCGAGTGCGAAAGGGTCGGAATTTCCAAGCATCAATGACACTGACCCCATTGATTTTCAATGAACCTATCCGACAGCACATTATGTGTTGACGCCCAAAAAGAAAAAATGGGCTAAATTTATTCACACCGGGAGGTATTCATATATCAGGAGCAATGCGATCCAAATAACTCGCCCTATCACTACTCATCCTTGAAATACAATTATTAATCGTTACCTGATACGCCTCTGCGGTTTCTTCTATTTCAAAAGCTTCGAGCTTGCAATCGGCGCCTCGTAGTTTGATCCACTCTCGCTGCGCCCCTCTCAACAGAGAAATGTATTGATCCGCCAACGAGGGGGCTTTTTCGTACTGGTGCCTGATTCGATCCAGGGTTGCTTTGTACGATAAATTCAGAAGCTTATCCGACTGATCTTTTTTATATTCTGCGCATTGTGCTACCTGCTGGGACGTTTCAATTCTTTCACATGGATCCCCAGCAGCGCCGCCGAATACTGGAAGTGCAAGAAAGAGCAAGGAAAATGGACATATTTTTTTCATACCGAACACTCTAGTTGCTCCTGAGGTAGCGAGCTCTATTTCGACCTAGCTCGTATTGGCTAATAGCAGGTGTATTCTCTATATAGCGTATCAATTCTTCCTTATCATTTCTCATCCCGGCCTTCATTGGATTTGGCCCCTTGGTGAAGCCTTGATACACAAAATCTACCAGCACATCCCTGATAACCTGATCAAGGGCACTCCATTCGGTTCTATCAGGCTCGCTCGCAGTCCAGTGATTGTAGTTTTTAACAGCACGCTCTACGTAGTCTGGGTAGATAGTATTGAAAAGAATTATTTCCTGCTCGGTGGAAATCTCCCCAATATTTGTTTTATTGTCTCTTACAAATTGCTGCGCAGTCGTGCCCTTTTTCCCATACCCCTGAGCAATCTTGGTTGCCTGATCGTGCTCGATTCCGGCATTTCTCATATGATTATAAATTTCTGATTCGCTTCTGGAACCCATATCATAGCCGCGACCCAACGTAACCCCTGAAAGATCATTTCCTGGCCAGTGAATGACACGACTAAAGAATGGGGAGGTGGGAATGTTATTCCCTTCAGCGTCAAATGTAATTTGTCCTTCTTTAATAGTGGGATCAACCTTAGTCGCTGAACTGAATACCCCGGTAAGAGCTAGCGGTTGCAGATACCACGCTTTCCCATCCCCACTAATCCCATGCTTCCCCGCCAACTCTTTCCACCAACTCAACGTTTCGATCCGCTGTTTTTCCACTTCCCAGGCCGGGCTCTTCTGGCCGTTCTCGTCTGCTAGCAGTAGATCAAGCTCATCCCATTTGGCCTTGTTCCAGAACCATTCGCTTTCGTAACGGGTAATCAGCTGTCCGAGCACCTGAGCGTGCCAGGGCTTTGCCAGGGCGGCCTGGATTTCCTTGCTGGTCAGTACGCCATCCTCGTCGGTATCGACAATGTCGTAGAGCCGGGCAAGCGCCACGATGGGGCCGCCATCGGCCTTGCTGATCTGGGCGCGATAGTTGTGCTGTTCGTCTGCACTCAACATGCCCCTGGCGTTGAAGGTATAGGCCAGTTTTTCCAAGGGGGTGCCGGTGTCTTCGATGCACTGGAAATCCAGCCATTCCCAGGGGCTATGGCGGGTGGTGATCAGTTCCTGCTCGGCGAGCCAGCCATCGATGGCATTGCCGTTTTCGTCGGCGAATAGTCCATCCAGCCGCCACCAGTAGGTTGTACTCGGTGTGCCACTGCCTTCGACTGGAGTTTTGACCTGGATCTTGCTCGCTGCCGGCAAGCCATCCAACAGAGCCTGGGGGATGATCAGGTCGACACCGATCTGGCTGCCGCTGTCGCTTAGCTTGGGCGGGTTGTCTGCCTTGATATCGTCGCGATGAGCAATCAGTTTGCTGGCGCCTTTATAGACCTTGAGCAAGGTCTTCTGGCTGTCCGGCAATCTGCTGGCCCAGGCTCGGCTTCTGCCAATGAAGCCGGGCACGTCGTCGCAACTGAATACCTCAAGGTGAACCAGAGGGTGAGCGGCACTGTTGTGATTCTGGTATGTCCCCAGGTGGCCGATCAGCTCACCAGCCTTGATAGGGATACCTTGTTCAAGAATGACCACTTGATCCTTGGTCTGAGGCTCTTTTTGCGCCTTGAGATATTTAAAGGCGACATAGCCCGGAAGCTCCTCATCCTCCCCGGCGACAAGCGCAGGATTCGTAGTGGCGCCCAGCACCGCTACCAGCTTGCAGTACTCGCCATCCAGGGTTCTGATTCTGACCTGGGTGCCTTTGGCCAACCTGGCCAGCTCTGCTCCGCCTCGGTTGGGTTGGCTACGGACCAGCAGCTCATCACCCTGCGTATCGACGATATAAGTATCGCCAGCCCAGAATGCGGGACGGGCAAGATCAGGCTTGTCCTGATAGCCAGCCCAGTCCTGCAGGTGCATATACAGGCTGTAGAACGTCAGCGCAGGCGGCGATTGTTCGCTGGAAGATGCACCGGCTGCATTGTCGAGCGGCGGCGGACACAGACTGTGCTTGGCCAGTACGAACCCCGTAGAGAATGACGCTCGCTTGATGCGAGGAACCTCATCGATGAACTCGCTGACCGGATAGCGCTCGTCGATACGATAGGCAATTACCTCGCCATCGGCGATACAGCGCACACTCGACTGATCGAATACGGCTGCAGTGCCGTCGTCGAAATGCACGCCGCCGTGCCAAAGGCCATTCTCGCCGGTCGGGTAGTAGCCGCCCTTGGCCTTGGCCATATGGGTCAGAAGCTGCAGCGGATTGCTGTTCGTTTCCTTGCTGGGGAACGGATAAGCCCAGTTGATCGGTTTGTTTTCGGCCATCTTCAATGTGTCCTGTACCTTGACTGCCGGCAGTCTGACGACCGGCGTTTATCCCTGTCTTAACCGGAGAAGTTGAGCGTCCGTTTACGCTTCGTCGGCGTACTGACCGGCTCACCCGGCTGCCCCTGCTCCAGCACCTCCCCGGCCTTGTCGCTATCCGCCACCCCCGGCAATACCGGCGGTTTGATGCCGATACCCGAACCCTTGCCCGGCGCACCGCCGGCATTGAGGCGGGCCAGTGGGCCGCTGATGGTGATGCCGCCGGGGTCGAGTTTGATGAAGCTGCCGCCGGCTTTGATGGTCAGTTCGATGCCGGCTTCGATGACCATTTTCTGCCCGGCCTTCAGATGTATCTCGCGGCCGGCCTTGGTCAGTTGCGCGGTGCCGAGTTTGATGTGCTGATCAATGCCCACCGTCAGGTGATCCTGCGGTTTGACTTCGACCTTGCGGTCGGCGGTGACAGTCAGGTGCTCCTCAGCCATCAGCTCGGTGTAGCTGTTCTTCTCCACGGTATCGTGGCGCTCAAAGCCGACGCGGATCTTCTGGTCGTGCTCGATGTTCTCGTCCCAGTCGCGCTGGGCGTGAATGTAGATCTGTTCGGCACCCTTGCGGTCTTCGATGCGCAGTTCGTTGTAACCGCCACCGCCGGGGCTGCTGAGGGTCTTGAACACGCTGCGGGTCTTGTTCGCCGGCAGGTCGTAGGGCACCACGTGTTCGGCGTGGTACAGGCAGCCGGTGATCAGCGGCTGATCGGGGTCGCCTTCGAGGAAGGTGACCAGCACTTCCATGCCGATGCGCGGGATGGTGATGGCGCCGTAACGATCACCGGCCCAGCTGGAGCTGACGCGTAGCCAGCAGCTGGTCTTCTCGTCGGCCTGGCCTTCGCGATCCCAGAAGAACTGCACCTTGACCCGGCCATATTCGTCGCAGTGGATTTCCTCGCCGGCTGGACCAGTGACCACGGCGCGCTGGCTACCCAGAACACGAGGTTTCGGGTGAGACAGGCAAGGTCTGTACGGCACGTCCCAAGGCGTAGCGAGGAAGCGGTTGCGGTAGCCTTGGGTGAAGTCGGTGTCGCCCGATGAACCCTCTCCCCCGGCCCCTCTCCCATGAATGGGAGAAGGGAGATTAAGCACCGACTCTTCCAGCACCTGCGGCTGTTTGCCTTCGTGGAGCACTTCGGTGAGCAGCCAGAGGTCGTTCCAGTCGCTGCGCGGGTGCTCGGAAATCTCCAGCAGGTGCCCGCTGACCAGGCGCGGCTGGTCGCTCTGACCGTCGAGCTGACGATAGTCGGCGCGGTGGCGCTCCAGGGCACGTTTGGCCAGGTGCTTGCCACGCGTGCGGTCGGTGTAGCGACCGGGGTAATCGTAGTCCTCCAGATCGGGCAGGCCGTCGTTCTCACCGGCCTGTTCGCCCTGGTAGGCCGCTTCCAGCAGCAGGCGCGGCTGCTCGAAATCGTAGTCGCGGCGTGTGGTACGGCGGGTGCGGGTTTCCAGGCGCAGGGCCAGGCGCTTGATCACCGGATCATCGGCGGTCATGCCGCTGTCCTGAATGTAAGGTGTTGGCCGGCCGAGCCTGGCGAAGGCGGTCTGATCGTCGCCGAAGATCAGCACGTGGCCGCCTTCACTGTGCTGGAAGTGGTAGTGGATGCCTTCTTCTTCACACAGGCGCTGGATGAAGTGCAGATCGGTCTCGTCATACTGCACGCAGTAGTCGCGCTCGGGGTAGACGGTGGGGCCGAGCTGGAACTGGTAGCCGCCTTCGACAATGCCGTGCTCTTCGAGCACCTGGGCGACGATCTGCGGCACGGTGAGATGCTGGAAGATGCGCTGGTTGGTGCGGTGCGCCAGATAGGCCAGCTGCGGCACGATGGCCAGGCGGTAACGGGTCAGGCGCTTGCCGGATTCACCCTGTTCGACGCGATGGATCAGACCGTGAATACCGTCGCCGTTGGGGCTGAAGGCGAGGAAGGCACGCTGGTGAAGCAGGCTGGCCAGATCGAGATCCGGACGCTCGCTGATCAGCTCGACGTCGAAGCGATAGGGCTGGCTGATGGCCTCGCGGCCGTTGAACTCGAGCACCTGCAGGTCATGCTCGACGCCCTCGATGCTCAGGCTGAAATGGGTTTCGTTGGCCGGGTTGAACATATGCGTATCCTTTCGAAAGAGTCCTTTTCAACAGCCTGTCATGCCTTGCCCAGCCAGCGTTGCAGGCGCGAAGCCGGTGGCCGGCGAAACGCATCGAGCAGTTCACGGCAGTCGATCTGCCGCTGGCTTTCCTCGAAGGCCAGTGCCGTACGCAGCGCCTGCCAGCAGTGCAGCGGCACCTGCGCCGGACGTTGCAGCTGCTTGTCCAGCTCCATGTTCTTGGCCTGCTTGGCGCTGAGCCGGCGAAACGGGTGTTGCCCGCTGGCCAGCTCGACCAGCACGCAGGCCACCGCGTAGACGTCGGCGGCGGCTGACAACGCAGAGCCTTCGAGTAGCTCCAGGGCGGCGTAACGCGGCGTCCAGGCAGCAATGCGGTTGCGGCACAGGCGCGGCAGGCCCGGCAGCAGGCCTTCCACGGGCTGGCCCAGACCATAGTCGAACAGGCGCAGGCCGTCGTCGGCCAACATCACATTGCTGGGCTTCAGGTCGCCATGCAGCACGCCCAGATCATGGGAATAGACGAGGGCGTCGAGCAGCGGAATGGCGATATCGCGTAGTTCCTCCCAGCTCAGCCCCTCGGGACGCTCGCACAGCAGCTGATCGAGGGTCAGGCCGCGCAGCAGCTCCAGAGTGATGAAGGCGCGTTCGCAGCTGGTATCCACCTCGAAGCCGAACAGGCGCACCACGTGCCGGTGGTTGAGCCGTGAGGTGAGGGCGAATTCGCTATAGAGCAGGGCGTTGGCGTCCGGGTACTCGGCGAAGTCGTCGCTGAGGGTCTTCAGTGCCACATAGGGTTCGGGATCGCCGAACTGTTCGCGCAGCAGGTCGCGTGCGCGATACACCGCCCCCATGCCGCCGACGCCGAGCAGACGCTCGATCTTGTAGCGGCCACCGAGCACGTCCGGCAGCTCGCCCGGGGCACGACGCTGTACTTCGCGCACAGGCTCCCTGGCGGCGGTGGCGGCCAGGGCGAAGTAGGTGAGGTCACTGGCTTCGGCGATTTCGCTCATCGACGGATCACCACGGCGCTGAGGTTGTCACGGGCCGGGCCATCGAGCGCGCGCTGAAACAGGCGCTCCACGGCCAGGTGCGGCGAAGGCAGGTTGAGACAGGCCCCCAGTTCATCGGCAGGAACGCCCTGGTAGAGCCCGTCGCTGCACAGCAGAAAGACATCGCCGGGCAGCACGTCGAGTTCGAGGATGTCCAGTTGCAGGGTTTCGCTGGCACCGACGGCGCGGGTCAGGGCGTGCGCCGCCGGATGGCGCGCAGCCTCCTGCGGCGCCAGGCCCTGCTCGTCGATCAGTTGCTGTACCAGCGAATGGTCGCGGCTGAGCTGATACAGCCGCGAGCCACGCCACAGGTAGCAGCGGCTGTCGCCGGCCCAGACGCAGACGGCACGTTCACCGTCGAGCAACAGGGCGACCACGGTACTGCCGATCACCGTGTCCGAACGATCGGCGGTAACGGTCAGTTCCTGGCCGAGGCGATGGTTGAGCCGGTGCAGGCACTGACGCAAATCCACCAGGCGCTGGTCGAGACTGCCCTCCGGCAATTCGGCCAGCTGCTCGACGATCAGGCGGCTGGCCAGAGCGCCGTTCTGGTGCCCACCCATGCCGTCGGCCACCACCCACAGGCCCTCCTCGGGCAGGGCCAGGAAGGCGTCCTCGTTGCGCGCCCGCACCTTGCCGGTGTCGGTGCGCGCGGCGCTGCGCCAGGCGTTGGCGACTGTCGTCATCAGAGCGTCGCCGGCAGCTTGAAGCTGCGCAGCAGGCCGATGTCGAACGGGTTCGGCGAGCGCTGGCTGTGCAGCAGGTAGTTGGCGTGCAGGCCACCGAGGTTGGCCTTGAGGATCAGCACGTCACGCCCGCTGTGGTAGTCGACGTCCATCAGGTCGAGCAGGCGGAACAGCGACCAGGGGCCGGTGTTCTTCTCGATGCCGACGCGGCGACCACCCAGTTCCTCGACCACCAGACTGGTGCGGTCTTCGTCACTCGCTGCCGGCCAGCGGAACGCGGTGGCGACGATCGGACCGTGGCGGTATTCCATCTGCTGCTTGCCGAAGCGGAAGTCGGCGCGGCTCAGGCTGGAGTCCAGCGAGTAGGGCTCGAGCTTGAACAGCACCTGCGGCTCGGCCGGGTTCTCGGCGAAGAAGCTGCGACGGATCACCTGGGCGCGACTCATCTGCAGCAGGAACTCGCGCGACAGCGGCAGGCCACGGCCATCGACGCGACGCAGACGGTATTCGTCGGCGCTGCCGGCGACGAAGGGCCGCAGGTATTGGTCGAAGAAGCGCTCGGCAATGCCCTGAGCCTTGAAGAACTCGCGGAAGTCAGCCACCGCCACGTCGCTCTCGCTGTGCGCGGAGAACGGATAGCGCTGCTTCAGCGAGTTGTCGTAGGCCGCGTACAGCTCGCTCTGATAACGCTGATTGAGGAAGTGGTAGGCGTCGTTGAGCACCAAGGTCCAGCTGTCCTCGGCCAGCAGCGCCAGCCAGTTGCCCACCGGCTGCGGCAAGCGTGCCGCAGCGCTGCGCACCTGGTTGATCGCATCGCGCTTACCGGCCATGCGCGCCTTGGCCATCTCGAACGCGGCCTGGTCGCTGGCGCCGGCATTGGCCAGGCTGGCCAACTGGCGCTGCAGTTCATCCAGCGCCTGCATGCCGGCGGCCAGGTCGACTCCAGCACCGCCGTTGTCGTCGAGCAGCTTGTGCAGGCTCTCGAAGCGGCGTTCCAGGGTCTTGCGCGCGGTGTCCGGGGTATTCTTGGCCAGGGCCTGCTGCGCCTGTTCGGCGGCAGCGCTGGCCAGCTTGGCGGCCTTGCCCAGCTTGCCCTTGGCGCCTTCCAGCGCCTCGGCAGCGCCGCCTACGTCATCGGCCGCCTCGGCCAGGCCCTTGAAGCGGGTGTTGTCGCGTACTTCCACCAGCAGCTGCAGCAGCGGCGAGTTGGCAGCGGTCAGGCTGCTCAGCAGACTGGCACCGCGACCGGCGCTGCCGATGGGCCCCACGCCGAGCTGGGCAATGGCCTCACCCCAGTAGTTGCCGTAATCGCGGAAGTACAGTTGCTCCAGCTCCACCATCAGGCGCCCCAGGTCACCGGCACTGAGGGTTTCACCCTCGCCCAGCACCCAGTTGTCACGCAGGATCTCGCGCACCAGATTGCCGCCCTGGGCGAGGAAGGTCTTGCTGTAGCCACTCTGGGTGTAGAACCCGGGGATGGCGTAATCGCTGCCGTTGATCACCCCGGCCTGCGGGCCGATCTTCTGGCTCAGACGATACTCCGGCAGGTTACGTGCCTGTTCACGCAGCATGCGGTAGACCACATTGGCCAGCGACTCGCTGCGCAGCACCTGACGCGCCTGGGCGACCAGCTGGGCGTTGAGCGCATAGGGCGCGAACGACTCGTCGAGCAGTCGTGCGAAGTGCGTATTCAGTCCGTGCTGGGCCGGGCTGTTGCCGGCATAGCGCAGCGACCAGTCGGCAGCGACCCACTCCTTGAGGAAATCGGCATCGCGGCGCTCTTCCAGATTGAGCATCAGGTAGGCGCGCAGGCTGCCGAGCAGGCGCTCGCGGTCGCCCAGGTTGGCGCGGATCTGCGCTTCCAGCTGACGGGCCACGCGTGGCAGCAGCAGGTTTTCCAGCTCGGCGCGGTAGGTCGAATTAACCGCCGGGTTGACCGCCTCGCCCTGAAACAGACCGGTGCGCTGCAGGTAGGACACGTCGTCCTTGGGCGGGAATACCTGAGTGGCGGAATAGCTGCTGTCCAAGGCCTTGAGCACCTGCTGGGCATCATCCTGCGGATTGATCGCACCGTGCTCGCGGGTGAGCTTCTGGGCGATCTCGCGCAGCTCTTCCAGGCGCCCGTGGTTGGCCGAGAAGCCCGTGGCCCAGAGCACGCCGAACAGCGCCAGCACGGCGAAGGCGGTGGCGTACATGGCACGCTGGCCCCAGTCGATGCGACGCACTTCCTTCTGATCCAGACCGGCCAGCTCCGCCTCGGGGAAGATCACCCGGCTGAGCAGGTGATTGATGAAGCGCGAGCGACCACTGCGGAAGGTTGGCAGCGCACTGCCGGCCAGGCCGAGGTTGCGGCCGATACCGGCGGTCAACGGATCGAGCTGTTCGCTGAGTTGCGGCGCACTGGTCAGATAGAAACCGCGCAACTTGCTGGCGCGCTGGTAGCGGTTGCCGGCGAAGGCCAGCTCGACGAACAGGCACAGGCGCTCGCCGATCTGGCCGAGCTGGTGCGGGAAGTCGAGGATGCGGCCGCGGCGCTGCGTATCGCGCTCCTGGTGCATGCGCAGGATCACCTGGCTGTTGAGGCGACGCAGTAGCTCTTCGAACTCCTGGCGCACAACGGCCACCTCGGTGGCGTTCTGATCCTTGCGGAAGCTGGCGCCGAGTACCTGTTCGCTTTCCTCGCGCGACAGCTGGTCGAAGAACTCGTCGAAACCCAGCACCTTGTCGGCCTTGCTCAGCACCAGATAGACCGGCACATCGGCGCCGAGGCGCTGATGGATTTCCTGCAGACGCTGACGGGTCTGGCGAGCCAGGGCTTCCAGCTCCACTTCGCTGCCACCCTGCAACTGCTCGACCGGAATGCTCACCAGCACACCGTTGAGCGGGCGGGCCCGGCGCTGACGCAGCAGGCCGAGCAGGGTGCCCCAGGCACGACCGTCGACCTGGGCGTCAGGCTGGGTCAGGTAACGGCCGGCGGTGTCGATCAGCACCGCGTGGTCGGCGAAATACCAGTCGGCATAACGGGTACCGGAAACATCCTTGGTCAGGCGCTGGTTGTCGCCACGGTTGAGCGGAAAGTCCAGACCGGAGAAATCCAGCAGGCTGGTCTTGCCGCTGCCCTGCGGGCCGAGCAGCAGGTACCAGGGCAGATCGTTACGCCATTTCTCGCTGCGCCCGCGATACAGGCTGGAGCGCTTGAGGGTGCGCAGGGCGTCCTTGAAACGATGGCGCAGCTCGGCTTGCTCCTCGTTGATCTGCTCCTCGCGGCGCAGGCGCTCCTGGGCGTCGGCGTCGTTCTCTTCGGCCTTCTTGCGGGCAGTGGCACGCCAGCTGGCGAAGACCATGGCCAGGCCCCAGAGCAGGAAGATCAGACTGATGGTCAGCAGTCGACTGGTGGACGACTCCCAGAACTTGTAGTCGTTGACGGCCAGCAGCGGGCCGGCGAACCACACCAGCAGCGCGAGGATCAGAACCAGGCACAGGCTCCAGACCCAGGTCTTGCGGAAAAAGGCGCCAAGTTTGGCGAAGAAGCTCTTCATTTCACGTCATCCATGCTGACACCCGAGGCCGGGTCGAGTTGCTGATACGGCTTGAGGATGGTGTCGCGCTGCTCGCCGAGCACCCAGGCGAAGCCGGCGTACATCATCACCAGGCACATCAGGGTGAACAGCGCCACCAGCCACCACGGCACGATGCGCACCAGACGCCGGCGGGTGTCCTTCAACCCCTGCCAGTGCGGCGAGATTTCCCGCGGCACATCGCCACGCAACTGGCGGATCTGCCGGTAGAGGCTGTCGCGCACCGCTTCCAGCTCGAGCATGCCGCGCTGCAGCACGCGGTACTTGCCCTCGAAGCCGAGCGACAGGCACAGGTACATCAGCTCCAGCATCGGCAGGTGCTTGACCGGGTTGCGCGACAGACGCTCGAGCAGCTGGAAGAATTTCTCGCCGCCGAAGGTCTCGTTGTGGAACGAAGACAGCAGGCTCATCTGCGACCACTGGCTCTCGTTGCCCCAGGGCGTGGTCACCACGGCCTCGTCGACCACAGTGCACAGCACGTAGCGCGCGGCCATCACCTGGCTGCTCTCGGCGCCCTCATGCAGGGCGCGATGTTCGAACAGCTTGATCTCGCGACTCAGACGCTGGTTGAGGGCGTCCAGATCCTCGCTCTCGAAGCTGTGCTTGAGGCGCACCACTTCCGAAAGCAGGTCGGAGGCGGCCGCCACCAGCGGATTGAGGCTGATGTTGAAGCTCTCCGCCGGACGCAGGCGCGCGGCGAAGATCATGCGTTCTTCGAGCTGCTCGAATTTCGGCGGCGCACTGAAATCGGTCAGCGGGCTTTCTGCGCGCGATTCACCCTTGCGGTTGAGGATGACCGTCTTGTCATCCTGGCCGTATTCCATTTCCTTGGTTGTCATGGTCAGTTCCTGATCGCCCAGAATTTCAGCTCAAGCCCGGTGAACTCGCCGGACACGTGGAAGGCAAAGCCGCCGGAGCGCTCCAGTTGCGCCAGCTCCTCGGAGCTGAGCTCCAAGGCGAAGTAGGTCTTGCCCGAATGGAAGGGGATCTGCCGCGGTGCCACCGGCAAGGGTTTGACCTTGATGCCCGGCAGGTGCAGGTTGACCAGCTGGCGGATGCGCTCGACCGGGCCGACCTTGAGGTGCGCCGGCAGGCGCTGGCGCAGTTCCTCGGAGTCGCACTGGGCGCTGGCGGCGAGCACGAAGCTGGAGGTGCCGAGCAGCTTGTGGTCGTGCAGCGGCGAGACCTGGATACCGTACTGGCGCTGCTGCAGCAGCAGCTCGATGGCGTGCTGTTCGAGCACCATCGACAGCACCTGGCGGATGGCGTCCATCAGTTTGCGGAAGCTCATGCCCTGGTCGCTGTGCAGGTAGCGACCTTCCAGGCGCGGGCGCTTGGTCTCGCTGGAGAAGGTGGCCAGCTCGCCGAGCAGGCCGACCAGCTCGCGGTAGATCTGCTCCGGATGCACCTGCTCGACACCCAGGTGGTGGCGCAGGATCGGTTCGTAGCGGTTGATCAGCTGCAGCATCATGAAGTCACCGACCTCGGCGCCGCCGACCTTGCCGGTGGCGCGAATACGCTCGGCAAGGATGTCGCCGCGGTGGGCGAGCATGCTGATGACTTCCTTGAGGCACGACAGCAGATAACCGGAAGCCTGGAAGTTCACGTAGGTCGGGCTGAATTCCGGGTCGAGGCTGATCACCCCGTCCGGCGTGGTGTCGAGCACCTCGCACAGCTTGATCTTCACGTAGCCCTGATCGCTCTGCTGCTCGCCGAGCAGCAGACGGAAGTCCTGACGGCCGGTGCTCACCTGGCTGACGCTGCTGTCGCCGGCGTTGGAGTCGGCAACTTCCTCGTCGAAGGCGACATAGCGCGCCAGCACGTCCTTCTGCTCCGGGCGACGGCTCTCGATGTGGTTGCCGGTGACCAGTGGCAGAGCCAGGTACACCGGTACGTTGCCGGTGTTTGGCGGCACATCCAGGCCCAGCGGTTCACGCTCGGCACCGAGGTCGAAGAGGCTGCCATCGGGCAGCACGCCGCTGGCCTTGCTGACCACCAGCTTGCCCATGTTGAGGAACTGGCGGTCGATCTCCAGCTCGAAGAAACCCCAGGCGTAGCTGGCCAGCTTCTGCGTGCGCACCTTGAGCTGCTGATCGAAGTAGCGATCGTTCTGCTGGAAATGTTGCGGGCGCAGCAGCATGCCTTCCTGCCAGACGACTTTATGCTGGCTCATTGATCCTGCTCCTGGAGGTCAGCGAAGTTGCGGATGCCACGCTCGTTCAGGCTCAGGCGGGCGCGGTTGCGCTGTACCGCCTCGACCGGGATCACATAGCGCCAGTTGGCCTCCGGCAGGTCGCGGTATGCGGCAAGCACGCCGACGTAACGGCTGCCGTCCTGCACCGAGAGCTTCAGGTCGCGGGTTTCGCCCGGGCGCAGCTCCAGTTCCTCGAATGCCACCAGGTCGGGCGACAGGGCTTCCTTGGGGCGCTGGTAGAGCGAAAAGAAATCGGCGTTCTCAAAGGCTACCGGGTGCTTGAGCTCCATCAGGCGAATGACGATGGGCGACGGGCGGCCGTTGAGGTCCGGGTTGAGCTGGTCGCTGCCGACCAGGCTCAGATCCAGCTTGGTCATGGTCGAGTAGGGCGACAGAGCCGCGCATCCGGCGAGGGTCAGCAGCACGGTGCACAGGGCCAGGGAAAGCAGGCGAGGCATGGTGTTCATCCTTGGAGGTCGGTATTGAGGGTGGCGATCAGGCGAACCTGCTCTTCGTAGGCACTGGCGAAATCACGCGCGAACAGGCGATCGCTCCAGTCGTCGTTCTCCTCCAGCGAGGCATGCAGGCGGCGATAGGCGCGCCAGCGGCCGCCATCGGTCGACAGCAACGGCTTGCGACCGCTGCGTTCGAAACGCATCGTCAACTGCTCCGGAGAGAACTGCTCGAACACGCTCTGAACTGCGGCGCGGCTGGCAGCGAGCAACGCCACCTGGTGGGCCTGCAGGTCGCGGAAGCTGCGGCTGATGGCCTGCTCGGCGGGCAGTTGCCCGGCTTTGCCGCCACGCAGCAGGGCGGTCAGCGTCTCGCTGGTGTCCATGCCGTGCTTGAGCGGGTTGTTGCCGGTGCTCTGTACCGTGGTCAGGGCCAGGCGCAGCTCGTTCTTCAGCTCGCTACGGGTACGCAGGGCCTGCTGCAGGCTGCCCACGCTCTGCCTGAGCAGCCTGGCCGCATTCAGCGCCAGGGCTTCACGGGCGTCGTCGTCGAGATCGTCGAGGCGCACGCCGAGGGCATCGGAGAACTTCTCCCAGAAAGTCGGCGGCAGGCGCTCGGGCTCCGGCGCGGCCTTGGGCTGCGGCGCGGGCGGCGGCACCACCAGCTCGGGCACCAGCAGGTTCTCCTCGTCGATCTGCGCGTAGTCGCGCTGCTGCGCCTGGGCGGTGCTGGGGCGCAGCACGGCGGTCAGATCGTCCACTTCGGCGTACACACGCTCCTGCTGATCCAGCGCGGTGAGCGGGTCGAGGTCGAGGAAGGCATCGTCGGGGATGATGCTGCCGGCTGCCTGTGGCAAGCCGATGTCACCCTCGAACATGGCCGGGTCGCGCACCAGTCGCGCACGGATCTCGAAGTCGCCCAGGCAGTACACGCTGCCGTGCTCGATGCGCTGCGGGCTGCCCTTGGCCAGGCTGGCACCGCTGTCCTTGAGCTGAATGCCGTTGCTGCTGGTGTCGGTCAGATAGAAGGCGCCATCGCGATAGCTCACCTCCGCATGCCGGCTCGACAGTACGCGCTTGCGATCAGGGATCACCCAGTCGCAATCCTCGGACCGGCCGATCACGCCGCCGGCCTGCTTGAAGGTCTTGGTGGTCAACAGACCTGGCACGAACTGCTGCGCGCTGACCACATCGAATACCAGTTCCATGGTGAACCTACTCCTTGCAGTCAGTGGCCGCGTTTTTCGGCTTGCGGGTCGCCCAGCGGGCGGTATTGGTCGTCGCTGAACTTGTAGTTGCCCGTGCAACCGGCCAGGGCGATGGCCAGCGCCAGCAGGGCGGCGGTCCGGTAGCGTTGCAGCATGGAAGGCGCTCCTTGGGTGAAAGTGGATGGAAGATGGGTAGGCATGCTCAAACCTCGCTCGGACTGATCTTCAGCCGTTGCATGCGGTACAGCAGGGTGCGCCGGGGCAGGCCCAGCTCGTTGGCGGCATTGGTCTGATTGCCGCGGTTCTTGCGCAGGCAGTCGAGCAGCAGGTTGCGTTCGAGGCGATCCATGCGCTCACGCAGGCTCAGCGGTGCGCTGCCCTCGCTCTGCGTCTGCTCCAGGTTGAAGTGCTCGGGCAGCAGTTCGCCGCCCTCGCAGAGCAGCACGGCGCGCTCGACCAGGCCCTTGAGCTCACGGACGTTGCCGGGGAAGGCGTAGCCGGCCAGATGCTCCAGCGCGGCGTCGCTCCAGCGGCAGGCGTCACGCTGCAGCAGGCCGCTGGCAGTGCTGGCGAAGTGGCGGGCGAGCAGCAGGATGTCCTCATCGCGCTCGCGCAGGGCCGGCAGTTCGATGGGGAAGTGCGACAGGCGATAGAACAGGTCCTCGCGGAAACGCCCTTCCTCGACACGCTTGCGCAGCTCCTGATGAGTCGCAGCGACGATGCGCACGTCGACCTTGTGCGTCTCGCTGCTGCCCAGCGGGCGCACTTCGCCTTCCTGCAGCACGCGCAGCAGCTTGGCCTGCAGCGTCAGCGGCATGTCGCCGATCTCGTCGAGGAACAGCGTGCCGCCATCGGCCGCATCGAACAGGCCGGGCTTGTCGCGGTCGGCTCCGGTGAAGGCGCCCTTGCGGTAGCCGAACAGTTCGCTCTCCAGCAGGTTCTCCGGCAGCGCCGCGCAGTTCTGCACGATGAATGCCTTGCTGCGCCGTGCGCCACAATCGTGAATGGCACGGGCTACCAGTTCCTTGCCGGTACCGGTCTCACCGGTCAGCAGCACGCTGACCGGGCTGTGCAGCACCTTGCCGATCAACTGGTAGACGCGGCGCATGGCCTGGCTCTGACCCAGCAGGCCGTAACCGCTGGCGCAGGGCGTACCGGGTGCGGATGCAACCGCTTCGGCCTCACCTTCGCCCTCGGCGGCCGGGGCGCGCAGGCGCTGCAGGAGTTGCAGCTGGGCCAGGGCAAAACCACCGAGCTGAGTGAAGGAAGCGCTGAAACCCTGCAGGGTACGACGCTCGTGGCTGGCCACCAGCAGCAGGCCGCGGGTATGACCGGCGCCGTCATGCAGTGGCAGGCACAGCAGGCTGCGCCAGGAGCCCTTGTCTTCCGGCAGGCAGGCAATGCTGTGCAGGCCACGGTCTAGCTCGTCGATGCACAACACCTGGTTCTGGCACAGGCAGTACTGCAGCAGCTGTTCGCCGTCGTAGTCGCTCGGCAGGCTGGCAGCCTCGCGCGGCTGCAGCAGGCCGTCGAGCCATTCGGCGGACAGGGTCAGGCGAGTATTGGTGTGGTCCAGCAGGTACAGCTGGCCCAGCGCGCAGTCGGCCAGTTCGGCAGCTGCACGCACCAGATCGGCAAGCAGGCGCTCGGCGCTGGCAGCGCCTGCCAGTTCGGCGTAACGGCCGAGCAGGGCTTCAGCGTAGCGCAGCGGTTGCGGGACTTCGGCGAACATCGGCAGCACCTCAGGCAAACTCGCAGGTCACTGCCGAATCGGCGTCCAGCGTGGCATGCACGCGCTGCAGGCTTTCGCCGGCGGCCATGGCATCGAGCAGGCGATCGACCACCAGCGGCTGCAGGTGCTGGTCGATCAGATGATCGATCAGCCGCGCACCGCTTTCACCATGGGTGCAGCGCTCGGCCAGATGCTCGACCAGACCGTCGCAGTGGCTGAAGGCGAGCTGGCGACGCCCCAGGCGCTCGCCGAAGCGGGCCAGCTTGAGGCCGACCAGCTGGCGCAGCAGATCGCCGTCCATGGGGTAGTAGGGCACCACGCGCATGCGCCCAAGCAGCGCCGGTTTGAAGTGCTGCGACAGCTGCGGACGGATGGCCAGCTCCAGATCCTCGGCGGCCGGTCGCTGGCCACCCGCGCAGAGGCTGGCGATGCGTTCGCTGGCCAGGTTGCTGGTCATCAGGATCAGGGTGTTGCGGAAGTTGATCTCGCGCCCTTCGCCGTCGTTGGCCACGCCCTTGTCGAAGATCTGGTAGAAGACGTTCATCACGTCCGGATCGGCCTTCTCCACTTCGTCAAGGAGAATCACCGAGTAGGGCTTCTGCCGCACCGCCTCGGTGAGCATGCCGCCCTCGCCGTAGCCGACATAGCCGGGCGGCGCACCGATCAGACGGGAGACGGTGTGCTTCTCCTGGAATTCGGACATGTTGATCACGGTGAGGAAGCGCTCGCCGCCATACAGCAGGTCGGCCAGAGCCAGGGCAGTCTCGGTCTTGCCAACACCGCTGGGGCCGACCAGAAGGAACACGCCGACCGGCGCATCGGGCCTGTTGAGGCCGGCGGCGGTGGCGCGCATGGCCTTGTCCAGCGCCTGGATCGCCTGCTCCTGACCGCGGACGCGCTGGCGCAGGTCGTCGGCGAAGGTAATGACCTTGGTGTTGTGCTCACGCGCCAGCTGGCTCAGCGGCACGCCCGTCCAGTGGCTGATCACCTCGGCCACCAGGCGCGGACAGACCTCGAAGCTGACCAGGCGCTCGCCGGCCTGAGCCGCAGCCAGCTCGGCCTGGATGGCACGCAATTCGGCTTCCAGTTCCTCCAGGGTCGGGCGTGGTTCGTCGCTGCTGTCTTCATCGCTGCCCAGACGCGCGGCGGCGCATTCCTTGCGCTGCTCCAGCAGGCGTTCGGCCAGTTCGCGCTGCACCGCCCAGCGGGTTTCCACCTGCTCCAGCTCGGCACGGGCAGCGACCAGGCGGCTTTCCAGCACATCCAGCGCTTCGTGGTCGATATTCAGACCGGCGTCCAGGTCGCGACGCATGGCTTCGCCCTGACGCTCGCCCTCGGCGATTTCGCCGCGCAGGCGCTCCAGCGCTTCGGGCGCGGCAGCCAGGCTGATGCGCACGCGGGCGCAGGCGGTGTCGAGCACGTCCACCGCCTTGTCCGGCAGCTGGCGCCCGGCCAGGTAGCGCGCCGACAGCTCGGCGGCGGCGACCACGGCGTCGTCACGCAGGTAGATGCCGTGGCTCTTCTCGTACACCGGTGCCAGACCACGCAGGATGGTCACCGCCTCATCGACGGTAGGCTCGTGCAGTTGCACCGGCTGGAAGCGGCGGGCCAGGGCCGGGTCCTTCTCGAAGTACTTCTTGTATTCGCTCCAGGTGGTGGCGGCAATGGTGCGCAGCTCACCACGGGCCAGAGCCGGCTTGAGCAGGTTGGCGGCGTCGCCGCTGCCGGCCTGGCCACCGGCACCGATCAGGGTGTGGGCTTCGTCGATGAACAGGATGATCGGCTTGGGCGAGGCCTTCACTTCGTCGATCACGCCCTGCAGGCGGCGCTCGAACTCGCCCTTGACGCTGGCACCGGCCTGCAGCAGGCCGAGATCCAGGCACAGCAGTTCGACGCCCTTGAGCACCTGCGGTACCTCGCCGGTGGCGATGCGCAGGGCCAGGCCCTCGACGATGGCGGTCTTGCCGACACCAGCCTCGCCAACCACGATGGGGTTGTTCTTGCGGCGGCGGGCGAGGATATCGATCATCTGGCGGATCGCGCCGTCGCGGCACAGCACCGGGTCGAGCTTGCCGTCACGGGCCTGCTGGGTGAAGTTGTGGGTAAAGCGCGCCAGGTTCGATTCACCACCGGCCGCCGGCTTGCCGCCCGCGCTCTGCGGCTGCTGGCTGAGAGCGAAGTCGCGCAGGCGCTCGGCGTTGAGCTTGCCCAGCAGCGCCTGATAGCGGCTACCGGCGTAGCGCATGGGGTTGCGCAGCAGGGCGAGGATCAGCGCAGCCTGATCGATCTGGCTGGCACCCAGTTCCAGGTTGGCCACCAGCAGCGCGTCCTGCAGCCACTGCACCAGCTCGGCGGAAAACACCGGGTTGCGCGATTCGCTGTGCTCGCCACGTGGCTGCAGTGCCTGGGCCAGTTCGCCGGCATCGATCTCGGCGTCCTGCAGGGCACGCGCCAGCAGGCCTTCCGTACGCTCCAGCAGACCCAGCAGCAGGTCTTCGACGAGGATCTTGTTGCCGCCGCGCACCACGCAGCGTTCGGCGGCCATTTCCAGGTCGCGCTTGCTCGCGGCATCCAGGGCTTGAACCAGTTGTTGCAGGTCGACGTTGATCATCTCATCTGTCCTTAATGAATCTTGCTGCCGAGCGTCACCAGGCCATCGGCGTTGTCGCGGCCGAGCCAGGTGGTCCAGCCGAGCAGGCAGGGGTTTTCTTCGCCGATGCGCAGGTCACGGATTTCGTCCTGACGCAGTTCCAGGCGGATGTCGTAGTCCAGCGGATCGCGCAGGGTGAAGCGCACCAGCGCACAGAGCGGCTGGTAGCCCGTGCCGATTGGCAGGAATTCATGGAAACGCGTCCAGCCCAGCTGGCGCACGTGGATGCGGAACTTGCCGCCGCGGTCGCGCACGCGCTCGCCGAGCACGGTGTCCTCGCCGAGGCGGCTGTTGACGCGGCCGAGGCGGTTGCGCTGCTCGTCCAGCACCGTCACCTGGCGCTCCAGGCACTGCTCGATGAAAAGCTCCGCGTGCTTGAAGTAGTAGCGCAGCACCGACTCGATCAGCGCCGCCGAGTGGGCGCGCAGACTGAGCAGGCCGAGGTAGGGCAGCAGGCGCTTCCAGTTCAGCTCCTGAGCCTGGCGGATCTGCTCGCTGCCCAGGCCGATCAGGGCGAACAGGTGCGCCGAGAAGGCATCCATCGCACCGCTCTGGAAGCAGGCGCGGTAGCGGTACTTCTTCCAGATCGGCAGCAGCAGGCGCTGCAGGCGGTTGTTGAACAGGTCGAGGAAGTCCCGCGTCGGGTTGCCATCCTCGCTGTCGCCCAGGGCCTGTTCGCTGTAGAACGCCGGCAGCGGCGAGCCACCGCCGAACAGGCCGATCAGGTTGACGCGCATGCGCGCACGCAGTTCGCCATGCTCCTCGAAGAACTGCACGCGATCGATATCGCTGCCAGGAAAACCCAGGCTCGGGTTGGCCTGGAACTCCAGGTACTCGTAGAGGCGCTCCTCATCCAGATGCGGATGAGCAGCCCCCAAGCGCTCCAGCACCAGCTGTACGGCCTGGAACAGGCTGTACTCGCGGATGCCTTTGCTCAATCGACTTAGAGCAGGGGCTGCTGCCCCATGCGTGGCGTCCATTTGTACAACTCTCCCTGTGTGCTCTGTACGTGCAGCTCGTGGTAGCTGTTGAGGCTGGCGTACAGGGCAAAGAATTCATTGAGTACCGAGGCGAAGACGAACAGGTCACCCTCGCCCAGATACCCTTCCGGGTTCATGGTCAGTTCGGTGCGTACACCGCGTACCGGCAGGCCGCGGTGCAGGCGGTCGACATGGCGGTGGCCGATGCTCTTGAGGCCGCCGAGCAGGCGTTTGCTGACGCGCTCGGCGTGCTGGTCGTAGTAGCGCGGCAGGTCGTAGGTTTCGAGGATCACCTTGAGCGCCTCGACGTTGGCCAGCGACAGGTAGTTCAGCGACATGTTGGAGATCAGCTTCCACAGGAAGTCGCGGTGCAGCGGCGGCGCGTAGCTGGGGGTGACTGCACTGATATTGCGGAAGCTGAGGAAGTCCGGGGTGTCCTCGCTGGGCAGGCAGATGTCGCCCAGACGCAGCTGACGCGGCAGGTTCTGGTTGGTGCAGGTCAGTTCGATGGACAGCGTCTCGTGCTGGTCGAGGTTGCGCAGACCGAAGCTGAGCCAGGTCTCCAGGCCGTCGCCTAGCATCGAGGGCTGCTGACGCACGCTGTAGTGCGGGCGCGCCACCGGCACATCGAAGCTGGGGTCGTGCTCGAACGACTCGAACGGCACATATTCCTCGTAGCCCATGCCGCCCGGCTTCCAGCCGGTGACGCGATCGACCGAAAACACCCCGCAATGCCGCGCGTCATACTCGGCGGGCAGCAGCAGGTACTGGTCCTGCTTGCCGTCGAGGCGAATCGGGATGGCATCGTGCTGGTACAGGTTGACCACCGGCGTGCAGTACAGGCGCACGTTTTCCAGGGTCGGACGAATGCGCTGCGCGCCAGCCTTGTGGATATCGAAGCGCAGCTCCATCCCGCGCGCCTGCTTGAGCAGGTCTTCGGGCAGGCTGTGAATGGCATCGAGCCCCAGCAGATCGACGAAGAGGAATTTCTCCTGGAAGGCGAAATATTCCTGCAGGTAGCGATAGCCGCGGAAGGTATTTAGCGGATAGGGGATCAGTGCCTCGTCCTCGGCGAACCCCACCGGCTGCACCTGCTCGGGTTTGAGCTGCAGGGTGCCGAGAGTCTGGCCGAAGGCATCCTGCATGGGTTTGCCGGCCGCATCGAGCAGCACCAGCTGGATGCCGCCGAGGTTGCGCAGCAGCGCCAGGTAGAGCATCTGGCCGATATAGCGCTCGCCGGCCAGGTGCAGACGCAGCTTGTTCACGCCGATCTCGCCGAGATGGCCGTCGGCGCTCATGGCCAGGCGCAGGCTGAGCAACGCGCCATCACCTTTTACCGAGTAGTCGAGACCGGTCAGCGCCAGCGGCAGCACCTCGGTGGGGTAGCAGGTGCGAAAGCGGCAGGTGACGCCCTCGATGGCCTTGGCCTCCACCGGCGTGCCGCGCTTGACCGGCAGTGCAGGGCCGGGGCGGGTCAGCGGGTCGAACTGGAGCATGCTGAAGGCCGGCAGCGGGCGCATGTAGTTCGGCCACAGCAGGTGCATCAGCGAATGGGTCAGCTCCGGCAGCTCGTCATCGAGCTTCTGCCGCAGACGCCCGGTGAGGAAGGCGAAACCTTCCAGCAGGCGCTCGACATCCGGATCGCGCCCGGCCTGACCGAGGAACGGCGCCAGCGCCGGGCTGCGCTCGGCGAAGCGCTTGCCCAGTTGGCGCAGGGCGGTGAGTTCGCTTTGGTAGTAGTGGTTGAAAGACATTAGCTGGCCTTCTCCATGGCCGATTCGATGCAATGCCAGAGGTCATCTGACGTCTCTTCCTCAAGGGCGGCGAGATGCTCCGACTGCAGGGTCAGATGCGGCAGCACCAGCGGTTCTGACGAACACCCATGCATGCTGATCCAGCCGCAACGGCGCGTGCGATAACCGGGGGCACTGACCGAAAGCCTGGTCGAACAGCGTGGCGCATCGGCTAGCAGGGCAATCAGGCGATAGTCGCGTTGCTCAGCAAAGGCGAAACGGCCTTCGGCGTCGCTGACCGTTTCACCGCCCCAGAACTCGTCGCTGCCGATATCCAGCTCAATTTTGGCGCCCACCACGGGCTGCCCCGTTTCGGCAGACAGCACGCGGCCCTCGATGGCAGGGTTTCGGGTCACCGAGTGTGGATAGGGGACGCAGGCACCCAGAGCCGATAGCGCTGCCAGGAGTAGAGGAGCCCTCATTTTTGGCTGAGTAGAAAAACCGAGCTGGTTTTGCGGATTAACGGCCACGGCGTCAATTCTCGATAATTCGGTAAGGGGTATTGCTGATGAACCGGTTCAGCCAGCTGTCTTGCCATTCCGGCACGCCGATCTCAAAGGTCTGCTGCTGCTTGTCGAAGTCGAACCAAACGATGCCTACGGTTCTGTCATCTTCGTGCGAACGCATGTCCGTGTAGTGCTTGTCGTAGAGAGGCGTACGGTAGGCGGAGCCCGGTGCATGGGTGTCGATGACGCGGATGTAGGCAAGGTCGTTCCAAGATCCGAGCCAAGGCGCCAGCAACACGCTCTGCAAAACGAATCTTCCTGAGGGGCTCGGATACGAGTACTGCGCTTTCTGAGTGGTGGCGATGTGAACCGCTCCCCAAAAGAGCAGGAGCAGAAGGGATACCGGCAACAGCAAGGCCACAGAGAGCTTTCGGATACTCATTTCATAAGCTCGAAGGCAATTGGAGTAATGGTTTCGTAGCCGATATTGGAATAGACGACGAAGTCGCCACCTTTCCTATGCCTTGAGCGGTACGCCACAAAATCGCTGTTGGTGATCAAGAAATAGCGCTTGCTTTCCAAATCCTTGAAACGCTGTTCAACGTCATCGCCGGTGAACGGCGCTGTGACAACCGCCTTCACTTGTTCGTAGCCGATATTGGCGTTGTTGCTGAGACCGTCTGCCACGCCCTGTGCAATACCATCGAAGTTCCAGTAGCCAAGTGGCTGGCTGAGCGGACCCTCGTCGTTAAAGTCATATGCATCTTCGGCATAGAAACCAATGCGCTCAGCGATGAAAGTGACCTTGTCCGGGAACGCGTTGACGGTACCCTCGACTGTGACTCGCAGATTGAAGTTGGCGAGTGCGCCACGCAGATCATTAAGCTCATCAAAGGTGTCGAAAGTGACCGAACGGCTGTTGGCGTAACCGAAAGCCTCGGCTTTGCTGCCTTGGCCATTGAACGTCAATGGGAAGCATCCGCTAGAGTGCTGACCGAACTTCCTGAGGATGTTTCTACGGATGAGTCTGGTCGCCTGGGGGTTGTTCCAAGCAGTTCTTAGTTCGTTGCGAGCCCTCACCACCCGCGAAAACCCTATCAACCATTCGTACGTGACTATGGTCTCCTCCATGTATTGAGCAGGGGGCATCTGCGCATGGCTCTTCACCTCGGCTGTCATACCGCCGCTGGGCGTTCCCCAGGGCATTCCTTGGAACCAGTGCCGCATAAGCTTCGCGGAAATCGGCCAGCCCATTTTGTCCATGGCTGCTGGAATATCCGTGATCTTGAACAGCCGAACCTGCGCGGTCGTTCCTTGTAGGTTTTGCGAACTTGGTGTGAGCGTGGATTTCAGGACAATATCGGACATGAGCAGTTCTCCACGCAGTCAGGCAATCACTACTTCGGACTGTTCGGCGATAACGAGCTCAACGGCTTCTCCACTCGAAGAGCGGAGTTTGTCGGTGCTCCCGTCCACACCGGTGGTCCCATGGATCTCTTTGCCAGATGCGCTGCGGAGCACATACGAAACCCCACTCAGTGGAGCCCCAGAGTCTTGGTCGAGCAGGACGAAAAACTCATCGAACACACCCTTGATATCCACAGGAGCAGGAGAGACAAACGAAGCACCACCCCCACTAGCTCCAATAATCACCGTCCCCGATCCGCCAATCACTACATTGCCGTGGCTCCCCACCGAGCCCACCACCGCCGCTGGCTTGCCGTTGATCAGCACGGTAGGAATCACCGCGCCAGCCATGGCACCGCCACAGGCGGAGGCATCGCCCATGCGCGCAGCCGGCAGGCTGTCGAACAGCACGTCGGGCGAACCGGCGGCGATCGGGTTGGTGCCGTGACCGGGAACCGGGCAGGAGGTGGGATCGCTCAGGCGGGCGGCGGGTTTACCGGACATGTGAGGCTCCTGGGTTGACGTTGACCTGACCGCTGCCATCCAGGCTCGCGGAGAAACTGACCTGGCGCCTGATGCCGTCCATTTCCAGCATCGCGTCGATGGCGAAGGCCTGACGCAACGGGTCATGGGTACGCGGCAGGGAGATCACGCGCACCTGGGTCAGTCGGGGTTCGTACGCTTCGATAAAGCGTTCGATGGCGATACGCGCCTGCTGCAGCGAGTCGTGCAGCGACAGGCGCATATCGTTCAAATCGGGCAACCCGTAGTCGGGCAGCGTTTGCACGCTGCCCGCACGGGTGCTGAGCATCTTGGCCAGATGGGCAGCCACCGAGGCCATGGTGGCAACCTCGCGGCTCCAGCCGGCACGTTGGCCGGCCTCGCCACCGAGGCGCTCGAACAGGCTGCCGTATCCGTTCATCGATGCTTATTCCTTGTCCAGCTTGCCGACCAGCGACAGGGTGAAATCGGCACCCATGTACTTGAAGTGCGGACGCACGTTCAGGCTGACGCGGTACCAGCCCGGCTCGCCTTCAACATCGCTGACGATGACCTGGGCGGCACGCAGCGGACGACGGCTACGCACTTCGGAGCTCGGGTTCTCCTGATCGGCGACGTACTGGCGAATCCACTTGTTGAGTTCCAGCTCGAGGTCGGTGCGCTCCTTCCAGGCACCGATCTGCTCGCGCTGCAGCACTTTCAGGTAGTGGGCCAGGCGGTTGACGATGAACATGTACGGCAGCTGGGTGCCCAGCTTGTAGTTCAGCTCGGCGGTCTTGCCTTCCTCGCTGATGCCGAAGAACTTCGGTTTCTGCGCCGAGTTGGCGGAGAAGAACGCGGCGTTGTCGCTACCCTTGCGCATGGTCAGGGCGATGAAGCCTTCCTCGGCCAGCTCGTATTCGCGGCGGTCGGAAACCAGCACTTCGGTCGGGATCTTGGTTTCGATCTCGCCCATGCTCTCGAAATGGTGCAGCGGCAGGTCTTCCACCGCGCCGCCGCTTTGCGGGCCGATGATGTTCGGGCACCAGCGGAACTTGGCGAAGCTGTCGGTCAGGCGGCTGGCGAAGGCATAGGCGGTGTTGCCCCACAGGTAGTGCTCGTGGCTGTTGGCCACGTTTTCCTTGTAGACGAAGCTCTTCACCGGGTTGTCTTCCGGGTCGTACGGGTTGCGCAGGAGGAAGCGCGGTACGGTCAGGCCGACATAGCGGGCATCTTCCTGCTCGCGGAAGCTCTGCCATTTGGTGAATTGCGGGCCTTCGAAGTGATCCTTCAGGTCCTTCAGATCCGGCAGGCCGGTGAAGGTCTCCAGGCCAAAGAATTTCGGACCGGCCGAAGCGATGAACGGGGCGTGCGACATGCAGGCCACCGAGGCGACGTACTGCAGGGTCTTGACGTCCGGGGCGCTCGGATCGAAGTAGTAGTTGGCGATCAGGGCACCGACCGGCTGGCCACCGAACTGGCCGTACTCGGCGGTGTAGATGTGCTTGTACAGGCCGGACTGAACGATTTCCGGGCTGTCTTCGAAGTCATCGAGCAGATCCTGCTTGGAGGCGTTGAGGATCTCCAGCTTGATGTTCTCGCGGAAGTTGGTGCGATCCACCAGCAGCTTGAGGCCGCGCCAGGAGGACTCCAGAGCCTGGAAGTCCGGGTGGTGGAGGATTTCGTCCATCTGCCGGCTGAGCTTGGCGTCGATCTCCGCGATCATGCGGTCGACCATGGCCTTCTTCACCGGCTCGTTTTCGTTCTGCGGCTTGAGCAGCTCTTCGATGAAGGCCGAAACACCGCGCTTGGCGATGTCGTAAGCCTCGTCGTCCGGGGTCAGCTTGGTTTCCGCGATGATGCGGTCGAGGATGCCGAGTTCGGCGGCGCTGTGGCTGCTTTCTACGGCTGCGCTAGTCGTGCTCATGAGAGTGCGTCCTTGTCAGTGAGAATCAGGAATCGAGCTTGTCTTTGGCGGCCAGGCCCAGTTCGCCGAGCACGCGGTCACGCGAGTCGTCGTCGGAGAGCACGCTCTCGATGGCCTTGCGGAAAGCCGGGGCGTTGCCCAGCGGGCCTTTCAGGGCGACCAGTGCGTCGCGCAGCTCCATCAGCTTCTTCAGCTCCGGCACCTGCTCAACCAGGTTGGCCGGGTTGAAGTCCTTCATGGAGTTGATCTTCAGTTGCACGGCCAGCTCGTCGTCGGTCTGTTCTTCCTGCAGACGGTTCGGCACGGCGAAGGTCAGGTTCAGCTCCTGCTTGGCCAGCACTTCATCGAAGCTGTTCTTGTCGATGCTGATGGGCTTGCGGTCTTCGATCTTGCGATCGTCGGCACGCTGGGTGAAATCGCCGAGCACCATGAGCTTCAGGGGCAGTTCGATTTCTTCCTGGGCTCCGCCGGTGGCGGGTTTGAAGGTGACGTTGATGCGTTCCTTGGGGGCTACCGAGCCTTCTTTGGCCATGGGTGTTCTCCTTTGCGTTGATGGCCCGGAGGCCTTGATTGGCGTGTTGGCGCCTTACTCCAGCACCACCTCCAGGTCGAGGTGGCACAACCTGCGGTAGATCTCGTCCTTGCTGTCGCGCACCGCATGGTTCTGCGGCAGGAGCTCGCAGCAGTTGTGCAACAGGCGCAGCACATCCAGGGCGAGATCGGGTTCCCACTCGCCGAGGCCGGAGGTCTGCAGCGTCTGGTCGAGCGATTCGAGTTGGGTCTTGGCCAGGTCGTACTTCTTCGCGGCGAAGCACAGACGGGCCAGGGTCAGTTGCCAGAAGAAGCGCTCGCGTCCACCACGGGCGCGCGACATGCCCTGCTTGAGCTGCTGCACGGCAGCCTTCAGGCCGTCCTTGCGCAGGCCCGGCAGCACCTGCTGCAGGGCTTCTTCCCAGGGCGGCGTGGCACCCTGCTCGCTGGCGGCAGGTTTCTTCTCCACTTCCGGCGCCTGCAGGTGCGGCAGTACATGCGCGCCGATCCAGGCGCGCGTCTCGGCATCGGCGAAGGGCACGCCATCGTGGAAACGCAGCTCGTCGAGGCCCGGCACGCGCTGCAGGAACAACGCGAGCTGGATCTCCACCTCGCGCATGGCCTGATCGGCCTTGAGCTCCTGCAGGCATTCCCAGACCAGGCGTTGGCCGTCGAGCCAGAAAGGCGCGCGGACGATGCTGGCTTCCAGGTCGACGAGCAGATCGGCATAGGCACCCTGGGCGAAACGCTCCTTGTAGGAGGCCAGCTTGTCGGCCGGCAGGCCGCGCAGGGCAGTGATGTGTTCGGCGTTGCGCTCGGGCAGCGACTCGATGGGCAGCCACAACAGGGTGCGCGCCAGGCGCAGCGGCTTGAGGTCGGTGGCCTTGTTCTTCAGCCACCAGGCGCACAGTGGACGGGCCGAGTCCTGCTGGTTACGCAGTGCCTTGTGCGCGTCCTTCTCGTTATCGATGGGACCGGCGCCCGTGATGATCTGAGTAGCGACCTGCTTGACCTGCGCGATGGCGGCGCCCACGGCACCGGGTTCGGCCTGCCCCTGGCTGGCGCGCTTGATTTGCTCGTCGAGACGCCGGCACAGCGGCAGCAGCAGCGGCGAGTCTTCGCCAAGATGACTCGACAGGCTGGCCTCGAGGCCGTGCAGATGCTCGGCCAGACGACGAAACAGCGGCAGCTGCTCGCTGATCGGCACATGCTCGGCCAGCGCCTGCTCCAGGCGCGGTAGCAGCCAGTTTAGGGCAGCAGCACGAGTCCGCGGCTTGCGCGGGTGCAGTTCGTGCCAGTGATGTTCGCAGAGGTAATGCAGCAGGTTCAGACCAGCCTGGAGGCCGGCGAAGGATTCGCGCTGGAACAGCCCCCATGTCAGCCAGGTAGCGGCGCGCAAATCCTTGGATTGAGTGGTCAGCAGGTTCTCGCTGCCTTCCCTGATCTTCTGCCAGTCGATGGCACCGGTTTCATGCAGGGAAGAGGCCTTGCCCAGTTCGAGCTCCAGCATCTCGAATTCGCTGGAATACCGCACATCTTCACCGGCGAAGTTCCCCTCATTAATAGGAGACTTGGCCAAATTGAGATAATGCGCGGTCAGCTTGCTGGAGTACGTCATTCCATGACTCGCCTATTTAAAGTGGGCAACTTCATTGCACTAGACCGAGCCATCCAACCCGGTCAAACACATCAAAATGCGCAACTTTTTGCACAGTAGTTTGTGCAACAAATTGCGCAAGATCCTTACAGGACGGGCATCCTAGCCCCATGAACGATGTTGGGCAACCGCCGGAAGTGTGAAATGCCTAACATTCAAAGAGATCTTTCAAAGAATTAACGGAACATCCGTACCAGTAATGTTGTCGCCACTCGGAACAAGTTGTGATCGAGTTTTTACCAATCAGACAAGTTCGCTGATAGTTGTAAGAAATAACTTACTGGCAAATTAGTGGCGCGTCACATTTAATGGCTTCATGCCATTATTTTTTGTGACAACGAACGCGGTCGGCGCCCTGACTTTTATGTCAGGGCACAAGAAGACGGGGGGCGGGGTCAGGGATGCAGTCTGTCGCTGGAAAGGCGCAGATCGAGTCGGTGCCGTTCGTCGGGCTGAAGCTGCACGACATCCTCCAGAACATTGGCCGTTTCGATGCAGAGCATGTCCTGCCAGGCCTCATCCGGAAACTGTGAAAGGCGCCTGGCCTTGTCGATCCACGGATTCCACAGCACGGCCGAACGTGAGCCACGGGTATCCAGATGGATGCGCCGGCCCCAGCCCGGATCGACGATGCTCAGACGCGCAGGTGTATCGAAGTAGATGCGATCCGTCTCGGCATCGAACACCGGTGCCTCCTGCTGACGCATCTCCTGCCAGTCCAGCAGGGTATCGATGTAGCGGCAGCCCTGCAGTCCTTCGACGCTGACCTGGCGCACATCGCTGACGGCGAAGTAGCTGTGCAGTGCCTGGCTCAGGGTCAGTGGCGTGTCACCACGATTGTGGGTTTCCAGCCCCATGCTCAAATCGTCTGCCAGACGTACGACGAAGCTCAGGCCGACATCCCGAGGCCAGCCCTCCAATGGCCGATTGCGGGTGTCGTAGGCGAAACGCAGGGTGACGGCGTCGTCCTCCTCGTCGATGCTCAGCAACTCCCAGTCCAGCGCGCGCACAAGGCCATGGGCCGGCGCCTGCTCCAGCTGATAGTGCGCCTGGACTGCCTGCGGATTGCGCTGCAGATCGCCGAACCAGGGCCAGCACACCGGCACACCACCGCGCACGCTTTGCCCGGTTCGATAAGCCGCGTCCGGGCTCAGCCAGATCAGCGGTGGCTGCTCGGCCTGTCGGTAACCAAGTATCTGCGCGCCCTGCTGCGTCACCAGCAGTTCGCTGCCAGCAGCACGAATTCGCCAGCAGATCAGTTGATCCAGTTCCACGCGTTCGACTTGGGCAGCGCTCATTACGACCTCTCCTTGAGATGGATGATGCATAGTGTGACAACGCAATAAGCAAAACGCCCGTCACGAGGACGGGCGTTTTCCAAACCGCACCAGTGACGCTTATTTGCCGTAAATCTGCTCCGGCAGCCAGGTGATGATGCCCGGGAACAGGTAGGCGATCACCAGCATCAGCAACTGGATACCGATGAAGGGCATCACACCGCGATACATGGTGCCGGTAGTCACCGAACGTGGCGTGACGCCACGCAGGTAGAACAGCGAGAAGCCCAGCGGCGGTGTGAGGAACGACGTCTGCAGGTTCAGCGCGATCATCACACCCAGCCAGATCGGGTCGAGCCCCATGGCCAGCAGTACCGGCCCGACAATCGGCACCACCACGAAAATGATTTCGATGAAGTCGAGGATGAAGCCGAGCAGGAAGATCACCAGCATCACCAGGAAGAAAGCACCCAGCACGCCGCCCGGCAGCGAGTGGAACACCTCTTCGATCAGATGCTCGCCACCGAAGCCGCGGAAGATCAGCGAGAACAACGAGGCACCGATTAGGATCAGGAACACCATGCAGCTGATCTCGGTGGTGCCATGAGCCACATTACGTAGCTGAGGGATGTTCAGCTGGCCCTTGAATAGCGCCAGCAGCGTCGCACCAACGGCACCGATAGCAGCCGCTTCGGTGGGGGTGGCAAAACCGGCAAGGATCGACCCCAGCACGATGACGATCAGCGCCAGCGGCGGCACCAGGGCGCCAAGCAGCTTGCCCCACTGCACTTCACCCAGCTCCTCCTGGGGAATCGCCGGCATCTTCTCCGGCTTGATGAAGATCATCGCGACCAGATAGAGCACGTACAGACCGACCAGCACCAGGCCCGGAATCAGCGCGCCCATGAACAGGTCGCCGACCGACACGGTCTTGGGCGAGAAGATGCCCATCTTCAGTTGCGCCTGCTGGTAGGCGCTGGACATCACGTCCCCCAGCAGCACCAGCACGATCGACGGTGGAATGATCTGGCCCAGAGTACCGGTGGCAGCCAGAGTACCGGTGGCTACGCCCGGGTCGTAGCCGCGCTTGAGCAGGGTCGGCAGGGCCAGCAGGCCCATGGTCACCACGGTGGCGCCGACGATACCAGTCGATGCGGCCAGCAGAGCGCCCACTACGCAGACCGAGATGATCAGGCCGCCACGCATGCGGCCGAACAGGCGCGACATGGACTCAAGCAGATCTTCGGCGACCCTGGACTTCTCCAGCATCACCCCCATGAACACGAACAGCGGCACAGCCAGCATGGTCTGGTTGTTCATGATCCCGAACAGACGGTTGGGCAGTGCGCTCAGGTATCCCGGATCGAAGGTCCCGGTGAGCACACCAAGGCCGGCGAACAACAGGGAAACACCCGCCAGCGTAAACGCCACCGGGAAGCCAGCCATCAGCACCACACAGATGCTGATGAACAACAGAATCGCCATCACCTCAGCCATGCTTCACCTCCGGCGCCGGAATGCGGCCAGCGATGATGTACGCAGCCTTGATCAGATTGGACAGGCCCTGCAGGCTCATGGCCGCAGCCAGCACCAGGATGATGCTCTTCTGCAGGTAGACGAAATGCAGCCCGCCGGTTTCGTTGGAAATCTCCTTGGTCGCCCAGGAGTTGGCCACGTAGTCCCAACTGGCCCAGCCGAGATACAGGCAGACCGGCAGCAGCAGGAACAGTGTGCCGAAGAGCTCCACCACCGCCTGCCGACGACCGTTGAATTTCTGGAAGAAGATGTCTACGCGCACGTGACCGTTACGCTGCAGAACCCAGGCAGAAGCGCCCATGAAGACCAGCGCGTGAGCGTAGAGAACGGCCTCCTGCAGGGCAGTGGCGCCAATACCGAAGCCATAACGCAGCACCACCACAACAGCGGTACCTAAGACCAGGAACAGGGTGAGCCAGGCGATTACTCTGCCGATCCAGCCGTTAAGGCTGTCGATGAGGCATGCAAGCTTGAGGGGTACTGAAGGCTTGTCGGACATAGGGAGTCCTTATCGTTATGGTTTATGGACATGACGACGAGCCTGTTGGCATGTCGTCGCGCCGAGCGCATCCTTGTGGGGTGCGGGCGGCGATTTTATGCGGGCTGCGCGCGGATCAGCAATGCCACTACAACTTTAGTCGCACTTCCGTGGCTTGAGGGTGTCGCCGCCTTATGTTACTCAGGTCGGGTTTGACGCCGGCGATCCCGTGGTCAGACCAATACAACAAAAAAGGAGCATCGAATGAAACGTCGCGACATACTCGCCGCAGCGGGCGTAGGCCTTGCCGCAACCGCCCTGGCTGGTTGCAAAGAAGATTCGAAAAGCGCCGCCGCGCCTCAAGAGGGCTCGAGCTCGCAAACCTTCACCTGGAAGATGGTTACGTCCTGGCCGAAGAATTTCCCCGGCGTAGGCGTAGGCGCAGAGCGCTTCGCCAAGCTCGTGGAGGAAATGAGTAACGGTCGCCTGAAAGTCCGCATTTACGCTGCAGGCGAGCTGGTGCCGGCGCTGGAAGTATTCGATGCAGTTTCCCGCGGCACAGCCGAACTGGGCCACGGCGCACCGTATTACTGGAAGGGCAAGGTACCGGCAGCGCAGTTTTTCTGCGCCCTGCCGTTCGGCCCCAACGCACTGGAAATGAACGCCTGGCTGCACTACGGCGGCGGCATGCAGCTGTGGGAAGAGGTGTACAAACCGTTCGGCGTACTGCCGATGGCCTGCGGCAACACCGGTGTACAGACCGCCGGCTGGTTCAACAAGGAAATCACTTCGGTCGACGACTTCAAGGGTCTGAAGATGCGCACCCCGGGCCTGGGCGGCGAAGTGCTGACCAAGATGGGCGGAACCGTGGTCAACATGCCGGCCGGCGAGATCTTCACCGCGCTGCAGACCGGCGCCATCGACGCCACCGAATGGATCGGCCCGTACAACGACCTGGCCCTGGGTCTGCACAAGGCATCCAAGTACTACTACACCCCGGGCTGGCAGGAGCCGAGCGTACAGTTCGAGCTGGACGTCAACCTCAAGGCCTGGGAAACCCTGCCGGCCGACCTGCAAGCCATCGTTCGCAGCGCCGCTCGCGCGATCAATGGCGACATGCTCGACGACTACAACGCCAAGAACATGGAGGCCATGGAGCAGCTCAAGTCCGAAGGCGTCGATGTCCGTCGCCTGCCTGACGAAGTACTGGCTCGCCTGAAGGAAGTCGCCACCGAAGTGGTCGAAGCCTCGGCCAACGCCGACCCGGTCGCGAAGAAGGTCTGGGAGCAGCAGAAGGCCTACCTGCAACGTCTGTACGACTATGCGGAAAGCAACGAGAAAGACATCTACAACATCCGAGGCTGACCTCTCGGAGCAAAACAAAACGCCGGCTTATAGCCGGCGTTTTCATTACTTCGTTGCGAGTATCAGCCGCGGCGCGGCGGTACCGGGCGGGTGCGGCCACTGCCGTCGATGGCGACGAAGACGAACACCGCCTCGGTGACCTTGCGCCATTCGTTGGACAGCGGATCGTCGCTCCATACCTCGACCATCATCTGGATCGAGCTGCGGCCGATCTCCAGCGCCTGGGTATAGAAGGACAGCTGCGCGCCCACGGCCACCGGCACCAGAAACGCCATGCGATCGATGGCCACGGTCGCCACACGCCCACCTGCCACCTTGCTCGCCATGGCGGTACCGGCGAGATCCATCTGCGACACCAGCCAGCCACCGTAGATATCACCAAAACCATTGGTCTCGCGCGGCAATGCGGTGATCTGCAGGGCAAGGTCACCCTGGGGAATCGGGTCTTCCTGTTCGTAGTCGTTCATCAGCTCGGACTCGCGGCGCGGTTGTTGTTCTGGGCGCGGAACCCGCATGGCACGCGGGCGCAGCGAGTATACCGACTGCGCAGTCGGCGAGCGACCACTCTGGCTATCGGCAAGGCCCACACAACCCATGGCCCGTCGGGCAAAACGCACGATCAGAAAAGCTCATTCGGGCAGGATGCCCGCAATCAGACAGCCACGCACCGACATAAGCCAATGATTTTCAAAGATTTTACTTAAACGAAAAGTCTGGCACGAGCACTGCAATGTCCTTGGTGGGCGATCGGTAATGCACCGGTCGCGATGCAAAAAAGGAAGAGACGGAATGCTTGCCATCCGCCTCAAACGCAACAGGAGAACCGCCATGTGGATAGTTGCTCTGGTACTTGCCAGCTTGCTGCTTCTGCTCAGCCTGATGCTCGCCAGCGTCCTGCTGATTGGCCAGACCCTGTGCGCGAGCCGAAACACCGCCGAGCTGGAGCTGCCCACGGGCGCCGCTCCCCAGCCAACGGTATCAAGCAACGCGCAAGACCCCTGGCCTACCTGGGCCATTACCCACTGATCCATCAAGGAGAAACACCATGCTTAGTTGGGCAGTCACATTCCTGATCATCGCCATCATCGCCGCTGTACTGGGCTTCGGTGGTATTGCCGGCACCGCTGCAGGTATCGCCAAGATCCTGTTCGTTGTGTTCCTGGTGCTGTTCATCATCTCGTTCGTGATGGGCCGCCGCCCACGGATGTAGGGAGACGTAAATGCATTCGATCCACGCCATCGCTGCCGCCCTGCTATTGGGCGGCGCCCTGGCGGCTCAGGCCGCCGATCACGACGCCAGCTTCCATCCGGGCGAGCTGCTCAGCAGCAATACCGAGTACCGTGAAGCCTGGCAGGATCTGGTCAAGGATGAAGAGCGCCTGCCGGACTGGCTGATCAATCTCAGCGGCCTTTCCACCCCCATGCAGGCGCTGGAAGCCGATAACGATCGCTACCTGGTCGGCCAGGTGTGCGAAGCCCAGAGATGTTTCAGCCAGCGCGCCTACCTCGCCTTCGAGTGGGAGGACGACGACGCCTATGCGCTTTACGTGCAGGTACCGGAAGGCCTGCCGGAGGATCGCGCCCCCAGTGAACACGCGACCCTGCGCTGGCTGGGCGACCCGGACGAGGAAGTCCGCAAGATGCTGATGGAGCAGCTGCGCAGCGATCCGAACTGGTACTAGGAAGATGCCGGCTGTTCCACGCAGGGACGCGCTGCCACAGCGAGATCGCTGAGGAGCGGCAATTTTCCCGAGGCCCACGGAACGGGTCGACGCGTTATCATCCCCCGCCAGAACGACGAGGGGGTGCAGCATGCTCAATGGCCTGTGGCTGAGCTTTTTTCTGGTGGCAGCGGTCGCGGGCTTCTCCCGCTGGCTGATCGGCGATGACCCGACGGTATTCGGTGCCATGGTCGAGAGCCTGTTCGCCATGGCCAAGCTGTCAGTGGAAGTGATGGTGTTGCTGTTCGGCACCATGACCCTGTGGCTCGGCCTCCTGCGCATCGCCGAGCAGGCCGGCCTGGTGGATAGCCTGGCCCGCGTGCTGGGCCCGCTATTCGCCCGCCTGATGCCGGAAGTGCCGCGCGGCCATCCTGCGCTGGGACTGATCACCATGAACTTCGCCGCCAACGGCCTGGGCCTGGACAACGCCGCCACGCCTATCGGCCTCAAAGCCATGCGCAGCCTGCAGGAACTTAACCCGGACAAGCTCGCCGCAAGCAATGCACAGATTCTCTTTCTGGTGCTCAATGCCTCGTCACTGACCCTGCTGCCGGTATCGATCTTCATGTACCGCGTGCAACAGGGCGCCGTAGATCCGACCCTGGTGTTCCTGCCAATCCTGCTGGCAACCAGCGCCTCGACCCTGGTGGGCTTGCTGTCGGTGGCACTGATGCAACGTCTGCGCCTGTGGGACCCGGTGGTGCTGGCCTATCTGATTCCCGGCGCACTGCTACTCGGCGGCTTCATGGCCCTGCTGGCCGGGCTCAGCGCCACGGCACTGGCAGCCCTGTCCTCGCTGCTCGGCAACCTCACCCTGTTCGGCGTGATCCTCGCCTTCCTGCTGGTTGGCACGCTGCGCAAGGTCAAGGTCTACGAACAGTTCATCGAGGGCGCACGCGAGGGCTTCGATATCGCCAAGAGCCTGCTGCCCTACCTGGTGGCGATGCTCTGCGCCATAGGCGTGCTACGCGCTTCCGGTGCGCTGGAGTTCGGCCTCGACGGCATCCGCTGGATAGTGGAAACCTTCGGCTGGGACACGCGCTTCGTCGACGCGCTGCCCACGGCCCTGGTCAAGCCGTTCTCCGGCAGTGCCGCACGCGCGATGCTGATCGAAACCATGCAGACCCATGGCGTGGACAGCTTTCCCGCGCTGGCGGCGGCGATCGTCCAGGGCAGTACGGAAACCACCTTCTACGTGCTGGCGGTGTACTTCGGTGCGGTCGGTATCCAGCGTGCGCGCCACGCAGTAGGTTGCGCCCTGCTGGCGGAACTGGCTGGCGTCATCGCCGCAATCAGCGTTACCTACTGGTTCTTCGGTTGAGGCAGCAAAGCGGGGCCGCTCAGTCCCCCCCAGCCCAGCCTGTCGCCAGCCCAGGCCAGCACGGGGTCATCGTGCCGGTTCACGCAATGCCCGCAGCCTGCGCGCGATGAACGCCTCGAAGTCCCGCCTGCTCGAAATACACGCAGGTAAAGATGGTGAACATCGATCTGTTGCCGACCGTGGCATAGCATAGGTGGCCCAACGGTTCGCCACCCTGGGTCAACAGCTTGAGGCTGGCGCGGCTGGGTTTGCAGCGGCACTTCCTCCTGCACCAGGCCGCTGTCGAGCAGGCCGAACGACGCGCCAAAGGTCTCGGCGTGGCTGGTCATCAGAGCATCGCCGGCGCGCTACGCCTGCTCAAGCCGCTGGGGCTGAGTCAGTACGGCCCGGAGCAACTGGACTTTCTGCGCTATCGGCCGGTGCCGAGCAATCAGCGCCTGAAAGACGAGTTCGGCTACCAGCCGCGCTATTCCAGCCGTGAAGCCTTCTTCGCCTTCCTCGACGCCCACGGCATCAGCTATCGCTCAGGCGAAAGCCGATCTTCAGCGTGACCTGATAGTGGCCGACCTTGCCATTCTCGATATGGCCGCGCGTATCGATCACTTCGAACCAGTCCATGTTGCGTACGCTCTTGGCGCACTCGGCCAGCGCGTTTTCGATGGCATCTTCGATGCTGGTACGAGACGAGCCGACGATCTCGATCTTCTTGTAGGTGTGGTGGTCGGTCATGGCGGAGCTCCTGTGACTTGTAGGTTCTCCTTCAGACTAGCCTGCCCGGCACAAGTGTCATCTATCGCGTTGGCAGCCGGCCAGCGCTGTCGTGCTCAGGCCGCCAGCTCTTTGCGTAACCAGTGCGCCAGGCGCTCGCTGCGTGGGTCGGCGCGGCGCGTCCACAGCGCCAGGTAGCCACTGGTTTCGACGAAGCCCCAGGGCGCGACCAGACGCCCGGCGCGCAGATCATCGGCGACCAGCGTCTGCGGCGCGATGGCCACACCGAGCCCCGCCGCAGCAGCTTCCAGCAGATAGTAGAGATGCTCGAAACCCTGGCCTTGCTGCAGGCGCTCGGGCGCCAGCCCCTGGGCCTGCGCCCACTGCGGCCAGGCCTGCGGGCGCGAGGTGGTATGCAGCAGCGGCTCGGCGTAGAGCGCTTCGGGCCGCGCAGCAGCCAACTGCGCATGGTTGCCGTAGCGCGGGCTGAGCACCGGGCCGATGCGCTCCGGCGCCAGCTCGAACACCTGCATGTCGGCCGGCCAGGGCGGATCGGCAAACAGCAGGGTGGCGTCCACCTCTGCGCTGCGCGGGTCCAGCTCGCCCTGGCTGGCCGATAGCTGCAGGCGCAGCTCGGGCAACTCGCGCTGCAGGCGATCGAGACGCGGAATGAACCAGCGCGCCAGCAGGCTGCCCGGACATCCAAGGACGAAGGGACGTTCCTCGGTTTCGCGGCGCAGCGTGGCGCAGGTATCACGCAGGCGCTCGAAGGCTTCCGAGGTGGCGTCGCGCAGGCGCAGGCCGGCGGCGGTGAGCTTGACGCCACGGCCATCCTTTTCGAACAGACCGAGGCCGAGCTGCTCTTCGAGCACACGAATCTGCCGGCTGACCGCGCCGTGGGTGACGTGCAGCTCCTCGGCGGCGCGGCTGACGCTTTGCAGTCGGGCGGCCGCCTCGAAGGCGCGCAGGGCATTGAGTGGTGGCAGGTCGCGGCTCATGGAGAGGTGATTTTTTCTGACGATTCGACGCCATCTAATCACGTTCACCGCCGGGCGCCAACCTGCCGCGCCGATCAGTCCTGCCTGATACGGTGATCGACGCCTGTGGTCTCGATCTGCGGCTCATCGCCGCTCCAGGTCAGTTGCTGGCTGAGACCGTTTATCTCGATCAGTACCGGACCGCCGAGGTCGAGATCGAGCACGTTGCCTTCGCCGTATATGGCAACCGACGCCGCCTGCCCGCCATCGCCGCTCACCTCGGTTTCAAGGTTGTGCTCGCTGCCACTGACCTCGAGACTGGTGACGCGCTCGGCCTCGATGCGGTTCCTCACGCCCGTGACCACCAGACCGGCGGCCTTGCCGAAACTCACCTGCTGTTCGGAGCCGTTGACCTCGACCTGGCCGCAGTCGCCGGTGAGGCGGAACTGATTGCCGTTGCCGGTGACGCTCACATCGAGCCCCTTGCATGGAACCTCGCGTGATACGCCGATGCCATGCAGATCCAGTGTCTGCGCCTGTGCCGCACAAGCCGCCACCATCACGCCCGCCGCCAATACCTTGCGCATCGCTTTCTCCCTGATAGAACGACCCCACGGCCGCAGATGCTGGGACTGATCAGGCGCTGCCGAGTTCTGCGCCGTCCAGCGGAGCATCCGGAAATGTGCCCTGACGCACAGTTCACACCTGTGAGTTTTTCTGACGAATAAGCTCAATCAAATCGCTTTTCGCTGGGCCGCATGGGGCTAGAATGGCCCCATCTCTCACTCGCCCGGCCAGCCCCGCGCTGTCGACAAGGAGCACGCCATGACCTCATTTCGCACCGGCCCCGACGCCCGCGGCCTGTTCGGCCGTTTCGGTGGTCAGTTCGTCGCCGAAACCCTGATGCCGCTGATCAATTCACTGGCCGCCGAATACGAGAAGGCCAAGAACGATCCGGCCTTCCTCGAAGAGCTCGCCTACTTCCAGCGCGACTACATCGGCCGCGCCAGCCCGCTGTATTACGCCGAGCGCCTGAGCGAGCACTTCGGTGGAGCGAAGATCTACCTCAAGCGCGAAGACCTGAACCACACCGGCGCGCACAAGATCAACAACTGCATTGGCCAGATCCTCCTGGCCAAACGCATGGGCAAGCAACGCATCATTGCCGAGACCGGCGCCGGCATGCATGGCGTGGCTACCGCCACCGTGGCCGCGCGCTTCGGCATGCAGTGCGTGGTGTACATGGGTACCACCGACATCGACCGCCAGCAGGCCAACGTCTTCCGCATGAAGCTACTCGGCGCCGAGGTGATCCCGGTCACCGCCGGCACCGGCACCCTCAAGGACGCCATGAACGAAGCCCTGCGCGACTGGGTAACCAACGTCCACAACACCTTTTACCTGATCGGCACCGCCGCCGGCCCGCATCCGTACCCGGCCATGGTGCGCGACTTCCAGTCGGTGATCGGCAACGAAGTGCGCGAGCAGATCCTGGCGAAGGAAGGGCGCCTGCCCGACTCGCTGGTGGCCTGCATCGGCGGCGGCTCCAACGCCATCGGCCTGTTCCACCCCTTCCTCGATGACCAAGGCGTGCAGATCGTTGGCGTCGAGGCGGCCGGCCACGGTATCGACACCGGCAAGCATGCGGCGAGCATGGCTGGTGGCGCGCCGGGCGTGCTGCACGGCAACCGTACCTTCCTGCTACAGGACGAGGACGGTCAGATCGCCGATGCCCATTCGATTTCCGCCGGCCTCGACTACCCCGGCGTCGGCCCGGAACACGCCTGGTTGCACGAGATCAAGCGCGTCGAATACGTGCCGATCAGCGATGACGAAGCCCTCGAAGCCTTCCACCACTGCTGCCGCCTGGAAGGCATCATCCCGGCGCTGGAGTCGTCTCACGCGCTGGCCGAAGCCTTCAAACGTGCACCCAGCCTGCCCAAGAATCACCTGATGGTGATCAACCTGTCCGGTCGTGGCGACAAGGACATGCAGACCGTGATGCACCACATGCAGGACAACCAGGAGAAGCACGCATGAGCCGCCTGCAGAACCGTTTTGCCGAACTGAAAGCGGAAAACCGCGCCGCGCTGGTGACCTTCATCACCGCCGGCGACCCCGACTACGCCACCTCGCTGAGCATCCTCAAGGGCCTGCCGGAAGCCGGTGCCGATGTGATCGAGCTGGGCATGCCGTTCACCGACCCGATGGCCGACGGCCCGGCCATCCAGCTCGCCAACATCCGCGCGCTGGCCGGCAGGCAGGACATGAAACAGACGTTGCAGATGGTTCGCGAATTCCGCGAAGGCAACCAAAGCACGCCGCTGGTACTGATGGGCTACTACAACCCGATCTTCGTCTACGGCGTGGAGCGCTTCATCGCCGATGCCAAGGCTGCCGGTGTCGACGGACTGATCGTGGTCGACGTGCCGCCGGAGCACAACGATGAGCTGTGTGAACCGGCGCAGAGCGCAGGCATCGACTTCATCCGCCTGACCACCCCGACCACCGACGACGAGCGCCTGCCGACCGTGCTGGCCGGCAGCTCCGGCTTCGTCTACTACGTGTCGGTGGCCGGCGTAACCGGCGCCGGTGCGGCGACCATGGATCACGTCGAGGAAGCGGTGACTCGCCTGCGCCGTCATACCGATCTGCCGGTGTGCATCGGTTTCGGCATCCGCACCCCGGCCCATGCTGCCGAAGTGGCCAAGCGCGCCGAAGGCGCGGTGGTCGGCTCGGCGCTGATCGACAAGATCGCCGAGGCGAAAAGCCCGCAGCAGGCCATCGACGGCGTGCTCGGCCTGTGCCGCGAACTGGCCGAAGGGGTACGCGGCGCGCGACGCTGATCGCAAGCCACTGCCCAGGCATAAAAAACCGCTGCATGTGCAGCGGTTTTTTATGCCTGAACGCTTCTTCGCTCAGTTCTTCAGCGCCCTCACCGCAGCATCACCGTAGGTCTCGGCGCGCGTGACATGGTCGCTGCCATCCCAGCATTCGATGTTCTTCAGATCCGGCATGTCGTCGCGGTGAAACACCGGCTCCACACCCTGACGGCGCTGATCCCGGTAATGCTTGAGCAGCCGTGCGACGATGCCGGCCAGCGGTACGATGGCGATCAGGTTGGTCAGCGCCAGCAGGGGCATGAACACATCGGCCATGGCCCACACCACCGAAACCTTGGCCACAGAGCCGATCAGTACAAAGGCCAGCACCAGCACGCGGAACGGTTGCAGCCACAGCTTGCCGCCGAACATGTACTGGATGTTCGATTCGCCGTAGTAGTAGTTGCCGATCACCGAGGTGAAGGCAAACAGCAGGATGGCAAAGCTCAGGAAGTGGATCGCCCAGTTGCCCAGTTCCGCGGCCAGTGCCCATTGCGTGAGGCTGGCGCCGAGGGTCTGGTCGCCATAGGCGTGGCTGGGGTCCGCCAGCAGGATGATCACTGCCGTCATGGTGCAGATCACCAGGGTGTCGAAGTACACCCCCAGCGTCTGTACCAGGCCCTGCTTGACCGGATGCGAGACGGAGGCCGTGGCGCTGGCATTGGGCACCGATCCCATGCCCGCCTCGTTGGAGAACAGGCCGCGCCGCACGCCCATCATGATCGCCGCACCGACCCCGCCGCTGGCGATTTCACGAAGGCCAAAGGCATGCGTGAAGATCTCGCCGAACATTGCCGGCACGCGATCGATATTGAGCAGAATGACCAGCGCGCCGATGCCCAGATACAGCACGGCCATCACTGGTACCACCGTCACCGAAACCTTGGAGATGGTCTGCACGCCACCGAAGATGATCAGTCCGGTGAGCACAGTCAGCACGATACCGATGCCCCAGGCCAGTGTCTCGCTGCCACCTTCGCCGCCGAACGAGGTCTGCATGGCATCGACAATGGAGTTGGCCTGCACCGAGTTGAACACCAGGCCGTAGGTGATGCTGATCATCACCGCGAAGATCACCGCAAGCCAGCGCCAGCCCAGCGCACGCTGGATGTAGTAGGCAGGCCCGCCGTGGTAGCGATACTCCTTTTCGGACTTGTACAACTGGCCTAGGGTCGACTCCACGAAGGAGGTTGCTCCGCCGAGCAGCGCCACCATCCACATCCAGAACACTGCCCCCGGCCCGCCGAGAGCGATGGCAGTGGCCACCCCGGCGATATTGCCAGTGCCGACACGGGAGGCGGCGGAAATGGTGAAGGCCTTGAACGAGGAGATGGCCTGCTTGTCGCCATGATTGCGCTCGGTAATGACCCGGAACATTTCCGGAATCAGGCGGATCTGCACGCCACGGCAGACGAAGGACAGGTACGCCCCGCTGAGCAGCAGCATGGGAATGGCGAGGTAGCTCCATAGCCAGCCGGAAAAGGCTTCGAGAAGTGCAGACACGGGTATCGTCCTATGGTCGCGTTTTCGAAAGGGGCGCGAGGACAGAGCAAGGCAGCCGGATCCCCAAACCCGATTCCGCCGCCGGCGGTATTCCATTACCGGCGAGGATAATGTTTAGGTTAGGCGACGCCACGATGGTTCCGATCCGCTTTTGCAACTCGGCTGGCGCTGGGTGGCCGCGCAGGGATTAGCGAGACAAGGCAAAAAGCGCTGCGCTCATATCCCTCTTGAGGCAGGAGAAGGTCGGCGTTTGGCCTTCAATTGATTCCTGGCGATGAAGATCCGCACCGGCTGATCGAAGCTTTCCAGCACAGGCAGCCCCCGGCCCGATACTGGCCAGAACGGCGCTCATGAAAAAGCCGCTGACGGATTGCTCCGCCAGCGGCTCGTGTCTGCCCGCCGGTCAGTGATTGTGAGCCGGCTTGTAGCTCTCGGCCTCGGACGGGGCAAACTTGGACAGGATGTGGTTCTTCATACCGCGCGCCAGTTCTTCTTCGTCGAAGAACACCTCGCCAATGCCATCGCGACGGAAGATCTGCACGGCATCGGCACTGTGGGTACGGATCACCACTTCGATGTCCGGGTTGAGCGCACGGGCGATTTCCACCATGCGCTGCACGTTCATCGGATCCGGTGTGGCGATGACCAGCATCGAGGCCTTGGCAATGTGCGCCTGGATCAGCGTGCCCGGATCACCCGAGTCACCACTGACCGCGGCCAGGCCTTCGGCACGAATCTGTTCGACGCGCTCGCGATTCTGCTCGACCACCACGAACGGGATGTTCCGCTCGCCCAGCGCCCTGACGATGCGTCGGCCCACGCGACCATAGCCGACCACGACCACCTGACCTTCGAGGAATTTCTTCTCGGTGCTCATCGGCAGGACGGCCAGTGGGTCGGCGCGGTGCTCCAGACGCCGCGCCAGAGCCGAGCGCTTGAGCACCAGGTTCTTGAATGGCTGGATCATGCCGAAGACCAACGGGTTGAACGCTATGGATATCAGCGCGCCGGCGAGTACCAGGCTCATGCCCTCCTGTGGCAACAGCCCCAAGGCCATGCCCAGGCCGGCGAGAATGAAGGAAAACTCGCCGATTTGCGCCAGACTCGCCGCCACGGTCAGCGCCGTGTTCAGCGGGTAGCGGAAGGCCAGCACGATAAATACCGCGGCCAGGCCCTTGCCAACAATCACGATGGCCACCACGGCCAGCACATGCAGCGGTTCGGAAATCAGCACCGCAGGATCGAACAGCATACCCACGGACACGAAGAACAATACCGAGAACGCATCGCGCAGCGGCAGGGACTCCTCTGCCGCACGGTGCGACAGGTCCGACTCTCGCATGACCGTACCCGCGAAGAACGCACCCAGCGCGAACGACACGTGGAACAGCATGGCCGCACCGTAGGCGATGCCAATCGCAGCGGCCACCACGGAAAGGGTGAACAGTTCACGCGAGCCGGTTTTCGCAATCTGCATCAGCATCCACGGCAGCACGCGGCGACCAACCACCAGCATCACCACGATAAAACCGGCAACCTGCAGCATGGTGACACCCAGCACATACCATAGCGGCTGACTGGCATCACCGACCGGGCTGTTACCGCCCAGTACGCCGGCCAACGGCGGCAGCAGAACCAGTACCAGTACGGTGGCCAGATCTTCCACCACCAGCCAGCCGACGGCGATGCGGCCGTTCATCGAGTCGAGGATGCCGCGAGTTTCCAGGGCCTTCAGCAGCACCACGGTACTGGCGCAGGACAGCGACAGGCCGAGCAGCAGGCTCTCGCCGAAGGTCCAGCCCCACCAGCTGGCGATGCCCAGCCCAAGCCCGGTGGCAAGCCCCATCTGTACCACTGCGCCAGGCAGGGCAATCTTCTTGACGGCCAGGAGATCTTTCAGGGAAAAGTGCAGACCGACGCCGAACATCAGCAGCATCACGCCGATTTCCAGCAGCTGCGGGGCCAGTTCCACATCGGCGACGAAGCCGGGCGTGGCCGGGCCCATGACGATGCCGGCAAACAGATAACCGACCAATGCTGGCAGGCGGATCTTTTCGGCGATGAAGCCGAAAATCAGCGCGAGGCCGAAGCCCCCTGCCAGCATTGTGATGAGTGAGACGTTGTGTTCCATCGCGGCTCCTTAAATCAGCCCCAGACTGATGACTACAGCGGAGGGGATGGCAGGTCAGCACTGTGTACGCCCGCGGCGCACCCAGAACATGAGACAACCCCCTGATTACTAGCAAAAACTGCGCCCTCGACGATTAACGGCAAGGGAAATCCAGCCGCCTGTGCCCTTGTAAGGTGCGGGAACGCAAAGAGCCCAGCAAAGGGCTCTACTTGCCGACAATCGCCTATCCGGGGCTGCGACGCACTGAGAGCCATATCCAGACACACAAATCTGAAAAACGCCCCATAACGATGCTCAAAGCACCAATACAAACAGCCATTTCGCACCAATAAAGTGCGCACATACTCAAGCCTGCATCCGCTATCAGCGCTGACCCTGTTCTGATAGAACCAATGCAGCGAGCCTGACCGGCACTGGCCGGATCGGCGCAAAGCAGGCCCCACGAAACCCTCAAGGAGTCCAATATGAGCAAGAACCTGCTGATCACTGGTGCGAGTCGGGGCATTGGCCGTGCCACCGCCATCCTGGCAGCGACCAGGGGCTGGACGGTCGGGGTGAACTACCGCAGCGACCGCGCCGCCGCCGACGAAGTGGTGGCGCAGATCGAAGCCATGGGCGGCAAGGCCCTCGCCTTGCCCGGCGATGTGGCCGCCGAAGAGGACGTGCAGCGCCTGTTCGAGGCCATGGACAAGCTCGGCCCGTTGCATGGCCTGGTAGTCAACGCCGGGATCGTCGCCCCACCCATGCCGCTGTTGGAAATGAGTGGCGAGCGCCTGCGGCGCATGTTCGACGTCAACGTCCTGGGCAGCTACCTGACCGCCCGCGAGGGCGCGCGCCGCATGGCCCGCAGCCGCGGTGGCGAGGGGGGCTCGATGGTACTGGTGTCATCGATAGCGGCCAGCCTCGGCGCCCCCTTCGAGTACGTCGACTACGCCGGAGCGAAAGGCGCCATGGATGTGCTGACGCGCGGTCTGGCCAAGGAGCTGGGCGGCGAAGGCGTGCGGGTCAACGCCGTCCGCCCCGGACTGATCGACACCGAGATCCACGCCAGCGGCGGCCAGCCGGACCGCGCCGAGCGCCTCGGCAAGACCACACCGCTTGGTCGCGCCGGACGCGCAGAGGAAGTCGCCGAGGCGATCGTCTGGCTGCTCGGCGACAAGGCCAGCTACACCACCGGGGCGCTGATCGATATAGCTGGCGGCAGATAGAAACCAGAGTCGCGGCTAAAGCCCCTCTCACACATTCGTGGTCAGGTGCGCCATGCGCACCCACACGGACGGCTCAATCCCAGCGCGGCGCAAAGCCCGGGTTGGCAACGCGCTCGCCACGATCCAGCGCCTCGATGGCAGCCATGTCTTCGGTGCTCAGGCGCAGCTCGGCAGCTGCCAGGTTGGCGGCCAGATTCTCGCGCCTGGTCGAGGACGGAATCACCGTGTAGCCCTGCTGCAGCGACCAGGCCAGGGCAACCTGCGCCGGGCTGACGCCATGAGCGGCGGCGATGCGCTGGATTTCCGGCTCGACCAGCACCTTGCCGTAGGCCAGCGGCATGTAGGCGGTCAAATGGATGCCCTGCTGACGGGCGAAATTCACCAGTTTGCGGTTCTGCAGCAGCGGATGGATTTCCACCTGGTTGGTGGCGATCTCCTCCAGGCCCACGGCCTCGATGGCCTGACGCAGGTGAGCGATGGTGAAGTTGGATACGCCGATGGCTGCAGTCAGGCCCTGGCGTTTGGCCTCCAGCAGCTCGCCCAGATACTGCGCCACGGGTATCTCGTCATTCGGCGACGGCCAGTGGATCAAGGTCAGGTCGACCCGCTCCAGCCCCAGGCGCTGCAGACTCTCCTTCAGGCTGGCGATCACCCGGCCGCTGCCGAGGTTCTCGGTCCAGATCTTGGTGGTGACGAACAACTCGTCGCGGGCCACGCCGCTGGCGGCGATGGCCTGGCCAACCTCAACCTCGTTGCCGTAGATCTGCGCCGTGTCGATATGCCGGTAGCCCAACTCCAGGCCGGTGCGCACCGAGTCGATGGCGACCTGTTCCTTGAGGCGGAAGGTGCCGAGACCGAAGGGTGGAATGAACTTCATGAACAATCTCCTGCTGGATTACGAAGCGCCGGTCAACATCAGGCCGGAACGGCGACAGAAGGTTCGGTCTCGTCGATCCGGCAGGGTTGCAGAACCCCACTGACGGCGAGCGGAGTTGAGGTGGAGCAGTATCCGCGCCAGACTCATGCGGAAAAAGCCAACAACCCGGCAAACACCTTTGACTGAAGATCAACAATGAAGACCAGCCTGGAAGAAATGCTCGCCTTCGTCAGCGTGGTCGACAGCGGCTCGATCAGCGCCGCGGCCGAACAACTGGATCAGACCGCATCCGGCGTCAGCCGTGCACTGAGCCGCCTGGAAGAAAAGCTCGCCGTCACCCTGCTGCGCCGCACCACCCGGCGCCTGGAACTGACCGAGGAGGGCGAGGTTTTCCTGTCTCAGGCACGGCGCATCCTGGCCAGCGTCGAGGACGCCGAGGAGCAGATGGCCCTGCGTCGCCAGGCGCCGGCCGGACGCCTGCGCATCAATACTGCCTCACCGTTCATGCTGCACGTGATAGTGCCGCTGATCGGCGAATTTCGCGCGCTTTATCCGCAGATCGAGCTGGAACTGAACAGTGACGACCGCATCATCGACCTGCTGGAGCGACGTACCGACCTGGCCATCCGTATCGGCAACCTGCCGGATTCCAGCCTGCACGCCCGGCCGCTGTGCCACAGCTATCGCCGGGTGCTGGCCAGCCCTGCGTATCTGGCGCGTCATGGCACGCCGGCACGTACCGAAGACCTGGCGCAGCACAGCCTGATCGGCTTTACCGAGCCCGACAGCCTCAACGAATGGCCGCTGCGCCATGCCCTCGGCGAGCGCTGGCGCATTACCCCGAGCCTGCGTGCCTCCAGCGGCGATACCGTTCTCGAGCTGGCTCTGGCCAGCGAGGGTCTGGTGTGCCTGTCGGACTTCATGACCGAGGCCGCTCGCGCCAGCGGTGCCCTGGTGGAGGTACTGGCCGGGCAGCGCGTAGAGGCCCGTCAGCCGATCAACGCGGTGTACTACCGCAACACGGCGCTGGCTTCGCGCATCACCTGTTTTCTCGACTTTCTCAGCGAGCGGCTGGGCAGTCCGCGCTGACGGCTCACGACTGAGGAAGATTGACCGTAACCCGGATGCAACCCGGGGCCTTTTGACTGTTTCCCCGGCTTGCATCCGGGCTACACGACAGCACAATGAAAAAGGGCGACTCACCGAGTCGCCCTTTGTGCATCGTCAACTTGAGGTCACTGCGCGGCCTGCAGGCTCCATTCGGCCAGCTTCTGCTGCTTGTAGCTGAGCGCGGCGGCCGGCACAGGAGTGATCTTGCCGGTCTCCATCCAGCGCTTGAGGCGGTTGGCGTCGGCCATGTGCGTGTACTTGCCGAAGGCGCCGAGCACCACGAAGGCGACCGGACGGTTGGCAATGGTGGTGGCCATCACCAGGCAGCGACCGGCGGCGTTGGTGAAGCCGGTCTTGCTCAGGTCGATGTTCCAGTCCGCCTTGCGCACCAGAGCGTTGGTATTGCGAAAGCCCAGTGTGTAGTTGGGCTTGCGAAAGGCCACGGTGGCTTCGGAATCGGTGCTGAACTGGTGGATCAGCGGGTACTGATTGGCCGCCTTGACCATCAGCGCCAGGTCGCGCGCAGTGGCGACATTCTGCTCGGACAGGCCGGTGGGCTCGACGAAATGGCTGTTGTGCATGCCCAGTGCCCTGGCCTTGGCGTTCATCGCCGCGACGAAGGCCGCGTGGCCACCCGGATAATGGTGAGCGAGGCTGGCAGCCGCGCGGTTCTCCGAGGACATCAGCGCCAGGTGCAGCATTTCGCGGCGGGTGATCTCGCTGCCGATGCGCACGCGGGAGAACACGCCCTGCATTTCCTTGGTGTCGCGGATGGTGATCGGCAGCACCTCGTCCAGCGACAGCTTGGCGTCGAGTACCACCATGGCGGTCATCAGCTTGGTGACGGAGGCAACCGGCAGGCGCAGGTCCGGGTTGCTGGAATACAGTTCCTGGCCGGTCTTCAGATCGATCAGCAGGGCGCTACCTGCGGCCAGCTCCTGCTTGGGCTGGGCCGGCGCGGCCTGGAGGTTCGAAACAACAAGGCTGCCACACAGCAGCAGGCCCAATATCGAATGACGGAGTTTCACGGTTCACTTCACCGGTTGGAGTGGAAAGGCCGCGGCCGGCAATGAAGAAAGACCGACCTGTGCGGCGCCGCTCAGTATAGGGACTCACGCTTGGCTATTGCAGTATGGTCCGATCAAACGCTCGCTGCCGGAGAATTCAGTTCGGCCTGCAGCCAGTCGACGAAACGCGCGGTCAGGCGCTGGCGACGCTTGCGCTCGGGCAGCACCAGGTAATAGCCAAGCGCCGAATATGCTTCAGCGTCACCCAGACGACAGAGCAGTCCCTGAGCGAGAAGTTCATCCACCAGATGGCGCCAGCCGATGGCCACACCTTGCCCTGCGATGGCGGCCTGGATCAACAGCGTGTAGTTATCGAAGCGCAGGGCACCTGGTGTCGGCGGGCTGGCGATGCCGAGGACACGGAACAGTCCCTCCCATTCGAACCAGCGTGAGCGGTGTTCCGGGCGCAGGTGCAGCAGCGGCAGCTCGGTCAGCACCTTGGTCGGCAGCGGAGGCTGACGCTCGCCGAGCAGGCGCGGGCTGCACACCGGGAAAACCTCTTCGCGAAACAGCAGATGCGCCTCGCCATGCTTGAAGCGACCGTCACCGAAGCGGATCGCCACGTCGATGTCACTGGGCACCGTGGCCGGGTCACGCTCGCTGGTGATCAGGCTGACGTCCACCTCCGGGTACAGGCGATTGAAGCGCTGCAGGCGCGGCATCAGCCAGTAGGCGGCGAAGGCGAAGTCGGTGGCCACCTGCAGGACTTCGTGCTGCTGCCGCGCGGTGACCGCCGCCAGGCCCGCATCGAGGGCTGTCAGCCCTTCCTGCACATGGCCTAGCAACAGTTCGCCAGCCTCCGTCAGGACAATGCCGCGATAGACGCGGTCGAACAGGCGCGTGGCCAGTTGCTGCTCGAGGCGCTTGATCTGCTGGCTGATGGCCGGCTGGCTGCTGCCCAGCTCGTTGGCGGCAGCGGTGAAACTGAGCTGGCGCGCCGCCGACTCGAACACCCGCAGCGCGTCGAGCGACACCCCATCGAAGGCTTTAAACATAAGCTCTACTTATCCGAGACATGTGTCGCAGCCGGGTTTACCCTGCCGCCGTTCTACCGGAATCATGGCGCCAGCACTGTCGCATAAACACACAGTATGGAATAGCCGCCACATGAAGCGCCCGAACATCCTTTTCATCATGGCCGACCAGTTGGCCGCGCCGATCCTGCCGCTGCACGATGCCGCCTCGCCGGTGCAGATGCCCAACCTGATGAAACTGGCCGAGCAGGCCGTGGTGTTCGACTCGGCCTACTGCAACAGCCCACTCTGTGCGCCGTCGCGCTTCACTCTGGTCAGCGGCCGGCTGCCGTCGAAGATAGGCGCCTATGACAATGCCGCCGATTTTCCGGCCGACGTGCCGACCTACGCCCACTACCTGCGCCGCCTCGGCTACCGCACGGCGCTGTCGGGCAAGATGCACTTCTGCGGCCCGGACCAGTTGCACGGTTACGAGGAGCGTCTGACCAGCGACATCTACCCGGCCGACTACGGCTGGGCGGTGAACTGGGACGCGCCGGACGTGCGCGCCAGCTGGTACCACAACATGTCCTCGGTGCTGCAGGCCGGCCCCTGCGTGCGCAGCAACCAGCTGGACTTCGATGAGGAGGTGGTGTTCAAGGCCCGCCAGTATCTCTACGACCACGTCCGCATGACACCCGAGCAGCCGTTCTGCCTGACCGTATCGATGACCCACCCGCACGACCCTTACACCATTCCCCGTGAATACTGGGATCGCTACGAAGATGTGGACATTCCCATGCCACATCAGCACATCGAGCAGGCCGAGCAGGATCCGCACTCGCAACGCCTGCTCAAGGTCATCGACCTGTGGGACAAGCCGTTACCCGAGGATAAGATCCGCGACGCCCGCCGCGCCTATTTCGGCGCCTGCAGCTATATCGACGACAACATCGGCAAGCTGCTGAAGACGCTGGAAGAATGCGGTCTGGCCGAAGACACCCTGATCGTCTTCTCCGGCGACCACGGCGACATGCTTGGCGAACGTGGCCTCTGGTACAAGATGCACTGGTTCGAGATGTCGGCCCGCGTGCCGCTGCTGGTGCATGCACCGAAGCGCTTCGCCGCGCATCGGGTCAGCCAGTCGGTCTCCACCCTCGATCTGCTGCCGACCCTGGTGGAACTCGCCGGTGGCCAGGTCGATGCCGGCCTGGAGCTGGAAGGCCGCTCACTGCTGCCGCATCTCAAGGGTGAAGGCGGCCATAACGAAGTGCTCGGCGAATACATGGCCGAAGGCACGCTCAGCCCGCTGATGATGATCCGCCGCGGCCCATGGAAATTCGTCTACTCCGAGCAGGACCCGCTGCTGCTGTTCAACCTCGACAGCGACCCGCAGGAACGCCACAACCTGGCCGACTGCAGCGAGCACAAGGGCATCCTCGCCGGCTTCCTCGCCGAGGCCCGCGAGCGCTGGGACGTTCCGGCGATCCACGCCGCCACCCTGGCCAGCCAGCGTCGCCGCCGACTGGTGGCCGAAGCGCTGAGCCAGGGCAAGCGAACCAGCTGGGATCACCAGCCCTGGGTCGACGCCAGCCAGCAGTACATGCGCAACCACATCGACCTCGACGATCTGGAGCGCCGCGCCCGTTTCCCTCAGGTATGAACCTTTACTGACTGCCGCCCCCAAAACAGAAGAAAAAAGGAGAGACGCCATGAACCGATTGAATGCGCTGTTACTCGCCACCGCGCTCAGCAGCGCCGCAAATGTCTGGGCCGAGGATGCAGCCTGCAGCACGGTCAAGCTGGGTGATCCGGGCTGGAGCGACATCGCCGTGACCAACGGCATCGCCAGCTTCCTGCTCGACGGCCTGGGCTACAAGGCGGAAAGCCAGACCCTGGCCGTGCCGATCATCTTCGCCGGGCTGCAGAAGGGCCAGGTCGACGTCTTCCTCGGCAACTGGATGCCGGCGCAACAGAGCAACTACGACAAGTTCGTCCCCAGCGGTGAGGTCGACAAGCTGGCGCAGAACCTCGAAGGCACCGAGTACACCCTGGCCGTACCGACCTATGCCTATGAGGCCGGGGTGAAGACCTTCGCCGACCTCGACAAGCACGCCGACAAGTTCGGCAAGAAGCTTTACGGCATCGCTTCCGGCTCGCCGGCCAATGAGTCGATCAGGCAGATGATTGCCGCCGACGAGTTCGGCCTGGGCGACTGGCAACTGGTGGAGTCCAGCGAGCAGGCGATGCTGGTGCAGGTGGGCCGAGCGGTGAAGCGCGATCAGTTCGTGGTGTTTCTCGGCTGGACGCCGCACCCGATGAACGTGCAGTACGACATGCAGTACCTCAAGGGCGGCGAGAAGTATTTCGGCGACAGTGGCCAGGTCAATACCCTGGCGCGCAAGGGCTATGCCGAGCAGTGCCCGAACGTCGGCAAGCTCCTGAGCCAGTTGCGCTTCACCCAGGACATGGAGAACAGCATCATGGACCAAGTACTGAGCAAGCAGGCCAGCAACGACGCCGCGATCAAGGCCTGGCTCAAGGCCAACCCGCAGGTGCTCGATGGCTGGTTGCAAGGCGTCACCACCCGCGACGGCGGCGACGGCGTGGCTGCCGTGAAGGCGCGACTTTGAATTAACCGCCGCAAGTGAGTAGGGTGGAGCCGCCTGCGGCCCATCCCCGATCCGAGCCATGCGCCTACCTGACCGCCAGACCCTGTTGCCGTTTCTACGCTGGTTACCCGGCATCAGCCGCAAGACCCTCGGCAACGACCTGCTGGTGGGCCTCAGTGGCGCCATCCTGGCCCTGCCGCAGTCGCTGGCCTACGCCCTGATCGCCGGACTGCCTGCGGAGTACGGGCTGTATGCGGCCATCGTGCCGGTAATCATCGCCTGCCTGTGGGGCTCGTCCTGGCACCTGATCTGCGGGCCGACCGCCGCCATCTCCATCGTCCTGTTCACCAGCGTCACGCCCATGGCACGCATGGGCAGCGACGAGTTCATCGCCCTGATCCTGCTGCTGACCTTTCTCGCCGGGCTGTTCCAGTGGCTGCTCGGCCTGTTGCGCTTCGGCGCGCTGGTGAACTTCGTCTCGCAGTCGGTGGTGCTCGGCTTCACCCTCGGCGCGGCGCTGGTGATCGCCATCGGGCAGATGCCCAATCTGCTCGGCGTGGAGGTCGCCAACCAACCCACGGCCCTGACCGGCCTGCTGCAGATCGGCCAGCACCTGCCCGAGGCGCACTGGCCGAGCCTGGCGCTGGCGGCCTTTACCCTGCTGCTCAGCGTGGCCGTGCGCAAACTCTGGCCGAAGGCACCCGCACTGCTGATCGGCCTGGTCGGCGGCAGCCTGCTGGTCTGGCTGCTGCCCGCCCGCTTCGCCGCGGACATCGCTCTGGTCGCGCCGTTCGACGGCGGCCTGCCGCCTTTGACCATCCTGAATTTCGACCTCGACAACGTGCTGCGCCTGCTGCCGGCAGCGGTGGCCTGCGGCATGCTCGGGCTGGTCACCAGCCTGTCCATCGCCCGCGCCCTGGCAGTGATGTCGCACCAGTTCCTCGACGCCAACCAGGAAGTGCGCGCCCAGGGTCTGTCGAACATCATCGGCCCCTGGTTCTCCGGCTCGCTGTCGGCCGGCTCCTTCACCCGCTCGGCGCTGAACCTGCAGGCCGGCGCACGCACACCGCTGGCCGGAGTGTTTTCGGCGCTGCTGGTAGCGCTGTTCGCGGTGTTCGGCGCGGCGCTGCTGACGCACATACCTCTGCCGGTGATGGCCGCCGGTATCCTGCTGATCTGCTGGGGCCTGGTGGATCTGCCGGCGATTCGGGCACTGCGCAAGGTCAGTCGCTCGGAGTTCGTGGTGATGCTGCTGACCTTCACCGCCACTCTGGTGCTGGAGCTGCAGACGGCGATCTACGCCGGTGTGCTGGCCTCGCTGTTCTTCTACCTCAAACGTACCTCGCAGCCACGCGTGCGCCTGTGGCACGACGGCGATGACGAGGTACTGCGCATCGACGGTTCGATCTTCTTCGGCGCCTGCCAGTACATCCAGCAACTGCTGCAACGCAGCCGTGGCCGGCGTGTGGTGATCGACGCTCGGCACATCAACTTCATCGACTATGCCGGGGTGGAGATGCTGCACCAGGAGGCGCGTCGCCTGCAGGCGGCGCAGCGCAACCTGGTGCTGCGCCAGGCACGACCTCAGGTGGTGGAGGAGATTCTCAAGCTGGAGGGCGCCGAGCACTGCCCGATGCAGTTCGAGCATTGAGCGGGGCAACTGGCCCCGGCCATCATTCGTCCGCGAATGCGCTCAGGTCCAGCGGGCGTGACTGACCGAGCCACAGCGACCAGTCACGGTGGTCGCGCAGCTCATCGTCGGTGATCGGGTGCACCAGCACATTGAGGCCGTCGCGGTGCTGCATCAGCCAGGGCACCAGCTCGCCAAACAGATCGGGACGGAAGGCCAGTTGGCAGCTCCAGTCCGGATGCGGCCCGACCGGGCGCTCGTGCATCCGTCCCATCTTCAGCGGGAAACGCCGCGCGGCTTCTTCGCACAGCGCACGGGCCTGATCGAGGGTGCCGGCATCGAAGTAGACGTGGGCGTGGTAACCCCGCACCCGTGGCAGCGTCCGTTCGTCCATGGGCGCTAGCCCGCCAGTTGGCGGCGCAGTTCGGCCAGCACCGGCGCGGTGTCCGGACGCACGCCACGCCACAGCTCGAAGGCCTCGGCCGCCTGCTCGACCAGCATGCCCAGGCCGTCCAGGCAGCGCGCAGCGCCCTGCTCGGCGGCCCAACGATTGAAGGCGGTTGCCTCGCGGCCGTACATCATGTCGTAGCAGAGCGTATGTCCGGGCTGGATCAGGCCAGGTGCAATCGGCGGCAACTCACCGCCCAGGCTGGCCGAGGTGCCGTTGACGATCAGGTCGACCGGCGCATCGATCCAGTCAAAACCGGCGGCGACCAGCGGGCCGAGATCGGCGAACTCGCGCACCAGTTGCTCGGCCTTGCTTACGGTGCGGTTGGCGATCACCAGCACCGCCGGCTTCTGCGCCAGGAAGGGTTCCAGCACGCCGCGCACGGCGCCACCGGCGCCGAGGATCAGAACGCGCTTGCCGGCCAAGCTGAAACCGGCGTTGTCCTGCAGGTCGCGGGTCAGCCCGGCGCCGTCGGTGTTGTCACCGAGCAGGCGACCGTCTGCCAGCTTCTTCAGGGTGTTCACTGCACCGGCGCGGCGGGCACGCTCGGTGAGTTCGTCGGCCAGGCGAAAGGCCTCTTCCTTGAACGGCACGGTGACGTTGCCGCCCAGACCGTCGGCGAAGAAGGCTCGGGCATCGCCGGCGAAGTCATCCAGCGGTGCCAGACGCGCATCGTAGGTCAGCGCGTGACCGGTCTGCTCGGCGAACAGACGATGGATCAGCGGCGATTTGCTGTGGCCGATGGGGTTGCCGAAGACGCAGTAGCGGTCCATGAGAAATCCTGTTGTGTTGGCCGGGCTGCGGAATCAGGCCGAAAGCCAGTCACGATCGGTGAGGAAGTACTCGGTCAGGCGCGCCTCCTCGCTGCCCGGCTCCGGCTTCCAGTCATAGCCCCAGCGCACATGCGGCGGCAGCGACATGAGGATCGACTCGGTACGCCCGCCGGACTGCAGGCCGAACAGGGTGCCACGGTCGAACACCAGGTTGAATTCCACGTAGCGACCCCGACGGAAGGCCTGGAACTCGCGCTCGCGCTCGCCGAAGGGGGTGAGCTTGCGGCGCTGCACGATGGGCAGGTAGGCCTGCAGATAGGCATCACCGATGGCGCGCATGAAGGCGAAGCAGGTGTCGAAGTCCCATTCGTTGAGGTCGTCGAAGAACAGCCCGCCGATGCCGCGTGGCTCACCGCGGTGCTTGAGGTGGAAATAGCGGTCGCACCAGGCCTTGAACTTCGGATAGACCTCGGCGCCGAACGGCGCGCAGGCGTCACGGGCCACCTGGTGCCAGTGCACGCAGTCTTCCTCGTTGGCGTAGTAGGGCGTCAGGTCGAAGCCGCCACCGAACCACCACACCGGCTCTTTACCTGCCTTCTCGGCGCTGAAGAAGCGCACGTTGGCGTGCGAAGTCGGCACGTAGGGGTTTTCCGGGTGGATCACCAGCGACACGCCGAGGGCTTGGAAGCCGCGCCCGGCCAGCTCGGGACGGTGGGCGCTGGCCGAAGGCGGCAGGCTGTCACCGAACACGTGGGAGAAGTTCACTCCGCCCTTTTCGATCAGCGCGCCGTTCTCGATCACCCGCGTGCGACCGCCGCCGCCGGCCGGGCGCTGCCAGGCATCCTCGGCGAACACGGCCTGGCCGTCTTCAGCTTGCAGGGCGGAGCAGATGCGATCTTGCAGGTCGAGCAGATAGGCCTTCACGGCCTCGGTACGGTCAGTCACGGCGGCACCTTGAACAGAGAGCAGGGCGGAATCGGCGGGCAGCATAGCATTCACCCAGGCACATCCGCAGTTGACGTCGGTCAATCGGAGCGTTTGGATAGACCCTTTATGCCGTCAGAGACGGCCCTGAGCAGACAAGGAATCCGAAATGGCCAAGCGTATTCAGTTCAGCCAGCACGGCGGCAGCGACGTGCTGGAATACCACGATTACCAGCCGGCGGCGCCCGGCCCACGCGAAGTACGGGTAGCCAACCGGGCCATCGGCCTGAACTTCATCGACACCTATTACCGCAGCGGTCTGTACCAGCCGCCCGCACTACCCTCGAGCCTGGGCACTGAAGGCGCCGGTGTGGTCGAGGCGGTGGGCAGTGAAGTCGAAGGCCTCGAAGTGGGCGATCGCGTCGCCTACGCCACCGGCCCGCTCGGCTCCTACAGCGAACTGCACGTGCTGCCTGCCGACAAGCTGGTGAAACTGCCGGACAGCATCAGCTTCGAGCAGGCCGCCGCGGTGATGCTCAAGGGCCTGACGGTGCAGTACCTGCTGCGCCAGACCTATGAGCTCAAGGGTGGCGAAACCATCCTGTTCCACGCCGCAGCAGGCGGCGTCGGTTCCTTCGCCTGCCAGTGGGCCAATGCGCTGGGCGTCAAGCTCATCGGTACCGTCAGCTCTGCGGAGAAGGCCGCGCGGGCCAGGGAGCTGGGCGCCTGGGCGACCATCGACTACAGCCATGAGAACGTTGTGCAGCGCGTGCTGGAGCTGACCGACGGCGCCAAGTGCCCGGTGGTCTACGACGGTGTCGGCAAGAGCACCTGGGAAACCTCGCTGGACTGCGTGGCGCCGCGCGGCCTGCTGGTCAGCTTCGGCAATGCGTCGGGGGCGGTCACCGGGGTCAACCTGGGCATCCTGGCGCAGAAGGGCTCGCTGTACGTCACCCGCCCGACGCTGGCCGGCTACGCTACCAGCGCGCAGCGTCTGCAGGCCATGGCTGACGAGCTGTTCGGGATGATCGCCAGCGGCAAGCTGCAGGTGGAGATCAGCAATCGCTATGCGCTGAAGGACGCCGCCGCCGCGCAGGACGCACTGAGCTCGCGGCAGACCACCGGCTCGACCATTCTGCTGCCGTAAAACTTCCGCGCTGAAACACTCACGGCTAAAGGCCCCGTGCTCAAGGGGGCTTTAGCCGCGGGATTCAGAGTAGTCAGGACGGACGAATCACATCGCCCGTGCGCAGGTCACGGATCAGACTTGGATTCCTGCGCCCGCCCAGGGCACCGCCAAGTACCTTGTCCAGCTCGCCCGGGAAATACTGTTCGACACGCAGCCGCGAACGCGCCGACGGGCGTCCCGCCGGGTTGGCCGAAGTGGAAATCAGCGGGCCGGTGTAGCGGCAGAGTGCACGTACCAGCGGATGATCACTGACGCGCAGGGCAACGGTGTCGTGCTCGCCAGTGACCCACTCGGGCAGACGATTCTGGTGCGGCACCAGCCAGGTATTCGGACCCGGCCAGCTGCCTGCCAGGCGCTCCAGCCAGGTTTCGGGCAGGTCATCGAGGAGGAAGTCGAACTGTGCGATGTCGTCGGCGACCACGATCAGGCCCTTGTACATCGGCCGTGACTTGAGTGCCAGCAGGCGGTCCACCGCCTCTTCGTTCCACGGGTCACAGCCCAGGCCCCAGACCGCTTCGGTCGGGTAGGCGATCACGCCGCCCTGACGCACCACTCGCGCCGTTTGCTGTATCTGCCAGTTGCTGGCCATCGACTGTCTCCCAGTGAACCAATGGCCGGCAGTCTATCCAAGACCGCCATGCGACTGTAGATGGAACGCGTGTTTTCCCTGGGTTAAGGGTTTCGCGCCAACCAGCGCCCGGCTTCGTTACACACCAGGCCATCGAGCTCCAGTTCGGTCAATGCCGCGAGAACCTCGGCCAGCGGCTGGCCACTGGCCTGAACCAGCGCCTCGGTGCTGTGCGGGGCGGCATGCAGCAAGGCCAGCAAAGGATGCCCGGCACCGGCAGGCGCCGCCTTGGCTACAGGGGTGGCGGATGGCGTCTGCCAGCCACGCAGCGCTTCGAGAACATGCTCGATGCTTTCCACCAGCGTAGCGCCATCGCGAATCAACTGGTGACAGCCCCGCGCCCCTGGGTGGTGAATGGATCCGGGAATGGCATAGACCTCGCGCCCCTGCTCTGCGGCAAGGCGCGCGGTGATCAGCGAGCCGCTCGAAGGGCTGGCCTCGACCACCAGCACGCCCAAGGAGAGGCCGCTGATGATCCTGTTGCGCCGCGGGAAGTTGCTCGCCTGTGGCGGACAGTCCAGCGGCAACTCGGACACCAGTGCGCCGCCCTGCTCGATGATTCGTGCCGCCAGCCCCACATGTCGCCGTGGATACAGACACTGCAAGCCGGTGCCCAGTACGGCGAGCGTTCTACCACCAGCCTCCAGCGCACCCTGATGCGCGGCGCCGTCGATGCCCAGCGCCAGCCCGCTGGTTATGACGAAACCACCACCGGCCAGGCTGCGGGCAAAGGCCCGCGCGTTGTCCAGCCCCGGCTGCGAGGCACGCCGGCTGCCGACCATGGCCAGCTGCGGCGCCTCCAGCACGCTTGGCTCGCCCGCCACGAACAGCAGCGGCGGTGCGTCGGCCAACTCGGCCAGCAAAGCCGGATAACGCGGGTCATCCCACATCAGCACATGCTGCCCGGGTTCTTCCAGCCACTGCAGCGCAGCGCGCGCCCGCTCGCGAATTTCCTCGCTACGTCGAGGCTCGGCGCAAACCGCGGGCAGCCCCAACGCACGCCAGGCACTGGCCGGCGCACTCAGCGCCGCCGAAGCGCTGTCGAATGCACGCAGCAGTTTGCGAAAACGTCGCGGCCCCAGTTCCGGCAGCAGGTGCAGGCGCAGACGGGCTTCAAGTTCCGCAGGAGAGACGGCGGGAAAATGCGGGGAGGGTAAAGACATGGCGATTCTTCCCTGAAATGTTGCGCCGCCATCCTGGCGGGCAGAAAGCACGAGCCCCGCAATCGCGGGGCTCGTTGGGTATTACGGGTTGCGGATCTTGTCCATCACTGCCAGTTGCCGGCTGGCCTGGAGCACCAGACCGTAGCTGAGCTTGTCATAGGTGCGGAACACCATGAGCAGGCCGGAGCGCTCGTCGGGAATTTTCACGCTTTCGCCAGTGACGCGGTCGCGCACGGTTTCGCCGGTCTTGTACACCGCCAGTACGTTGCCGACTTCCAGACCATCGCGTGCGCCCTTGTTCAGGGTGACCACGTCGAACTGGCCGATCTGGCTCACGCCACGTGGCACGTCGAGGATCAGGCCGTTGATCTCGCCGAACGGCTCGCTGGGCATGAAGGTGGAGTTGATCGCACGCTCCTCGGTGGGGAACAGGCGATCGCCAAGGCGTACTTCCTGAGTCGAACGGCTCAGCAGCAGGGTACCCACATCGCCTTCTTCCGCGACGATCTCGCCGGTACCGATGTCGTCGGCGTTGATACCGAGGAATTCCTTGGTTTCCGGATCCACGTAGGTCTTGCCCTGACGGAAGACACCGTAGATAGCGTGTTCATCGTCGAACTGACCGCGCGCATAGACACGATCACCAGCGCCGCTGACGACGCGCTCGGCGTTGCCCGCAACGATGTAAGGCTTGCCGTTGAACTCTTCAGGAGTGTCGACAATGCGGTTGCTCAGCAGGAAGCTGTTGATCGCTTCCAGCGGGATGGTCGGGATCGCCTCGGCCATCGGCGTGCTGCGTACCTGTGGCGACAGCTTGATGGTCCCGCGCGAATCGCCACGGTTGAGCATCAGGCGCGGCTGCCCGTCGACATAAACGAGATTGAGGGTATCGCCGGGATAGATGAGATGCGGGTTGGCGACCTGTGGGTTGGCATGCCAGATCTCCGGCCACTTCCACGGTTGGCTGAGGAATTTGCCGGAGATATCCCACAGCGTATCGCCCTTGACCACGGTGTAACGGTCCGGATGACCGTCCTTGAGTTGCACTGCAGCCTGGGCCATGCAGGTCAGGGCCAATCCGCCAGCTGCCAGGAGCAGGGCGAGTAGTGATTTCCTCATACGGTGAATCCCTTTATTATGTGCCTTCACGTGAAGCGCCCTAGCGCCGCGTGCCAAACCCGCTGAATACGCGGCGTGAAGCCGTTTTTCAATGCTGTTCATCATCTTAGCAGCGGATTTTGACTTTATTCCACAAGTGCATCACAAACGCATATGGCGATCCTGAATATCCTCGAATTTCCTGATCCACGCCTGCGTACCATCGCCAAACCGGTGGACGTTGTGGACGACTCCATCCGCCAGCTGATCGACGACATGTTCGAGACCATGTATGACGCACCCGGTATCGGCCTGGCCGCGACGCAGGTCAACGTGCACAAGCGCGTGGTGGTCATGGATCTGTCCGAGGACAAGTCCGAGCCGCGGGTCTTCATCAATCCCGAGTTCGAACCGCTGACCGAAGAGATGGACCAGTACCAGGAAGGCTGCCTGTCGGTGCCCGGTTTCTACGAGAACGTCGATCGTCCGCAGAAGGTGAAGATCAAGGCGCTGGATCGTAATGGCCAGCCTTACGAGCTGATCGCCGAAGGCCTGCTCGCCGTGTGCATCCAGCACGAGTGCGATCACCTCAACGGCAAGCTGTTCGTTGACTACCTTTCCAACCTCAAGCGCGACCGGATCAAGAAGAAGCTGGAAAAACAGCATCGCCAGCGCGCCTGATTCATTTATTCCCAAGGCTTGCGTAGCAGGTCGCATGGAAACGTCACGAGCGAAGGTTAGGCAAGGCGAAAACAGACGAGGACGCGGAGTTTACGAGCTGTAAATGAGCAGTCCGAGCCTGTTTTCAACGCGGCATAACCGAGCGCAGTAGTTTCCATGTGACCTGCCAGGCAAGCCTTTTTCTTTGGTGACCCCATGCGTATCGTCTTTGCCGGCACCCCGGAATTCGCCGCCGAACACCTCAAGGCCCTGCTGGCCAGCCCGCACCAGATCATCGCCGTCTACACCCAGCCGGATCGCCCGGCCGGTCGCGGCCAGAAGCTGATGCCGAGCCCGGTCAAGCAGCTGGCCGTCGAGCACGGCATCCCGGTCCATCAGCCGGCCAGCCTGCGCAATGAAGAGGCGCAGGCCGAGCTGGCCGCGCTCAAGCCGGATCTGATGGTGGTGGTGGCCTACGGCCTGATCCTGCCGCAGGTGGTGCTCGACACCCCGCGCCTGGGCTGCATCAACAGCCACGCCTCGTTGCTGCCGCGCTGGCGCGGCGCCGCACCGATCCAGCGTGCGGTGCAGGCCGGCGATGCCGAGAGCGGCGTCACCGTGATGCAGATGGAAGCCGGCCTCGACACAGGCCCGATGTTGCTCAAGGTGAGCACGCCGATCAGCCCCGACGACACTGGCGGCACGCTGCATGACCGCCTGGCCCGACTTGGCCCGCAGGCCGTACTGCAGGCCATCGACGGCCTGGCCGCCGGCACGCTGAAGGGCGAGGTGCAGGACGACGCCTTGGCCAACTATGCACACAAGCTGAACAAGGACGAAGCGCGCCTCGATTTCAACCGCCCGGCCGTCGAGCTGGAGCGTCTGGTGCGCGCCTTCCACCCCTGGCCGATCTGCCATACCACACTGAACGGTGATGCGTTGAAAGTGCATGCCGCCGAGATCGGCGAGGGCAAGGGCACTCCCGGCAGCATTCTCGCCGCCGACAAGCACGGCCTGACCGTAGCCTGTGGCGAGGGTGCGCTGCGCCTGACCCGCCTGCAGTTGCCCGGCGGCAAGCCGCTGGCCTTCGCCGACCTGTACAACAGCCGCCGCGAGCAGTTCGCCGCCGGCCTGGTGCTCGGCCAATGAACCCGCGCCTGGCGGCCGCCCGCGCCCTGACCGCCGTGCTCTCCGGCAAGGCTTCGCTGGGCAGCAGCCTGCCACCGCAGCTGGACAAGGTCGAACACCACGACCGTGCCCTGGCGCAGGACCTGGCTTTCGGCGCGGCACGCTGGCAGCCGCGTCTGCAACTTCTGGCGGACAAGCTGCTGGAGAAGCCCTTCAAGGCCGCCGACAGGGACGTCGAAGCCCTGCTGCTGATCGGCCTCTACCAGTTGCTGCACAGCCGCATCCCCGAACATGCCGCCATCGGCGAAACGGTCGGCTGCGCCGGGGTGCTGAAGAAACCCTGGGCCAAGGGCCTGCTCAACGCCGTGCTGCGCCGCGCCCAACGCGAGCACGAGGTTCTGTTTGCCGAACTCGACCGCGATCCGGTGCTGCACAGCGCACACCCGCGCTGGCTGCAAAAACAGCTCAAGGCCTTCTGGCCCGAGCACTGGCAGGCCATCTGCGCCGCCAACAATGCCCATCCGCCGCTGATCCTGCGGGTCAATCGCCGCCACGGCAGCCGCGATGCCTACCTCGACGAGTTGCGTGGCGCCGGTCTGGCCGCTGAACCCTGCCGCTTCAGCCGCGATGGCGTGCGCCTGCTGCAGCCCTGCGACGTGACCACGCTGCCGGGCTTCAGGGAAGGACGCGTCAGCGTGCAGGACGAAGCCGCACAACTGGCCGCCGACCTGCTCGAACTGGCGCCCGGCCAACGCGTGCTGGACGCCTGCGCCGCACCGGGCGGCAAGACCTGCCATCTGCTGGAGGTCGAGCCGGACCTGAGCGAAGTGGTTGCCGTCGACCTGGAGCCCAAACGCCTGGCGCGCGTGCGCGAGAATCTCGAGCGCCTGCAGCTGCAGGCCACGCTGATCGCCGCCGACGGACGCGATACCGGCGCCTGGTGGGACGGCCAGCCGTTCCAGCGCATTCTGCTCGACGCGCCCTGCTCGGCCACCGGCGTGATTCGCCGCCACCCGGACATCAAGCTGACCCGCCAGCCCCAGGACATCCCCTCCCTGGCGCAATTGCAGGGTGAACTGCTCGATGCCCTGTGGCCGACCCTGGCGCCTGGCGGCATCCTGCTCTATGCCACCTGCTCGGTGCTGCCGACGGAAAACAGCGAGACCATTGCCGCGTTCCTGACACGCACGCATGACGCCAGGGAAGTCGCCATCGCCGGTGAGTTCGGCCTGCAGCCAGAGCATGGCCGCCAGTTGCTGCCGCAAATCGACGGCCACGACGGCTTCTACTATGCCAAGCTGACAAAGAGCGCTGTGACCAGCCACAGCTAACGGAGTGATCAGTGAAAATCATCATTCTCGGCGCCGGACAGGTGGGCGGTACCCTGGCGGAACACCTTGCCAGCGAGGCCAACGACATCACCGTGGTCGACACCGATGGTGATCGCCTGCGCGATCTCGGCGACCGTCTGGACATTCGCACCGTGCAGGGCAAGGGCTCTTTCCCCACCGTGCTGCGCCAGGCCGGGGCGGACGATGCCGACATGCTGGTGGCGGTGACCAACAGCGATGAAGTCAACATGATCGCCTGCCAGGTGGCCTTCACCCTGTTCCGCACGCCGACACGCATCGCCCGGGTGCGCGAGGCTGCCTACCTGACCCGCGAAGCACTGTTCAACAACGAGGCGATCCCGGTCGACGTGCTGATCAGCCCCGAGCAGGTGGTGACCAATTACATCAAGCGCCTTATCGAATACCCCGGCGCCCTGCAGGTGATCGACTTCGCCGAAGGCAAGGCGCAGCTGGTGGCGGTCAAGGCCTATTACGGCGGCCCGCTGGTGGGCCAGCAACTACGCCAGATCCGTGCGCACATGCCCACCGTCGACACGCGCGTGGCGGCCATCTTCCGTCGCAACCGGCCGATCATGCCCAAGGGCGATACCGTGATCGAGGCCGATGACGAAGTGTTCTTCATCGCCGCCAAGGCACACATTCGCGCGGTGATGAGCGAGATGCGCCGCCTCGAGGACAGCTACAAGCGCGTGGTTATCGCTGGCGGCGGCAATATCGGCGAACGCCTGGCCGAAGCCATCGAAAGTCGCTACCAGGTGAAGATCATCGAGATGAACCCGGCGCGCTGCCGCTACCTGTCGGAGAATCTCGACAGCACCATCGTGCTGCAGGGCAGCGCCTCGGATCGCGACCTGCTGGTGGAAGAGAACATCAACGACGCCGACATCTTCCTCGCCCTGACCAACGACGACGAGGCCAACATCATGTCGTCGCTGCTGGCCAAGCGTCTGGGCGCGCGCAAGGTGATGACCATCATCAACAATCCGGCCTATGTCGACCTGGTCCAGGGTGGCGAGATCGACATTGCCATCAGCCCGCAGCTGGCCACCATCGGCACCCTGCTGACCCATGTGCGTCGTGGCGATATCGAGAGCGTGCACAGCCTGCGCCGGGGCGCGGCGGAAGCGCTGGAAGTGATTGCCCATGGCGATGCCAAGTCGAGCAAGGTCATCGGCCGCGCCATCGAAGATATCGCCCTGCCGCCGAGTACTACCATCGGCGCCATCATCCGCGACGAGACCGTGCTGATCGCCCACGACAGCACGGTGATCGAGTCCGGCGACCACGTGATCCTGTTCCTGGTCGACAAGAAGTACATTCGCGACGTCGAGCGGCTGTTCCAGGCGGGTCTGACCTTCTTCTGACGTTGCCGAGGGCGCGTCATGCGCGACCAGCCCTGGGGCTGGATATCAGCTGCTTGCGAAGCAATTCGCGCCTACCGGGAGAACCCTGATGAGTACCGAGGCACTGGAAAGAATGCTGGCCAGCGGCAAGGACAATGCCCTGCTGCGCTTCGGTCTGGGCAAGGCGTATCTGGATGGCGGCAACGCCGCGCGGGCAGCCGAGCACCTGCAACGCTGCGTCGAACTCGACCCGAACTATTCCGCCGCCTGGAAGCTGCTGGGCAAGGCTCTTCAAACAGGCGGAGATGCGGACGGCGCACGGACGGCCTGGCAACAGGGCATCACCGCTGCGCAGGACAAGGGCGACAAGCAGGCGGAGAAGGAAATGACCGTGTTCCTGCGCAAGCTGGACAAGCCCGCCCGCCCCTGAGCATCGGGCAGATGACGCCTCCGCGACCTACTGCATCGCCTGCACTTCCCGGGTCAGCAGATCGACGAAGGCCTGCGCCAGCGGTGAATGCTCCTGGCGACGCTTGACCAGCCAGACCGCGGTGGTGGCATCGGCGTCGAGCAGCGGGCGAAACACCACCCCGTCGATCCGCACCCGGCGAAACGACGAGGGCAACACCGAAACCCCGAGACCGGCGGCCACCAGGCCGATGATGGTCATCGCTTCGTGCGCTTCCTGGCTGACCCTTGGGCTGAAACCGGCCTGGCGCGCCAGGTTGAACAACTGCGGGTAAAGCCCGGTGCCATGACCCCGTGGAAAGAACACGAATGGCTCGTCGGCCAGCTCGGCCAGCGCCAACCCCTGATCCTCGTCAGCGGCCAGCGGGTGATTGGCATGCAGCAGGGCCATCAGCGGCTCGCGCAGCAACTCCACCGCTTCCAGCTCGGCCGGCAGCTCCAGCGGGCGGATCATGCCGATCTGCAGCTTGCGTTCGATCAGCGCCTGGCTGACCTCGCTGCTGGTCATCTCCTGTAGATTCAGGTGCACGGCAGGAAAGGCCTGACGGAAGGCGAACACCGCGCGGGGGATCATCGAGACGAAAGGAGCCGACGCGGTGAAGCCGATCTGCAGCTCGCCGATCTCGCCCTGTTCGGCGCGCCGCACCACGTCCACCGAGCGACTGACCTGGGCCAGGGTCTGACGGGTTTCCTCGAGAAATAGCCGGCCGGCATCGGTCAGCGCCACATGCCGGTTGCTGCGCTCGAACAAGCGCACGCCCAACTCCTGCTCCAGCGCCTGGATCTGCTGGCTCAGCGGCGGCTGGGAAATGCCCAGCAGTTCGGCGGCCCGGCCGAAATGCAGCTCCTCGGCGACGGCGACGAAATAGCGCAGGTGACGCAGCTCCATGAGCCCTCCATAAGTCGCAAAACATATCATTGGTGTCGAATATTATATTGGATGAAAAATAGCGTCCTACTTATCCTTGTGGCATTCCAACGACAAGAACAGTCCTCGCGCGGGCAGATCCCTGCGTGACGGCAGGTCTTTGCCCGAAAAACGCACGCCCACGAGGTCACCATGCGCCAACCCGTTCCCCACGCGCCCAACGAGTGCGTACCCGCCGACGAGGAGCCTGCTCCTGGCAGCCTGACTGCGGCTCCCGTCTATATCGAGAAGGGCACCCACGCCTTTTTGCGCACCCTGCTGGCGATGTGCTGCGGCGGTTTCGCCACCTTTGCCTTGCTCTACTGCGTGCAGCCGATGATGCCCATGCTGTCGCAGCAGTTCGCCCTGAGCGCGGCGCAGAGCAGCCTGATTCTCTCGGTGTCGACCATCACCATGGCCGTCGGCCTGCTGATCACCGGCCCGCTGTCCGATGCGCTCGGACGCAAGCCGGTGATGGTGGTCTCGCTGCTGGCCGCGGCGCTGTTCACCGTCGGCAGCGCGCTGATGCCGACCTGGGAAGGCGTGCTGCTGATGCGCGCACTGGTCGGCCTGGCCCTGAGCGGCCTGGCGGCCGTGGCCATGAGCTACCTCAGTGAGGAAATCGACCCGCTGCACCTGGGCCTGGCCATGGGCGTGTATATCGGTGGCAACGCCATCGGCGGCATGAGCGGGCGCCTGCTCAGCGGGGTACTGGTCGACTACATGTCCTGGCACGCCGTGCTGGGCACACTTGGCGGTCTGGGCGTACTGGCCGGGCTGCTGTTCTGGCGCCTGCTGCCGGTGTCGCGCAACTTCCGCCCACGCTCGCTGCGCCCACGCAGCCTGCTGCAGGGCTACACCCTGCAGTTCCGCGATGCCGGGTTGCCCTGGCTGTTCCTGCTCGGCTTCCTGCTGATGGGCAGTTTCGTCACCCTGTTCAATTACATCGGCTACCGCCTGATCGAGGCGCCGTTCCGCCTGGACCAGACCAGCATCGGCCTGCTCTCGGTGGTGTACCTGTCCGGTATCTACAGCTCGGCGCAAATTGGCGCACTGGGCGACAAGCTGGGCCGGCGCAAGGTGCTGTGGGCGGTCATCGGCCTGATGCTCGGCGGGCTGGCCCTGACCATCGTCGACAACCTGGCGGCGGTACTGGTGGGCATGCTGCTGTTCACCTTCGGCTTCTTCGGCGCCCACTCGGTGGCGAGCAGCTGGATCGGCCGCCGTGCCACCCAGGCCAAGGGGCAGGCGTCGTCGCTGTACCTGTTCTGCTACTACGTCGGCTCCAGCGTGGCCGGTACCCTGGGCGGCGTGTTCTGGCAGGCAGCCGGCTGGGACGGCCTCGGCCTGTTCATCGGCTCGTTGCTGCTGGTGGCGCTGGCCGTAGCCCTGCACCTGTCGCGCCTGCAGGCGCTGCCGGTGGCGGCGGCCCAGCCGCGCTAGATCGATATCCGAAACGGTGGGGATGGGTGAGGGCGGATGGCCGCAGCCATCCACCTTGCGCACTGCTCGACTCAGAGCACCTCGCAGGCCACCGCATCCACCGCGGCCTTGGCGATGCCCACCACCTCGTCCGCTTCGGCGCGGGTCAGCACCAGCGGCGGGGCGAAGCCAAGGATGTCGCCGTGCGGCATGGCACGGGCGATCATGCCGCGTTCCAGGCATGCGGCGGAGACCCGCGGACCCACCTTGAGCGATGCATCGAACGGCGTGCGTGCCTCGCGGTCGGCCATGAACTCCAGCGCGGCGAGCATGCCGACGCCACGCACTTCACCGACCAGCGGATGACCTTCGAAGGTCTGGCGCAGCTGCTGGTTGAGGTAGGCGCCGACTTCGGCGGCATTGGCGGCGATGTTTTCCTTCTCCAGGATGTCCAGGTTGGCCAGCGCCGCAGCGGCGCAGATCGGGTGGCCGGAATAGGTCCAGCCATGGCCCATGGCGCCGTCGCGGGCGGAGGCCTCTTCGATCACGCTCCATACCTTCTCGCCGACGATCACCGCGGAAAGCGGTGCGTAGGCGCTGGTCAGGCCCTTGGCGGTGGTGATCAGGTCCGGCTGCATGCCGAACATCTGACTGCCCATCGGCGTACCGAGGCGGCCGAAGGCGCAGACCACTTCGTCGGCGATCAGCAGGATGTCGTACTTGGCCAGTACGGCCTGGATCGCCTCCCAGTAACCCTTGGGCGGGACGATGATGCCGCCGGTGCCCATCACCGGTTCACCGATAAAGGCGGCCACGGTATCCGGGCCTTCGGCGAGGATCAGTTTCTCCAGATCCTCGGCGCAGTGGCGGACGAAGGCTGCCTCGTCCATGCCGGCCGGCGCCTTGTAGAAGTGCGGGCAGGCGGCGTGCTTGATGTCCGGCTGCGGCAGGTCGAAATGCTGGTGGAAGCTGGCCAGGCCGGTGAGGCTGCCGGTCATGATGCCCGAGCCGTGGTAGCCGCGCTGGCGCGAGATGATCTTCTTCTTCGCCGGGCGCCCGAGCACGTTGTTGTAGTAACGCACCAGCTTGATCTGGGTCTCGTTGGCGTCCGAGCCGGACATGCCGTAGTAGACCTTCTTCATACCCTTGGGCGCCCAGTCGATGATGCGCGCCGACAGCTCGATGATGGCCTCGGTCGAGTGACCGACGTAGGTGTGGTAGTAGGCCAGCTCCTTGGCCTGCTTGTAGATCGCCTCGGCCACCTCGGTGCGGCCGTAGCCGATGTTCACGCAGTACAGACCGGCGAAGGCGTCGATCAGCTCGCGACCTTCGTGATCCTTGATGCGAATGCCCGAGGCGCTTTTGATGATGCGTCCCTTGAGCGCGCCGCTGGCGTGATCGTGGGCGTGAGTGGACGGGTGCATGAAGTGGGCACGGTCCTGGGCGAACAGCTCGTCGTAATGGCTCATGGAAATCCTCCGGGTGGGGCTCAGTAGCGCTGGCCCTGATGATGGATGCAGAAGTACTTGGTTTCGACGAAGGGCTCGAAGCCTTCCGTACCACCCTCGCGGCCGAGGCCGGAGGCTTTCATGCCACCGAAGGGAATCGGGTGGCCGGTGAACTTGGTGCCGTTGACCGCCACCATGGCGTGATCGAGGCGGCGAATCAGCGGGTGGACGACGTCCACGCGGTTGGAACAAATGTAGGCGGCCAGGCCGTATTCGGTGTCATTGGCCATGGCCACGGCCTCATCCAGGCTGTCGAAGGCGCGGACGCCGGCGATGGGGGCGAAGTTTTCCTCGCGGTAGATGCGCATGTCGTCGGTGACATCGGCCAGCAGCGTCGGCTGCCAGAACCAGCCGCCCAGTGCATGCGGCTCGCCGCCGGCGAGCAGACGCGCGCCCCGTTCGACGGCATCGGCGACGCGCGCGGCCGTGGCATCCAGCGCGGCCTGGTGCATCAGCGGGCCGATCTGGTTGCGCTCGTCGCTGCCGGGGCCGACACGCAGGCCGCGCACCGCCCTGGCGAAGCGCTGCAGGAATTCTTCATAGACCGGGCGTTCCACCAGAATGCGGTTGGCCGCGCAGCAGTCCTGCCCCGAGGTCTGGAACTTGGCATCCAGCGCCACCTGCACGGCGTGGTCGAGATCGGCATCGGCGCAGACGATCAGCGGCGCATTGCCACCCAGCTCCAGCGCCACCTTCTTCACGTCCTCGGCGGCGGCCTGCAGCACCAGCTTGCCGACCCGGGTCGAGCCGGTGAAGCTCACCGAACGCACGCGGGTGTCCTTGACCAGCGTCTCCATGGCCATCTGTGGCTCGCCCAGCACCACGTTGAACACGCCGGCGGGAAACCCCGCCTCCTCGGCCAGCTGGGCCAGGGCAAAGGCACTGTAGGGCGTCTCGTGCGCCGGCTTGACCACCACGGTGCAGCCGGCCGCCAGGGCGGCAGCGGCCTTGCGAGTGATCATCGCACTGGGGAAATTCCACGGCGTGAGCAGGGCGCAGACGCCGACCGGCTCCTTCAGCGTGCCGAGCTGGGCACCGGGGATATGGCTGGGGATGGTCTGGCCGTATAGCCGGCGCGCCTCTTCGGCGAACCAGGGGATGAAGCTGGCCGCGTAGCGGATCTCGCCACGGGCTTCGGCCAGCGGCTTGCCCTGCTCCTGACTGAGAATGCGCGCCAGATCTTCCTGATGTTGCAGGATCAGTTCGGCCCAGCGCCGTAGCAGGCCTGCACGGGCATCCAGGCTCTGTTCGCGCCAGCTGGCGAAGGCGCGCTGGGCGGCATCCACCGCAGCGCTGATCTGTTTCTCGCCAAGCATTGGCACATGGCCGATCACGCTCTGGTCGGCGGGATTCTGTACCGCCACGCTGGCGCCGTCGTCACTGTGCACCCAGTGGCCGTCGACGTAGCACAGCGATTTGAACAGCAGGGGATGATCGAGGGGCATGGCGATGTCTCCGGGCCGATGGGCATGGGAGACATGCTAGGGAAGGGCGGCTTGGCGTTTTTTCCAAGCCGGAGCGGCGTGACCGCAGATTTTTCTGTACGAAGACCGTCGGCAGCAGGTTTTTGCCGCCGCCTCAGGCGGCCGTCACCGGTCGCTGCGGCAGGGCGCGGATGATGGCGCTGAGCAGCATGCCGTACAGCGGCACGAACAGCATCAGGCTGATGGCCAGCTTGATCACGTAGTCCACCGTGGCGATTTCCACCCAGTTGACGGCCATGAACTGGTCGTCGCTGCGCCAGAAGGCCACCGAGAAGAACAGGAAGGTATCCAGCAGGTTGCCGAAGATGGTCGAGGCGGTGGGGGCGATCCACCACTGGCGCATCGTACGCAGGCGGTCGAACACCTGAATATCGAGCAACTGGCCGAAGGCATAGGCGAGGAAGCTGGCCACGGCGATACGGAACACGAACAGGTTGAACTCGCCGAGCGACGCCAGGCCGCCGAAAGCCCCCTCGTGGAACAGCACCGAGACCACGTAGGAAGCCAGCAGCGCCGGCAGCATGACCCGGGCGATCACCACCCGCGCGGCATGCTTGCCGATCAGGCGCACGGTGAGGTCGGTGGCCAGGAAGATGAACGGGAAACTGAACGCGCCCCAGGTGGTATGCCAGCCGAACAGGGTGATCGGCAACTGCACCAGGTAGTTGCTGGCGATGATGATGAGGATGTGGAAGGCGATCAGGCCAGCCAGCACGGGGCGGCTGACCGACGCGGGAATCAGGGTCATGTCTGCGTCCTTTTTCATGGAGTGGGGTGAGGGAACCCACTGCCGCAGCCGACATGGCCACGAGCGGCGCGCATTCTAGCCTGTTGTTGACTTCCGGGATAGGTTTTCCGACGAAGCTGCCCGCGCGTGCAAGAATCAGGCGGGCATAGCCGCCGACACCTGGCTTGCCGAGCTTTACGACAGATGCCAGGCCCGCCGCAGCTCCCGCACCGCTTCGTCGATCTGCGCCTCGGGCACTGCCGCGAAACCCAGCACCAGCCCGGCGCGGGCATCGCCAGGCTCGACGCTGTCCTCCAGCCAGTAATCGCTGAGCGCGTTCATCTCCACTCCGGCTGCCCGCGCGGCACTGACCAGTTCGCGCTCGCGGGCCAGGCTGTCGACCCGTACGCACAGGTGCAGCCCGGCTTCCACGCACGGCAGCGGCGCACAGCCGGGTATCGCCTGTGGCCAGGCCCGGACCAGGGCATCGCGACGCTGTCGTGCCGCCTGCCGCATGCGCCGCACGTGACGCTGGAAATGCCCGGCGGCGATGAACTCGGCCATCACCGCCTGAGTGCCGATCTCGCTATGACGCATCTGCAGCGCCTGGCGCTGGGCAAAGGCCTCCGCCAGTGCCGGCGGCAGCACCAGATAGCCCAGGCGCAGCGCCGGGAAGGCGATCTTGCAGAAGGTGCCGACGTACAGCACGCGACCCTGACGATCCAGCGCGGCCAGCGGTGCCAGCGGCGTGCCGCTGTAGCGGTATTCGCCATCGTAGTCGTCCTCGACGATCCAGCCGTCCTGGCGCTCGGCCCATTCCAGCAATTCCAGGCGCCGCGCCAGCGACAGGGTGACGCCGGTCGGGTACTGGTGCGACGGCGTCACATAGGCCAGGCGACAGCCCTCGATGGCTGCCAGCGCCGTGGTCTCCATGCCCTCGCCATCGAGCGGCACGCCACGCAGGTCGGCGCCCGCCACGGAAAAGGCGTAAGCGGCGGCGCGATAGCCGGGGTTTTCCACCGCTACACGGTCGCCTGGCTGCACCAGCAACTGCGCGCAGAGGCTGATCGCCTGCTGGGCGCCGCAGGTGATCACGACCTGCCGCGGGTCACAGGCCAGCCCGCGGGCGTTGCGCAGATAGGCGGCCACCAGTTCGCGCAGCGTGCGATCGCCGGCCGGGTCGCCATAGCCCAGGCGCTCAGGCGAGGGCCGGCGCCAGAAGCGTGCCTGCAGGCGCGCCCAGGTGTCGAATGGGAACAGGTCGAAAGCCGGCACGCCGATACGGAAGGCACGCGGCGCCCCCGTCAGCGGAGCGGGCAGAGAATGGCGCTGCAGCGAGGCACCCGGATCCGGTGCGCAGGGTATGGCTGGCACAACCGGCCGCGCCAGGGCCAGATCGGCCACGTAGGTGCCGTCACCCACCCGACCTTCGACATAGCCCTCGGCGTACAACTGGTCGAAGGCACGGGTCACGGTATTGCGCGATATCGCCAACTGCCTGGCCAGGTCACGACTGGCCGGCAGACGCGTATTGCCCGGCAGGCGACCATCGAGAATGCGTTCGCGCAACGCCTGATAGAGCTGGCGCGACAGGCCGGCTGCAGGGTCGAGGCGGATACCGGACAGATCGACCGGCAAGGGTGGCGTAGCGGGCATGATTGGCTCCATGAAACTGCCTGTAAATGGATCTTACAGGGAACCAATATCCTGCCTAGCATGGGCGCATCGAAACCAGGAGACGCCCATGTATTGCCCCTCTGCATTCCGCCAGGACGACCTGGCCACCCTCCATGCACAGATCGATGCCAGTGGCCTGGCCGTGCTGACCAGCTCTGGCGAACAGGGCCTGCAGGCCAGCCATCTGCCGCTGCTGCTGGAGCCGGGCGAAGGCGAGTTCGGCACCCTGTACGGCCATTTCGCCCGCGCCAGCCCGCACTGGCGCGACCTCGCCAGCGGCGCCGAAGCGCTGGTGGTGTTCAACGGTCCAGACGCCTACGTCCACCCGGGCTGGTATCCGGCCAAGGCCGAGCACGGCAAGGTGGTGCCGACCTGGAACTACATCGCCGTGCACGCCTGGGGCCAGGCCGAAGTGTTCGATGAGCCCGAACGCCTGCTGCAGCTGGTCAGCCGTCTCAGCGACCGCCACGAGCGTCAGCAGGCGCAGCCCTGGGCGGTTAGCGATGCACCACGCGAATACCTCGACACCATGCTCCGCGCCATCGTCGGTTTCGCACTGCCGATCCGTCGTCTGCAGGGCAAGTGGAAGCTCGGCCAGAACCGCTCGGCTGCCGACCAGGCAGGCGTGCGTGCCGGGCTGAGCGCCTCACCCAGCCCGCGCAACCACGAACTTGCCGCCCGTATGTCCACCCTGGACTGAGAGGAACACCGCCATGCTCGAAATCCGCCCTATCGGCACCGATGACCACGCTGCCTGGCTGCCGCTGTGGCACGGCTACCAGCGCTTCTACCAGACCGAGATCCCCGCTGCGACCAGCGCACTGACCTGGCAGCGCTTTCTCGACCCGGCCGAACCCATGCATGCCGCGCTCGCCTGGCTCGATGGCCAGGCCGTCGGCCTGGTGCATTTCATCTACCACCGCAGTTGCTGGACCAAGGGCGACTACTGCTACCTGCAGGATCTGTACGTGGCCGAGAACACTCGCGGCAGCGGCATCGGTGCTGCGCTGATCGAACATGTCTATGCACAGGCCCGGGCAGCCGGCGCCAGCCGCGTGCACTGGCTGACTCAGGAAGCCAACTACCGCGGGCGCCAGCTCTACGACCGTATTGCCGATCGCTCCGGCTTCATCCAGTACAGGAAGCTGTTTTGATGACCCGGGACCTCAGCCACTGGCAACCTCGCCCGACGCCGGATCAGCGTACGCTGCCGGGCCGTTTCGTACGTCTGGAGGCACTCGACGCCACACGCCACGGCGATGACCTGTGGGCCGCTCTGCAGGGGCCGGACCCGGCGCTGTGGGACTATTTGCCCTATGGCCCGTTCAACGAACGCGGCGCATTCGATGCCTGGCTCACCACAAATGCCGGCAGCCGCGATCCACTGTTCTACACGGTGCTGGAGCAGGGCTCGGGGCGCGCCCTGGGGCTGTTCAGTTACCTGCGCATCACCCCGCAGGACGGTAGCATCGAGATCGGCCACGTGGTCTTCGGGGCGTCGATGCAGCGCACACCTGGCGCGACCGAGGCGGTTTACCTGCTGGCCCGCCACGCCTTCGACGATCTCGGCTATCGCCGCTTGGAGTGGAAGTGCGACAACGCCAACGCGCGTTCCAGGCGCGCCGCCGAGCGCTTCGGCTTCGTCCACGAAGGGCTCTTTCGCCAGCACATGGTGCGCAAGGGCAGAAACCGCGACACCGCCTGGTTCGCCATCATCGACGGTGAATGGGCCGTGCGCCGAGAGGCCTTCGAGCGCTGGCTGGCAGCCGACAACTTTGCCGCCGACGGCCAGCAGAAACAGCGCCTGGAAACCTTCAGGACCTGATCAGGCCGTCGGCACGACGCGCTTGGCCAACTGGAAATGGCGCTGCCAGTAGGTATCGTTGAGACGGTCGATGCGCACCCTGGTGCCGCGCCGCGGTGCATGGACGAAACGTCCCTCGCCGATGTAGATGGCCACGTGATCCACCGAACCGCTGCGAATGCGGAAAAACAGCAGGTCGCCCGGCTGCAGATCGCTGCGCCTCACTGTGGGCGCATCCAGCCGCGCCAGGTCTCTGGAAGTACGCGGCAGTTCGAGGTCGTCCTGGGTCTTGAATGCGTATTGCACCAGACCGCTGCAGTCGAAGCCCTGGCGAGGGCTGGTGCCGCCCCAGCGATAAGGTGTCCCCAGGGCACCGAGGGCGCGGTCGATCACCTCGCGGGCCGGTTTCTGCTCGGCCGCCTGCGGGGCAGCCGGGATGGTGTGAATGCGAAAGGTGGCGGAGGCCTGGGCACAGATCCCCAGTAAAAGGGCGCCCCCCAGAAAAAATGACGTGAAAAACTTCTTCAAACTCAGTGACCCTGGTGACACACCTTGCGCGGAGGACCTTCCGAATCAAGGCATTGCATCGAAAACCAGCCTCCTGCCCGTCCCGGTGAGGGACAGCCCGGGCAAGCCCCTGGTTCACTTTCGTGGCAGAAGACTCGACGAACGGTTGGCCGCTGATCCTTCTTGTTTCCGCTCGATCGCGTCCAATCGCGAGCCGGTGGTTGAGCCGTGCGCTCTCGCCCGTTAAGGTCAGGGCGCGACTCACCTGAAAGGATTCACTCATGACGCTCAAAGCCATCCTGATTGGCGCCTCGCTGCTGGCCTTCACCTGCGGCGCCCAGGCGCAAACCGAAAGTGCCAACTGCTCCACCGTGACCCTCGCCGACCCGGGCTGGAGCGATATCGCCGTGACCAACGGTATCGCCAGCCTGCTGCTCGACAGCCTCGGCTACAAACCGCAGCCCCGCACGCTGGCAGTGCCGATCATCTTCGCCGGGCTGCAGAAGGGCCAGGTGGACGTGTTCCTCGGCAACTGGATGCCGGCCGGCCAGCACGACTATGAGCGCTACGTGGAAAGCGGCCAGGTCGACAAGGTGGTGGAAAACCTCGGCGGCACCGAATACACCCTGGCCGTGCCGACCTACGTCCACGAAGCCGGCGTGAAGGACTTCAGCGATCTGGCCAGATTCGCCGACCAGTTCGGCAGGAAGATCTACGGCATCGGCTCCGGCTCGCCGGCCAACGACTACATCCGCCAGATGATCGAAGGTAACGAGTTCGGCCTGGGCGACTGGCAACTGGTGGAATCCAGCGAGCAGGCGATGCTGGTGCAGGTCGGTCGGGCGGTGAAGCGCGACGAGTTCGTGGTGTTCCTCGGCTGGACGCCGCACCCGATGAACGTGCAGTTCGATATGCAGTACCTCAAGGGCGGCGAGAAATTCTTTGGCAGCACCGGCTCGGTCAACACCCTGGCGCGCAAGGGTTATGTGGCCGAATGCCCGAACGTGGGCAAGCTGCTGAGCAACCTGAAGTTCACCCAGGAGATGGAGAACACCATCATGGACGAAGTGCTCAACCGCCGCGTCGCCAATGCCACGGCGATCAGGAGCTGGGTAAAGGCCAATCCCGCGGTGCTCGACGGCTGGCTGGAGGGCGTGAAAACCCGTGATGGCGGTGAAGGGCTGGCGGCGGTTAAAGCGAAGCTCTAGTCGTCCAACTCAGTGGGCGCGCCCGAGGCGTCCGCCTTGATGGTCTTGGTGACGATGTAGGTGAAGTAGCGCTCGATGCCCAGGTCTTCCAGCAGCAGCTGGTCGACGAAACGCTGGTAGTGGTCGATGTCGCGGGCGCGGATCATGGCGATGTAGTCGACGCCGCCGCCGGTGGCGTAGCAGAAGCCCACCTCCGGCGCCTCGGCCAGGCGCTGCTCGAAGCGGCGCATGTCCTGGGCGGTGTGCCGCGCCAGGGTGATTTCCACCAGCACCTGCTGGCTCCTGAACAGCGCCGCCCAGTCGATCTGCGCACGATAGCCCTTGATCAGCCCGGCGCCTTCCAGCTTGCGCACCCGCTCCCAGGCCGGCGTCACCGAGAGGTTGATCGCCTCGGCCAGGGCCGACTTGGTGATCCGCCCATCCTCGGAAAGGATGCGCAGGATCTTCAGGTCATAGCGGTCGAGCTTGTGCATGCGCGCTCCTCTCAGCCCACCACGTCGGCGACCACCGCGAGGGTATCGCCACTTTTCACCAGCCCGGGGAAATGCCGGGCAGCGAGCAGGCCGCTGCGTCTGGCGCGGTATTCCCGGGCCGGCTCGCCGGTGCGGCGCACGCTGTGTACCCGGGCGATCACCTCGCCCTTTTCCACCGTCTCGCCGAGGTCGCGGCACATCTCCAGCAGGCCATCGTCTTCGCTGGCGACGAAGCAGTCGCCATCGGGCATGTCCAGCATCACCGACTCGCCGGCCTCGATTTCGCCCTGCAGCAGGCCGAAGTGGATCAGCAGGTTGCGCACGCCACGCTCGGCGATGGCCAGGCTTTTCGCCGTGCTGCTGCCGCCGCCACCCAGCTCGGTGGTGACGAACACCTTGCCCTGCTCCTCGGCGGCGGTGTCGTACATGCCCACCGCATCCAGCTCCAGCATGCGCATGCAGTAGGGCGCGGCGAAGGCGCGCATGCCGGCGGCGCAGGCGGCGTCCTGATCCTTGTCCGGCAGCACGTGGCAGGCGGCGAAGGGCAGAAAATCCAGGGTCTTGCCGCCGGAGTGGATATCCAGCACCACATCGGCCAGCGGCAGCAGGGTGCGCTGAAAGTAGTCGGCGATCTTCTGCGTCACCGTGCCATCCGGCTTGCCGGGGAAGCTGCGGTTGAGGTTGCCCTTGTCGATGGGCGAGGTGCGGGTGCCGGCCTGCACAGCCGGGGTGTTCATGAACGGCACGATGATCACCCGGCCGCTGATGTCCTCGGCGCGCAGGCGCTGGGCCAGCTTGCTCAACGCCAGCGGGCCTTCGTACTCGTCACCATGGTTGCCGCCGGTAAGCAGGGCGGTGGGGCCGCTGCCGTTCTTCACCACGGTAACCGGAATCATCACCGCGCCCCAGGCCGAATCGTCGCGGGAATAGGGCAGCTTGAGAAAGCCGTGCTGTACGCCGTCACGGTCGAAATCGACCGTGGGGCTGATGGGGTTGTCGCGCAGAACGTCGGTCATGGCGTCAGTCCTTCACGAACAGCTTGCGCGGCACGTCGCAGAAGGTTTCCACGCCGCTGTCGGTGATCAGGATCGACTCGGTGATTTCCAGGCCCCAGTCGTCCAGCCACAGGCCGGGCATGAAGTGGAAGGTCATGCCGGGCTGTAGCACGCTGTCATCGCTCGGGCGCAGGCTCATGGTGCGCTCGCCCCAGTCTGGCGGGTAGCTGATACCGATGGGGTAGCCGCAGCGGCTGTCCTTGTGGATGCCGAACTTCTCCAGCACCTTGAAGAAGGCGCGGGCGATATCGCCGGTGGTGTTGCCCGGCCTGGCCGCCTCCAGGCCGGCGGCGATGCCTTCGACCACGGCCTTCTCGCCGTCGAGGAAATGCTGTGGCGGCTTGCCCAGGTAGATGGTGCGCGACAGCGGGCAGTGATAGCGCTTGTAGCAGCCGGCGATCTCGAAGAAGGTGCCGGCGCCGCTGAGCATCGGCGAGTCATCCCAGGTCAGGTGCGGCGCGCTGGCGTCGGCGCCAGTGGGCAGTAGCGGGACGATGGCCGGGTAGTCGCCGCCATGACCGTCGGCGCCGAGGATGCCGGTGCGGTAGATCTCGGCCACCAGCTCGTTCTTGCGCAGGCCCGGCTCGATCTTGTCGAAGATCGCCGCGTGCATCTTCTCGACGATCTTCGCCGCGATGCGCATGTAGCCGATTTCGGTGGGCGACTTGATCGCCCGCTGCCAGTTGACCAGCGCGGTGGAGTCGACGAAACGGGCATTGGGCAGGTTGCGCTGGAGCGAGCCATAGGCGGCGGCGCTGAAGTAGTAGTTGTCCAGCTCGACGCCAATGGTCAGCCCGTCCCAGCCACGCGCGGTGATGACCTCCGTGGACAGGTAGTCCATCGGGTGGCGCTCGGTGGACTGCACGTAATGGTCGGGGTAGCCGACGATGTTGCTCTGCTGCATGAACACCGTGCGCTTGGCGCCGTTGGCGTCCTGGCCGCGACCATACCAGACCGGCTCGCCATCGAGCGCCAGCAGCACGCACTGGTGCACGTAGAACGACCAGCCGTCATAGCCGGTGAGCCAGGCCATGTTGGACGGGTCGGTGACGATCAGCAGCTCGATGCCCCTGGCCTGCATGGCGCTGCGTGTCTTGGCCAGGCGCTGGGCATATTCCTCCCGACTGAAGGGGAGGTTGACGACGATTTCGGACATTGCGTTGCCCTCGTGATGGAACGGTTATTCAGGCGCGGCGTGCCGCGCCCGCAGGGTTTCAGGAGTCGAAACTGAGGCCTTTGCCGGCCGCGACAGCGCGCTGGTAGGCAAGACTGGCGATGGCGGTGTCCTGGGCGCCGGTGCCGGTGAGGTCGCACAGGGTGATCTGCTCGGATCCGGTACGCCCCGGACGCTGGCCAGCGATCACCTGACCGAGTTCGGCGAAATCAGCATCCGCAGCAACCAGGCCAGCGGCGATGGCGTGATTGAGCTCACCGAGCACACGGGTCTGACTCAGTCGGTCGGCCACGTAGGCATCGACCCGCGCCAGTACGGCCGGAGCGATCTCGTTCTTGTGCTCGGCATCCGAGCCCATGGCGGTGATGTGCAGCCCGGGGCGCAGATGCTGCGGCTGGATCAGCGGCTCGCGGCTCGGTGTGGTGGTGATGGCGATATCGGCGCCGTCCAGCGCCGCGTCGATGCTGTCCACCGCGCGGGCATCGTCCAGCTCGGCGGCCATGGCCTGGGCCTTGGCGGGATCACGCGCCCAGATACGCACCTCGCGCACCTCACGCACCAGGCGCAGCGCCTGCAACTGCAGGCGCGCCTGCTCGCCGGCGCCGAGGATGGCAACCACCCCGGCGTCTTCCCGGGCCAGCCATTTGGCGGCAATGGCGCCGGCAGCGGCGGTGCGCACGGCGGTGAGGTAGCCGTTGTCCAGCAGCAGCGCATCGGCCAGGCCGGTGCGCGCCGAGAACAGCATCATCAGGCCGTTGAGGCTGGGCAGGCCGAGCTTCGGATTGTCGAAGAAGCCGGGGCTGACCTTGATCGCGAAGTGGTCGACGCCAGGCAGGTAGGCGGTCTTCACGTCCACCTCGCCGTTGTGCTCGGGCACGTCCAGACGCAGGATCGGCGGCATTGCCACGTCGGCCGTGGCGAGCAAGCGGAAGGCATTTTCCACCACCGCCAGGCTGTCGGCGTCGAGACCGACGCAGTCGCGCAGGTCGGCCTGGTTGAGAATCAGGGTCTTGGCCATGGGAAATCCTCAGGCGTCGGCGCCGTTGATCACCCGAAGGTGCTGGTCGATGTCGATATTGCGGCCGCTGATCACCACCACCACCGGGCCGCGCGGCTCGATCAGGCCGTCGAGCAGGGCGGCGATGCCCACCGCTGCGGCGCCTTCGACTACCAGCCGCTCCTCGCGGTAGGCATGGCGAATGCCGCGGGCGATGGAGGCTTCGTCGAGCAGATGAACCTGGTCGCACAGCTCACGGGTGATGGCGAAGGTGTAACGGTTGTCCAGGCCGATGCCGCCGCCGAGCGAGTCGGCCAGGGTCGGCAGCTCTTGCACCTCCACCGGCTCGCCGGCCTGCAGGCTGGCGTGCATCGCCGCGCCCAGCTGCATGCTGATGCCGTGGGTGCGAATCGCCGGGCTGGCCGCCTTGATCGCCAGCGCCACGCCGGCGAACAGGCCACCGCCGGACAACGGCACCAGCACTTCGCAGACGTCCGGACACTGCTCGAGAATCTCCAGGCCCAGGCTGCCCTGGCCGGCGATCACGTGCGGGTGGTCGAAGGGCGGGATGAACGCGGCGCCCTGATCGCGGGCGATGCGCAGGGCTTCGAGCTGGGCGTCGTCCTGGCTGCGACCGCTGATCACCACCTCGGCGCCCAGTTCACGAATGGCGCGCACCTTGTTCTGCGGCACCAGCTCGGAGAGGCAGACGCTGGCCTTCACGCCCTGCTGCGCGGCGGCGAAGGCCAGCGCGCGGCCGTGGTTGCCGGTGGACGCAGTGACCACGCCGAGGCGCTTCTGCGCATCATCCAGCTGCGCCACTGCGTTGCTCGCACCACGCAGCTTGAAGCTGCCGGTGGCCTGCTGCGACTCCAGCTTCAACCATACCGGCACACCGGCCAGGCGGCTGAGGCTGGGCGAATGCTCCAGCGTCGTCTGGCGTACCACGCCGGCGATACGCTGGCGGGCCTGAAGCAGGTCATCGAAGGGGATGGAAGACATGGCGCACGTTCCGTGAAGGTGTGCGGCCGAGTGTATGAGCGGGAAATTGAGCGGCTGAATGTACTAGGACGATTTTTTATTGGTGTGCTTCAGGAGGTAGGCAACCGGTGCGTTTGCCCAGGGCGTGCCATGCGCAGCGATGCTGCCCGCGAGCATCGGAGCAACCATTCCCGGATTTCATCCGGGCTACAAGCCCCTCTCCCCAACCCTCTCCCGCAAGCGGGAGAGGGGGCTAAATCCTTATACCGTCGGAGATGTTGTAGGAGCGGCTTCAGCCGCGAAGCTTCTTACCGTGCTAGAAATCATGCACCTTCGGGTACTGCTCGAAGACGTCACGCACGATCCGCACGCCCTGGCGCATCTTCGCTTCACTGCATTCGGCACCGACGCACAGGCGTACCGCGCGCGGCCGCGGCATGCCCGGCGGAACGAAGGGATCGGGCAGGGTCAGCGCGACGTTGCGCCGGCGCAGCTCACGCAGCAGGCTGTCGGTATCCCAGCCTTCGGGCACGCGCAGCCAGCTGTTCAGCGAATAGGGGTGGTTGCCGATCAGGTGTTCGCCCAGTTCCTGTTCCACCAGCGCCTGCCGGTTGGCCAGCAGCTGGCGCTGCAGCTGCACCAGATCCTCGGCCTCGCCGGAATCGATCCAGCGCGTGGCGATCTCACCCAGCAGCGACGGCGCCATCCAGCTGTTGACCCGCAGGATGCTCTCGGTGCGCAAAGCCAGGCGCTTGGGCATCACCAGATAGCCGATGCGCAGACCGGTGAGCACCGACTTGGTCATGCTGGTGCAATAGAACGACAGCTCCGGTGCATAGTGGCTGAGCGGCCGCGTGGCCTGCTGACCGGCCAGCAGCGGGCCGTAGACGTCGTCCTCGATGATGTACACGCCATAGCGGCGGGCGATTTCGGCGATCTCGCGGCGGCGCTCGTCGGGCATCAGCGCACTGGTGGGATTGTTCAGGTTGGGCGTGCAGACCAGCGCGGTGATGCGCTCGTTGCCACACATGTCCTCGAAATGCTCGGGGTTCAGCCCGTAGCGATCCATCTCCAGGCCCTTGAGGGTGAAACCGAGCACCTGCGAACTGCCGATAGCGCCGTGGTCGGTCAGGCCTTCGCAGAGCACCACGTCGTCTGGCCCGGCCAATGTGGCCAGAGCAAGGAAGATGGCGTGGGCAGCGCCGCTGGTCAGCAACACGTCCTCGGTGCCGACATCCATGCCCAGACGCGCCAGCCAGCGCACCGCGGCCTCGCGCTGATGCTGCAGACCGGCGATCGGACGAAAGGCGTGAATCCACGGCTGGTCGACCTCCTGCGCCAACTCCAGGCAGGTCTGCCGCCACAGGCGGTCGTGGGCGTCAGTATGCAGAATGCGCGCATTGGAGAAGTCCATCAGCGCCTGCTCGGTACGGTCGAGCATGCTGGTGGCCACGCGCTCGCTGGTGCGCCTTGAGACGAAGCTGCCACGCCCCACCTCGCAGCGCACGCGGCCCTGGCGTTCCAGTTCCTTGTAGGCGTTGGTCACGGTCTGCACGCTGATGCCCAGCGCATCCGAAACCTGACGTTGCGGTGGCAACCGCTGGCCGTCGATCAGGGTACCCTGTTCGATATCGGCGGCGACCGCCTGAACCAGGAGCTTGTATTTCGACTCGCCCGGGCGCGCGTTGGCCAGGGCCTTCTTCCAGTTCTGCATCGACGGCTCTCTACTGGCGACTGTGCCCCAGCATCACGCGTGCAGGGTTGCGATTCAATTGTCCTAGTGCAATGCCGCAGCGAAAAAAGCCTTTGTATGCTCGAGCCACGGGTGGAAACAGACCTCCAAAAATGCCACCCGGCGCATAGCGCGCCAACAACGCTCTTGATTTACCTGCCTCCTAACACAGCACGCCGCCACTGGCGGACTACAAGAAACAGGAGAACACCAAGATGAGTAGCGTTATCCCCTCTCGCTTCAGCCGCCTCGCGCTGACCTCCGTCCTGCTAGCCGGCTTCACGGTCTGTGCTCAGGCCTCGACCCTGGACAAGGTCAGGGACAGCAGCAGCGTACGCATCGGTTACGCCAACGAAACGCCGTTCGCCTATACCGCCCTCGACGGCAGCGTTACCGGTGAATCGCCGGAAATCGTCAAGAAGATCTTCGAGCGCATGGGCGTCGAGAAGGTCAATCCGGTGCTGACCGAATGGGGTTCGCTGATCCCCGGCCTGCGCGCCAGTCGCTTCGACCTGATCGCCGCCGGCATGTACATCACGCCCGAGCGCTGCAAGCAGGTGCTGTTCACCGATCCGCACTACCAGTTGCCCGACACCCTGCTGACCAAGGCCGGCAACCCGAAGAATCTGCACAGCTACGAAGACATCGCCAAGAGCGGTGCCAAGCTGGCGATCATGTCCGGCACGGTGAACCTGGCCTATGCCCGCAATGCCGGCATCAGCGACAGTCAGATCCTCCAGGTGCCGGACACCACCGCGCAGCTGCAGGCGGTGCGCGCCGGTCGTGCCGATGCCGCGGTCGGCACTCAGCTGACCATGAAGGGCCTGGCCGAGAAGGGCGGCAGCAGCGTCGAAGCCATCGCCGAGTTCAAGGACGATCCCGCCCACACCGGCTACGGCGCCCTGGCCTTCCGCCCGGAAGACAAGGAACTGCGTGATGCGGTCAATGCCCAGCTGAAGGAGTGGATCGGCAGCGAAGAGCACCTGGCCACGGTCAAGCCCTTCGGTTTCGACCAGTCCAACATCACCGACAAGACCGCCGCCGAACTCTGCGGCCAGTAATGAGCGAATCCCGCCACGCACCATAGTGCGTGGCGCGTTTTCGAACATAGAGCGGTAGACATTCATGACCGATCTTCTTCCCCTGCTGCTGCAAGGCGCCTGGGTCACCGTGCAAGTCACCTTCTGGGGCTCGCTGCTGGCCATCGTCTCGGCAGTCATCGCCGCCCTCGGCCGGCTGTCACCCGTCGCCCCGCTGCGCTGGCTGGCCATCACCTATATCGAGATCTTCCGCGGCACCTCGCTGCTGGTGCAGCTGTTCTGGCTGTACTTCGTGCTGCCGATGCCGCCGTTCAACGTCGAGATGAGCGCCTACACCGTGGCCATCGTCGGCCTCGGTCTGCACATCGGCGCCTATGGCGCGGAGGTGATGCGCGGTGCCATCCGCTCGGTGGCCAAGGGTCAGTACGAGGCCTGTACCGCTCTGAACATGCGGCCGTCGAAACGCTTCCTGCGCATCATCCTGCCGCAGGCGCTGCTGGCTGCGATTCCGCCCGGCACCAACCTGCTGATCGAGCTTTTGAAGAACACCTCCCTGGTGTCGCTGATCACCCTGTCCGACCTCGCCTTCCGCGCCCGCCAGCTGGATCAGGCGACCTTCATGACCCTGGAGATCTTCGCCCTGGCACTGGTGCTGTACTTCCTCATGGCGCAGGTGATCAACCTGGGCATGCGCATGGTTGAACGCCGCCTCAGCCGTGGCCGAATCCGAGGTGGCCTGCAATGAACTTCTTCGACTGGGATTTCGCCCTGAGCATCCTTCCCGACCTGCTCAAGGCCTCGCTCAACACCCTGCTGATCACCTTCGCCGGCTTCGCCATCGCCATCGTCGTCGGCCTGCTGCTGGCCATCGCCCGGCGCAGCAACCAGCTGTGGCTGTCCTGGCCGGTGGCCGGGCTGATCGAGTTCATCCGCAGCACGCCGCTGCTGATCCAGGTGTACTTCCTGTTCTATGTGTTCCCCAACTACGGGCTGAACCTCACCGCGCTGCAGGCGGGCATCCTCGGCATTGCCCTGCACTACGCCTGCTACACCGCCGAGGTGTACCGCGCCGGCCTCGACGCCGTGCCGCGCGGCCAGTGGGAGGCGGTGACGGCGCTGAACATGGCGCCGCTGACCGCCTACCGCAACATCATCCTGCCGCAGGCGCTGCGCCCGATCCTGCCGGCACTGGGCAACTACCTGGTGGCGATGCTCAAGGACACGCCGGTGCTGTCAGCCATCACCGTGGTCGAGATCATGCAGCAGGCCAAGAACATCGGCTCCGAGAGTTTCCGCTACCTTGAACCCATCACCATGGTTGGCCTGTTCTTCCTCGCCCTCAGTCTGGCTCTGGCCTGGTGCGTGCGGCGCATGGAAGACCGCCTGGAGGTAACCCCACGATGACCGCCTTTCTCCATTCGCCCGCCGCGGCAGAGAATTCGACCATGACCCAGCCCATCGTCCGCTTCACCGACGTGACCAAGCGTTACGGCAACTTCACCTGCCTGAACAACCTCAACCTCGAGGTGAACGAGGGCGAGAAGGTCGCCATCATCGGCCCCAGCGGCTCGGGCAAGTCCACCCTGCTGCGCGCACTGATGACCCTGGAGACCATCGACGAAGGCCTGATCATGGTCGACGGCGAGCCGCTGACCCACATGCCCGCGCGCGACGGCCGCCTGGTGCCGGCCAGCGCCAGCCACCAGCGCAAGGTGCGCGGCAAGATCGGCATGGTGTTCCAGAGCTTCAACCTGTTCCCGCACATGAGCGCGCTGCAGAACGTCATCGAGGCTCCGGTGCAGGTGCTGGGCATGAGCAAGAAGGAAGCCACGGAACGCGCCGAGGACCTGCTGGCGATGGTCGGTCTGGGCGAGAAGCTCGGCCACTATCCCTCGCAGCTATCGGGCGGCCAGCAGCAACGCGTGGCCATCGCCCGCGCCCTGGCCATGCGGCCCAAGGTGATGCTGTTCGACGAGGTGACTTCGGCACTCGACCCCGAACTGTGCGGCGAGGTGCTCAACGTGATCCGCCGCCTGGGCAGCGAACACAACCTGACCATGCTGATGGTCACTCACCAGATGGGCTTCGCCCGCGAGTTCGCCGACCGTGTGTGCTTCTTCCACCAGGGCTGCATTCACGAACAGGGCACCCCGGAGCAGCTGTTCGGCAACCCGCAACAGGAGCGCACGCAGGCCTTTCTCAGCGCGGTCAACGAAGCGCACTGATGCACTTCAGCGGCGCCGAAGCCGGCAAAAAATCACGGCTGAAGCGCCTGCTGGAGCGTCATCCGGCATTCATTGCGTCTGCCGGTTGGGCAGCCTCGTTCAGGCTTCGCCGATAAACCGCAGGCCAGCCCCTTCGGCGTCCACGCGCATCACTTCCATCTTCAGTACCGGCGCGGGAAAGGGCAGGTCCTGCACCTGGCCGGTCACTTCCGCGCCAATCGACAGAGCCGCCATATCCGGGTGCTTCACATAGACGCCGCTGTCGGACAGGTCGCGTGTCTGCGCCAGCAGTTCACCGAAATTCGGATGGCTGATCTTGATCCGACACTTCATCGGGGTACGCACCTGCTGACGCTGGTTCGACATGACGGCTCCATGGATGGACAAGCGATGTCGCCCTTAATAACGCATTAGCGCGCAGGCGCCCAGCAAAAAGCTCAGGCGAGCCCTCGTGCTGCGCTGAGACCAGAGCAGCTTGCTACCCCGGGCACGCACACGCAAAGCGCCGAATGGCCGCCGCCGCCGGATACTGACGAGCGCTCCGGGAGCAATAGCGCCCTGGCTCACGAAAAAACAGCGCAAGGCTGCATGGGGAGTAGGCTTGAACGCCCCGCTGGTTCATCATGGCGGGCTACAACCGATGCCTGAACAATGGACTGTGCATGACAGTCGACTCCTTACCGCGCCGCATCCTGACACTGCTGGGTAGCGGCCATGCCCTGCCAGCGCAGCGCCTGACGAGCAGCGAAATCGACTGTTCTCTCGGCCTGCCCGACGGCAGCACCGAACGCCTGAGCGGCGTACGCAGCCGCGCCGTGGCATCTGCCGAAGACACCGCCGCCGCCCTTGCCGCGCAGGCCGCGCAGAAGGCGCTGCAGGCCGCGGGGCTGTCTGCCGGGGAGCTCGACTGCGTGATCGCCGCCAGCGGCACCATGGATCAGGGCATGCCCTGCAATGCCGCGCTCATCCATCGCGAACTTGGCCTGGGCGCAAGCGGCATTCCCGCCTTCGACATCAACGCCAGCTGCCTGGGCTTCGTCGCTGCCCTGGATCAGATTTCCTGGGCGCTGGCAGCCGGGCGTTATCGCCGGGTGCTGCTGGTGTGTGCCGATATCGCCTCCTGCGGCCTGGACTGGCAGCAGCTGCACAGCGCCGCCATCTTCGGTGACGGCGCCGCCGCTGTGGTGCTCGGGCACGATGGCGACGGGCTGAGGCTGAACATTCTCGCGGCGCAGCTGCGCACCTACTCCGAGGGCGCCACGCTGTGCCAGATCGCCGCGGGCGGCTCACGTCATCATCCGTCGCGCGGCGAGCAGAACTTCGCCGCACTGAGCCGCTTCAGCATGCAGGGCAAGGCGGTATTCCGCCTGGCCTCGACTCATCTGCCGGCATTTCTGCAATCACTGCTCGATGAGGCGGGCTTGCAGCAGGTGCAAATCGACCGGGTGGTTCCGCACCAGGCCAGTCACCTGGCGATGGAACACCTGCGCAAGCGCCTGGGTTTTGCCAGCGAGCAGGTGATCGACATCTTTGCCGAGTACGGCAATCAGGTGGCCGCCTCGCTGCCGACCGCCCTCGACATCGGCCTGCGCGACGGTCGTATCGACGCCGGCCAGCGCGTGCTGCTACTCGGCACCGGCGCCGGGCTTTCGCTGGGCGGCATGCTGCTGGAGCTGCAATGAAGGTTCTGCTCACCGGAGGCACCGGCTTCGTCGGACGGCATATCGCCTGGCGCCTGGCTGCCGAGGGTTGCGAGGTGGTGTTCTGCGGCCGCAGCCGCGAGGCCGCCGATGAAGTCCTGGCCCACGCCCCTGGCGCGATGCGCTTCCTGCCCGTCGAGCACGGCACGCCGCAGGCGCAGGCGGCATTGAGCGAAGCCGCCGCAGGCGCCGATGCCCTGGTGCACTGCGCCGCGCTGTCGGCGCCATGGGGCAGCGCCGAGGCGTTTCGGCGCGCCAACGTCGCCTCGACCGAGGAGGTCATTCACGCCTGCCGCTCGCATGGCATCGAGCGCCTGGTGCATCTCTCGACACCGAGCCTGTACTTCGCCTTTCAGGACCGCCTCGGCGTACGCGAGGACGATCCCCTGCCGCCCCCGGTAAACCGATACGCGCAGACCAAGGGCATGGCCGAGACGCTGCTGCGGGAAGCCGATATCGCGCAGACCGTGGTGCTGCGTCCGCGCGCCGTGTTCGGCCCATGGGACGCCACGCTGATGCCGCGCATGCTGCGTGTGATGCGCCGTGGTGCGATTCCGCTGATGCGCGGCGGGCGGGCCGAACTCGACCTGACCTATATCGACAACCTGGTCGATGCCGTCTGGCTCGGCCTCACCCGCCCCTTGCCGCGTCGCTACAACCTGTACAACGTCAGCAATGGCCAAGCGATCCGCCTCGACCATCTGCTGGAGCACGTCGCCACGGCCTTCGCACTGCCGCTGCGCACCCGCCGGCTGCCCTGGCCGCTGGTGTCCGGCGTCGCCCGCCTGTTCGAAGCCGAAGCGCATCTGAGCGGCGGCAGGGAGCCGCTGCTGACCCGCTACAGCGCCGGCGTACTCGCCTTCAGCCAGACGCTGGATACCTCGGCGATTCGCCGCGAGCTGGGCTGGCAGCCCGGGGTCGATCTCGAAGAGGGCATTCGCCGCCACGCAGCCTGGTGGCTGGAGCACAGCCGATGAGCGCATCGATCGACGTCGCCTGGCTGCGAGTCGGCAGTTGCCGCCACCTGGCCTGCATGGCTGCGCGCGGAGCCGGGCTGCATCAGGTGGACTTTCCTTCCTACTGCGCCCTGCTGCGCCACCCGACGCGCGGCTGGATGCTCTACGACACCGGCTATGCGCAGCACTTTCTCGATGCCACCGCCGTGTTTCCCGAGCGCCTCTACGGCAGCCTGTTACCGGTGCATCTCCCTGCCCACGAGTGCCTGTCGGCGCAGCTCGCCGCACGCGGCATCCGCCGCGAGGATATCGGCGCAGTGATCGTCTCGCATTTTCATGGCGACCATGTCGCCGGTCTGCGTGACTTTCCCCAGGCCCGCATCATCGCCCTGCGTACCGAGAGCGAGCATGTGCTGGCACTGCGCGGCAGACGCTGGCGCGCCACCGTGCAGGGACGGCTGCCGGGTATGCTGCCGGACGATTTCGCCACGCGCCTGGAACATGCCGACGACTGTCCGCAGCGCTCGCTGCCGGCGTGGATGGCACCCTTCACGCAAGGCTTCGACCTGCTCAGCGATGGCAGCCTGCTCGGTGTCGCGCTGCCCGGCCACAGCCACGGCCAGCTCGGCCTGTGCATCCCCGACGCCAGCGGCGGGCCGCTGCTGCTGGTGGCCGACGCCTGCTATTCGCTGCCTGCCTGCCGCGAAGGCCGCTTGCCACCGGCCCCGACCCTGTGCTTCAGCAGCAGCGGGATACGCACCTATCGCCAGACCTTCGCCGCCATCGGCGAGCTGGCCCGTCGCGAACCGTCGCTGCTGATCCTGCCGTCGCACTGCGAAATCGCCGCAGAGGCATTGCATGCACGGCCTTGAGCATCTGCGCAGCCTGCTGCGGGTTGCCGGCAGCTTCATCCACAGCCGCTGGTGGCTGCGCTTCTCCGACCGGCGCCGGCTGGAGGCCTGGCAGGCGCGCCAGCTGCGGCGCTTTCTGCGTGAAACAGCGCCGCAGGCGCCGCGCCTGCGCGCCTTTCGCGGGCTGCCGCTGGAGCGCTGGCCGGAGATGGACAAGGCGCTGCTGATGAGCGAATTCGGCGCCTGCAACAGCCGCGGCATCGAGCTGCAGCCTGCTCTGGAGGTTGCGCTGCAGGCCGAACAGTCGCGGGATTTCAGCCCGCAGCTGGGCGAACTGACCGTTGGCCTTTCCAGCGGCACATCCGGCCATCGCGGGGTCTTTCTGGTCAGCCGCGAGGAACGCGAACGCTGGGCCGGCACGCTGCTGGCTCGCACCTTGCCGACAGGCCTGCTCGGCCATCTGCTGCCGTGGCGGCCGCCGCTGCGCATCGCCTTCTTCCTGCGCGCCAACAGCCGGCTGTACACCACGCTGTCCAGCCGCCGTATCGACTTCGTCTTCCATGACCTGCTGCTCGGCCTGGACGCCGCGCTGGGCAAACTCGAAGGTCAGCAGCCGCATGTGCTGGTGGCCCCGGCCACGGTGCTGCGCGGCCTGGCTGAGCTGCAGGCGAGCGGGCGCCTGAACATCGCCCCACGGCATCTGGTCTCGGTGGCCGAGGTGCTGGAGGAAGAGGATGCCCGGCGCATCGAGCAGGTGTTCGGCCGCCGCCCGGCGCAGATTTACCAGGCCAGCGAAGGCTTTCTCGGCTACAGCTGCGAGCACGGCAACCTGCACCTGAACGAAAGCCACCTGCTGATCGAGCCGCAGTGGCTGGACAACCAGCAGCGGCGCTTCCAGCCGCTGGTCACCGACTTCTCGCGCACCACGCAGATCATCGTGCGCTATCGCCTCAACGACATCCTGCAACTGGCGCCCGAGCCCTGCCCCTGCGGCCGCGCCGAACGCACCCTGGCCGCCATCGAGGGCCGCGCCGATGAAGTGCTGTGGCTGCCGGCGCTGGATGGCAGTGGCCTGCGCCCGCTCTATCCCGACCTGCTGCGCCGCGCCGTCGCCACCGCCGCCACGCAGCTGGAGCAGTGGCGCATCTGCCAGGACGGCATGGACTGGCAGCTGCAACTGCAGGCGGCGCAGCATGACCCGGCGGAGGCGGCCCTGCGTCAGGCACTGACGAGATTCTTTAAACAACAGCAGGTGCAGCCTGCAACGCTGCATGTCAGCCAATGGCAGGCGGATGCGCCCGGCGCCAAGCGCCGCCGCCTGCTGCTGCAGCGCCGCCCGGAGGAAACGCCATGCACGTACTGATCCTCGGCGCGCGGGCGCCGGCCTGTCTGGAATGGGCCCGGGCATTTGCCGCCAGCGGCTGGACCGTCAGCATCGGCGACTCGCTGGCCTGGCCACTGGCGCGTTCCAGCCGGGCGGTGGACCATTTCGTCCGCCTGCCGGAGCCGCGCAGCAACCCGCAGGCCTGGATCGAGGCCCTGGCCGGGCGCGTTCGCCAGGACGGCATCGAGCTGATCGTGCCGACCTGCGAGGAAGCCTTCTACCTGGCCCATGGCCTGGCGCAACTGGCGCCGTTGTGCCGGGTGCTGACCAGCGATTTCGAGCTGCTGCACCGCCTGCATCACAAGGGCCGTTTCGCCGAAATGAGCCGCGGCTGGCCGCTGGAAGCGCCCGATACACGCCTGCTGCAAAGCCGCGAAGACTGCCTCGCCCTGGCCGCCGAGCACGGCGACTGGGTGTTCAAGCCGGCCTACTCGCGCTTTGCCTCACGCACCCTGATTCGCCCGCATGCGCGCGCCGTCGAGGCGTTGCGGCCGACAGCGGAGCAGCCCTGGGTCGCCCAGCGCTTCGTTGCCGGCGACGAGCACTGCAGCTTCAGCCTGCTGGTCGACGGACAGTTGCGCGCCCATGCCTGCTACCGGCCGCTGTACCGCGTCGGGCGCGGCTCGGGTATCTATTTCCAGCCGGTACGGCCGCAAGCCGTGCAGGCGTTCGTCGAGGACTTTGGCCGCGCCACCGGCTATACCGGCCAGGTCGGCTTCGACTTCATCACCGATGCCCAGGGGCGCTTTCACGTCCTCGAATGCAACCCGCGCGCAACCAGCGGCATCCATCTGTTCGGCGACCGGCCCACGGCGCTGGTGAACGCCCTGAACACGCCCGGCGAACCGCTGCTGCCGAGCCCGGCGCCGCGCATGGTGGCGCTGGCGATGCTGCTGATCGTCGCCCCGCGTCATCTCGCCAGCCGCCGCTTCTGGTGCGACTACCGCGCGGCGCGCGACGTGATCCTGCGCGGCGGCGACCTCGGTCCGCTGGCGGCGCAGCTGCTCGGTGTCGGCGAGATTGCGGTACGTGCGCTGAGGCGCCGACGCGGTCTGCTGGCAGCCTCGACAGCGGATATCGAATGGGACGGCCAGCCGCTCGATGGAGCGCCAGGGTCATGAAGCTGCTGACTGCCGACGATCCACAGCTGGCGCAGCTCGACAGCGCCGCCGCGCGTTACGTCCGCGAACATGCCGAACGCGGTATCGGCAACCTTGCCTGCGAACTGCAACTGTTCGATCTGGGCCGCTGGCAGATGCCGGTATCGATCAACCAGGGCGGCGAGCGAATCGACAACTGCTACGTGGTCTCGCCCCTGACCGCCTACAGCGGTTATGCCCGTGACGAGTTGCAGCGTCTGCCCAGCCGGCCGCTGGCGAAACTGCTCAAGCCGCTGGTCGATGGCGTCGAACGGCTGCTGCGCAGCGCCCGCATCGACCGCATCGTGCAGGTCAACAACTGGCTGCTGTCGACCAATCTGTACCCGACGCACTGGCAGGGCGAAGGACTGGAGGAGCTGACCGCACTGCTGCGCCAGCGCTTTCCGACTCATGCCTTCGGCTTTCGCTCGCTCAACCCGGCTAGCAATGGCGTACTGCTGGAACGCCTGCACGCGCTCGGCTACCTCGCCGTGCCCAGCCGCCAGATCTATCTGTTCGATGGCCGCGACGGCGCCGACAGCGCCTATCTGCGTCACCACAACTGCCGGCTCGATGCCACGCTGCTGCGGCGCAGCGGTTACCGGGTGGAGACCGGAGCAAACCTCAGCCACGCCGAGTTCGAGCGTATCGAAGCGCTCTACAACCTGCTCTATCTGGACAAGTACAGCGTTCTCAACCCGCATTACAGCGCGGCCTGGCTGGAGCAGGGCCAGCGGGACGGCTGGCTCGAACTGCGCGTAATGCGCGCGGCCTGCGGGCGCATCGACGGGGTCGCCGGCTGGTTCGCCAGCGATAGCGTGCTCAGCGCGCCCATCGTCGGCTATGACACCGCACTGCCACAGCGCACCGGGCTCTATCGCCAGCTGACCCGGCTGTGCCTGGAGGAGGCGGCCAGACGCCACATGCTGCTCAACTTCAGCTCCGGTGCGGCACACTTCAAGCGCCTGCGCGGCGGTCAGCCGCAGATCGAGTACAGCCTGGTGCATATCGCCCACCTGCCAATGCGCCAGCGCCTGGTCTGGCGCACCCTGGCCGCACTGCTGCAGGGGCTGGGCGTACCGCTGATGAGGAAGCTGAAACTATGAATCCGACCGAGCAGCCTCTGGCGTACTGGTGGCCGCTGGCGACCAGCCACCAGCTCGGCACCCGCCGACCGCTGGCGCGCGTGCTGCATGGCCGGCCGCTGGTGCTGTTTCGCGAGAGTGACGGCCGCCCGGCGGCATTGCCGGATCGCTGTCCGCACCGCTTCGCGCCACTCAGCGCCGGTTGCGTGCGCGACGGTGCGGTCGAGTGCCCCTACCACGGCTGGCGTTTCGACGGCGCCGGGCAGTGCATCCGCGCCCCCGGCAGTCTCGACCAGGGCAGCACCGCCAGGCTGTTGCAGCCGCTGCAGACGCTGGAGGCACACGGCCTGATCTGGGTACGCGACAGCATGCTGCCGACCCCGCCATTGCCCAATCCCAATGGCGCGGTACAGGAAGATGTGGATCAGTTCTGGATGCACGACCAGGTGCGTTGCAGCCTGCAGGAGGCGGCGGAGAACTTCCTCGACGCCTTCCATACCCATTTCGTCCACGCCGGCTGGATTCGCCGCGACGACAGGCGCCAGCGGGTGATCGCCGATATCCGCGCGCTGGAAGACGGGATCGAGGCGCGTTACAGCGAGGAGGGCAAGCAGGCCGGGCTGATCTCGCGCCTGTTCGAAGGCAGCCGCGGCGAGAGTTTCGGCCGCTTCCGCCTGCCGGGCCTGGCGGAAATCGAGTACCGCGACGCCCGCGGCCGGCTCACGCTGCTGATCAGCGCCTGGCTGATCCCTGCCGAAGCCGGTCAGTTGCAGGTGATCGCGCGCATCGTCAGCCGCCGCGGCTGGCTACCCGGCTGGCTGAAGCAGGCTGTGATGCGGCCGCTACTGGGCGTGGTGCTGCGCCAGGACAAGCGCATCCTCGAAGCCGTCAGCGCCCAGCATCAGCGTTTCGCCGACTGCGCCGGACACTGGGGGCCGGCGCAGATGCTCGACGGCCGGCAGGATCTGCTCGGCCCCTGGATTCGCCAGTTGCTGCTGCACGGCAAATTGCGGGATTTCACTGGCAAAAGGCTGGAACTGGAGCTTTAGAGCGGTTGACGCAGCCGCTTCAGTACCACTTGGCCTCGCCATCCGGACGCTTCTTGAAGCGCTTCATGCTCCACATGTACTGGCTCGGGTAGGCGCGCACGTAGCGCGAGACCACTTCGCTCATGGCCGCCACGCCTTCCTCGACGTTATCGCTGTACATGCCCTCGGGCGCCGCCTCGAGAATCACCTTGTAACCGCTGCCGTCCGGCAGGCGCAGCGCATGCAGGAACACGCCGACCGCCTTGCCACCGGTGAGCATGCCGGGGACGAACTTGCTGGTCAGGGCAGTGGTACCGAGAAAGGGCACGAACACACCCGACGAGCGACTCGGCTCGGGGTCGGCCGGAATGCCCACGGCGCCGCCCTTGCGCACTTCCTTGATGACGCTGAGGATGCCTTCCTTGGTCGATGGCGCCACGCGGTTGCCCATCTGCACGCGCTGCTTCTGCAGCAGTTCATCGACCGCCTTGAGCTTGGGCGGGCGATAGAAAATGATCGGTTTGCACTGGTTGCAGTAGAAGTGGTTGAGCACTTCCCAGTTGCCCAGGTGACTGGTGATGCCGACCACACCCTTGCCCGAGGCCAGGGCCTGCTGCAGCACCGCCAGGCCTTCCACCTCGCGGATCAGCTTGAGCGATTTCTGCGCCGGCCAGATCCAGGCACAGGCGCTCTCGGTGAGGGTCTTGCCGATATCCTGAAGGCTCTGCCCGACCAGCTTGTCCAGTTCAGCCTCGTTAAGCTCGGGGAAGCACTTGCTCAGGTTGATGCGCACCACCTCGCGCGAGCTGTTCGGCAGTTTCCACATCAGCCAGCCGATGGCATTGCCAACCGCCTGCACGGCGCGCCAGGGCAGCAGTGCGAACAGGCGCAGGAAGCCAACGACCAGAGCGCCCTTGATTTTTTCCACAACAGACTCCAACCGCTCAGAAAAGCGTCAATTGTAGCGGTGCATGGCGGACCAGTCAGTACAGGCTCGTCCGAAGGCGTTGCTGCATGTCTCGCTCGTAGGCCTCGACATCGAACTCGTCATAGATGCAGCGGAAGATATCGCCTGCACTCGGCAGGCTGGTGCGCTCGATCTGGCGCGAGGCATCCCACAACCCGGAACGCACGGCCGCCTTGGAACACTGGAAGTAACAGGTGTCGATGCGGATGCGCAGCACGCTACGCGGCAGTTTGCCTTGAGCCCGGCCCAGTTCCAGCAACTCGGGATCGAGGGATATTTCGGCGCGGCCGTTGACCCGTAGGCTCTCGCCAACGCCGGGGATCAGAAACAGCAACGCCACCTGCGGGTTCTCCACGATATTGCGCAGGCTGTCGATGCGGTTGTTGCCGGGGCGATCCGGCAGCAACAGGGTCTGGTCGTCGAGGATGTGCACGAAGCCCGGCGCATCACCCCGCGGTGAACAGTCCAGGCCATCCGGGCCTGCGCTGGCCAGCACCACGAAGGGCGAAGCCTCGATCAGCGCGCGGTAAGGTTCGATCAACCGCGGCAATTCCTTGCGCCGCGAGCGTTCGTGGCTTTCGCCATAGAGTGCCAACAGTTCGTCCAGCGTGGTGATCGTGCTCATGAGCCCTTCAGTTGCGCATAACGGTCGCAGTCGGTGGTGTGGTCCATCACCATACCGGTGGCCTGCATGAAGGCATAGCAGATGGTCGGCCCGACGAAGGTGAAGCCGGCCTTCTTCAGCGCCTTGCTCATGGCCTCGGCTTCGGGCGTAAGCGCCGGCACCTGGCTGCGATCGCTGAAGTGGTTGATCTTCGGCGCGCCACCGACGAACGACCAGAGCCAGCTTACCGGGTCTTCCAGTTTCAGCCAGGCCCGGGCGTTCTGCCGCACGGACCTGAGCTTGAGGCGGTTGCGAATGATGCCCGGATCCTGCATCAGCACCTCGATCTCGTCATCGCTCAGGCGCGCCAGACGCTCGGGATCGAAGCCGTACAGCACCTGGCGATAACGTTCGCGCTTCCTCAGCACGGTAATCCACGACAGACCGGCCTGGGCGCCTTCGAGCAGCAGCATCTCGAACAGTTTCCCGGCATCGCGCTGCGGCACGCCCCATTCCTCGTCATGGTAGGCCTGGTACAGCGGATCGTCAGTACACCAGAAGCAGCGGGGCATGGCGAAAGCCTCGGTCAGGATGATGCGGCGACTATAACGGCAATACATCTGTATATAAATACAGCCATTGCGCCTGATGGAGCGATGCCAACGTGCCGTACCCTGCGGCCTGCGCCGAGTTTCGATATACTCCCGGGCTTTCCCTCGCAAGCCTCCACAGGTGATTTTTTCGTGAGCCAGAACAAGCCTGCCGTGCGCACCTTCCAGGACCTGATCCTGGCCCTGCAGAACTACTGGGCCGAGCAGGGCTGCGTGGTGCTGCAACCCTATGACATGGAAGTGGGCGCCGGCACCTTCCACACCGCCACTTTCCTGCGCGCCGTCGGCCCGGAAACCTGGAACGCCGCCTACGTGCAGCCCTCGCGCCGGCCGACCGACGGCCGCTACGGCGAGAACCCCAACCGCCTGCAGCACTACTACCAGTTCCAGGTGGTGTTGAAGCCCAACCCGGAGAACTTCCAGGAGCTGTATCTGGGTTCGCTCAGGGCCATCGGCCTGGATCCGGAAGTGCATGACATCCGCTTCGTCGAGGACAACTGGGAATCGCCGACCCTCGGCGCCTGGGGTCTGGGCTGGGAAATCTGGCTCAACGGCATGGAAGTCACCCAGTTCACCTACTTCCAGCAGGTCGGCGGCATCGAGTGCTACCCGGTAACCGGCGAGATCACCTACGGTCTGGAACGTCTGGCCATGTACCTGCAGGGCGTCGACTCGGTCTACGACCTGGTCTGGACCGACGGCCCGTTCGGCACCGTGACCTACGGCGACGTGTTCCATCAGAACGAGGTGGAGCAGTCCACCTACAACTTCGAACACGCCAACGTCGAGAAGCTGTTCGAACTGTTCGACTTTTATGAGAGCGAAGCCAACCGCCTGATCGAGTTGGAGCTGCCGCTGCCGACCTACGAAATGGTGCTCAAGGCTTCGCACACCTTCAACCTGCTCGACGCCCGCCGCGCCATCTCGGTGACCGCGCGCCAGCAGTACATCCTGCGCGTACGCACCCTGGCGCGCGCCGTAGCGCAGAGCTACCTGCAGGCACGCGCCAAGCTCGGCTTCCCCATGGCCACCCCCGAACTGCGTGACGAAGTACTGGCCAAGCTGGAGGCGCAAGCATGAGTGCACAAGATTTCCTGGTCGAACTGGGCACCGAAGAGCTGCCACCGAAAGCCCTGAAAAGCCTCGGGGAGGCCTTCCTCAAAGGCATCGAGAAAGGCCTCAAGGCCGCCGGCCTGGGCTATGCAGCCAGCCGCGTGTACGCCGCGCCGCGCCGCCTGGCGGTGTTGATCGAGCAGCTGGAAGAGCAGCAGGCCGACCGCAGCATGAACCTCGACGGCCCGCCCATCCAGGCCGCCTTCGACGCTGACGGCAACCCGACCCAGGCCGCTCTCGGCTTCGCCCGCAAGTGCGGCGTGGACATCAGCGAGATCGACCGCAGCGGGCCGAAACTACGCTATGCCCAGCACATCCCCGGCCAGCCGGCGGTGAACCTGCTGCCGACCATCGTCAGCGACTCGCTGAACGACCTGCCGATCCCCAAACGCATGCGCTGGGCCGCACGTCGTGACGAGTTCGTGCGTCCGACCCAGTGGCTGGTGATGCTGTTCGGCGACGCCGTGGTCGACTGCGAGATCCTCGCGCAGAAGGCCGGTCGCGTATCCCGTGGCCACCGTTTCCACGCCAACCGTGACGTGCACATCAGCAGCCCGGCCAGCTATGCCGAAGACCTGCGCAGCGCCTTCGTGCTGGCCGACTTCGCCGAGCGCCGCGAGCTGATCAGCCGCCGTGTCGACGAGCTGGCCGCAGCCGAGAACGGCAGCGCCATCGTGCCGCCGGCGCTGCTGGACGAAGTGACCGCGCTGGTGGAATGGCCGGTGCCGCTGGTCTGCTCCTTCGAGGAACGCTTCCTTGAGGTGCCGCAGGAGGCGCTGATCAGCACCATGCAGGACAACCAGAAGTACTTCTGCCTGCTCGATGCGGGCGGCAAGCTGCTGCCGCGCTTCATCACCGTGGCCAACGTCGAGTCCAAGGACCCGGCGCAGATCGTCTCCGGCAACGAGAAGGTGGTGCGCCCGCGTCTGACCGACGCCGAGTTCTTCTTCAAGCAGGACAAGAAGCAGAAGCTCGAAGGCTTCAACCAGCGCCTGGCCAACGTGGTGTTTCAGGCCCAGCTCGGTTCGGTGTTCGACAAGGCCCAGCGCGTCTCCGCCCTGGCCGGCTTCATCGCTGCCTCGGTCGGTGGCGACGAGCAGCGCGCCGCCCGTGCCGGCCTGCTGTCCAAATGCGACCTGGCCACCGAGATGGTCGGCGAATTCCCCGAGATGCAGGGCATCGCCGGTTACTACTACGCGCTCAACGACGGTGAGCCGCAGGACGTCGCCCTGGCCCTGAACGAACAGTACATGCCGCGCGGTGCCGGCGCCGAGCTGCCGAGCACCCTCACCGGTGCTGCAGTCGCGGTGGCCGACAAGCTCGACACCCTGGTCGGCATCTTCGGCATCGGCATGTTGCCCACTGGTTCCAAGGACCCCTACGCCCTGCGCCGCGCCGCCCTCGGCGTGCTGCGCATCCTGATCGAGAAGGGTCTGGACCTGGATCTGGCATCCGCGGTCGACTTCGCCGTCGCCCAGTACGCAGGCAAGGTCAAGGCCGACGGTCTGGCTGCCCAGGTACTGGAGTTCATCTTCGACCGCCTGCGCGCGCGCTACGAAGATGAAGGCATCGAAGTGGCCGTGTACCAGGCGGTGCGTGCGGTCAACCCGACCTCTCCGCTGGACTTCGACCAGCGCGTGCAGGCCGTGCAGGCCTTCCGCAAGCTGCCGCAGGCCGCAGCCCTGGCCGCCGCCAACAAGCGCGTGTCGAACCTGCTGAGCAAGGCCGAAGGTGGCGTCGCTGCCCAGGTCGAAGCGCACTACTTCGACAACCCCAGCGAGTTCGCCCTGCACGCCGCCATCCAGCAGGCCGACCAGGCTGTGCAGCCGCTGGCTGCCGCGCGTCAGTACAGCGAGGCGCTGGCCAAGCTGGCCAGCCTGCGCGAGCCGGTGGACGCCTTCTTTGAGGCGGTACTGGTCAATGCCGAGGACGCCAAGGTGCGCGCCAACCGTTACGCCCTGCTGGCCCGCCTGCGCGGGCTGTTCCTTGGCGTTGCGGATATCTCGGTACTGGGCTGACGCCAGACGCTGGCCGCGAAGGCATTCGCGGCCAGCACTGGTTTCCATCTCCGCTTCTGGCGTGGCTGCATGAAACTGCTGATCCTCGACCGCGACGGTGTCATCAACCAAGACTCCGACGCCTATATCAAGACGCTCGACGAGTGGATTCCCATCCCGTCGTCGATCGCCGCCATCGCGCGTCTGTCGCAAGCAGGCTGGACGGTGGCCGTGGCCACCAATCAGTCCGGCATCGCCCGTGGCTATTACGACCTGGCAACCCTGGAAGCGATGCACGCACGGCTGCGCCAGCTGGTGGCCGAGCAGGGCGGAGAAGTCGGCCTGATCGTTCATTGCCCGCATGGGCCGGACGATGGCTGCGAGTGCCGCAAACCGAAGGCGGGTCTGCTCAGACAGATCGCCGCACACTACGCCACGGACCTGGCAGGAGTCTGGTTCGTCGGCGACAGCAGCGGTGACCTGCAGGCGGCGCTGGCCGTCGATTGTCAGCCTGTGCTGGTGAAAACCGGCAAGGGCGAACGAACCCTGGCCAAGCCCCTGCCGCCAGGAACCCTGGTATTCGACGATCTGGCGGCTGTCGCCGATCGACTGCTCTCATAAGGTGCGAAGATTCATGGCGATCCTGCAGGCTTTCAGAGTCACGCTTTTCTACCTGCTGCTGTCGTCCAGCTCGTTCTTCTGGTGCCTGATCAGCCTGGTGGTCGCACCTTTGCTGCCATTCCGCCAGCGCTACCGCTTCGTGGTTCAGGCCTGGTGCAGCTGCGCCGTGTGGCTGGCCAGGGTGATCGTCGGCATCCGCTATGAAGTGCGCGGCGTGGAGAACATCCCCGAGCGCCCCTGCGTGATTCTCGCCAACCACCAGAGCACCTGGGAAACCTTCTTCCTCTCCGCCTATTTCGAACCGCTCAGCCAGGTGGTCAAGCGCGAACTGCTGCACGTGCCGTTCTTCGGCTGGGGCATGGCGCTGCTCAAGCCCATCGCCATCGACCGCAGCAACCCCAAGGCGGCGCTCAAGCAGCTGGCCAAGCAGGGCGACGAACGCCTCAAGCAGGGCGCCTGGGTGCTGGTGTTCCCCGAAGGCACGCGCATTCCCCCAGGGCAGATCGGCAAGTTCTCTCGCGGTGGCACGGCTCTCGCGGTAAATGCCGGCCTGCCGGTTCTGCCCATCGCCCACAATGCCGGCGAGTTCTGGCCGAAAGCCGGCTGGGGCAAACGCGCGGGCACCATTCAGGTGATTATCGGCGCACCGATGTATGCCGAAGGTGAAGGCCCACGCGCCATCGCCGAGCTCAACGAGCGCGCCTTCCAGTGGGTCTGCCAGCAGCAGACCGAGCTGCGCGGTGAAGAGCCACAGCTGAGCCGTCTGGGCGAAACGGCCTGACCAGCGGATAAGCTGGGAAAAACCGCTGACAGGGTATAAGTTGTGGCGTGGCGCTCCGTGCCGGTACCCGTAGGCACGTCTCTGCGGGCATGAGGCATGCCGAACGCACCAGCCCCTGATGTATTGATACAAGCCTCGACGGGCGCACAACCTCGCTCGCTGTGATGGGCGATGATTGGCTCAGTAAAGGGAATGCACTGCCATGCCGTCGATCTACCAGCTCAAACCGGCTTTCCAGAATCTGCTGCGCCCCGGCGTCGAACGTCTTTACGCTCGCGGCGTTACCGCCAATCAGGTGACCCTGGCCGCGGCGATCGTCTCCGTGCTGCTCGGCGCTCTGCTCGCCGTGTTCAGCCACGTCATCTGGCTGTTCGCCCTGATTCCCCTGTGGATGTTGCTGCGCATGGCGCTCAACGCCATCGACGGCATGCTAGCGCGCGAGTTCGGTCAGCAATCGAAGCTCGGCGCCTACCTCAACGAACTGTGCGACGTGGTCGCCGACAGCGCGCTTTATCTGCCCTTCGCCCTGCTGCCCGGTGTCTCGCCATTGCTGGTCATTCTTGTTGTGCTGCTGGCAGTGATCAGCGAATACGCCGGGGTACTCGGCCCCATGGTCGGCGCCTCGCGCCGCTATGACGGGCCGATGGGCAAGAGCGACCGTGCCTTCTGCTTCGGTGTGATCGGTGCCAGCGTGGCCACGGGCCTGCTGCCTGCCCTGTGGATCAATCTGCTGCTGGCTCTGGTTCTCGCCCTGCTGATCCATACCCTCTACAACCGCGTTCGCCAGGGGCTGGCCGAAACGGCCTGAACCCTTTTCTCGGAATAAGGAGATTCCATGCGTCCCGTCCAACTGCATACCTTTGCCACCCATGACGGCGTCGAGCTGAGCTATCGCCACTGGCCGGCGATTACGCCCGTCGAGGGCCCACGCCAGGCGGTGGTGCTGTTCCACCGCGGCCACGAGCATGGCGGGCGCATGGCTCATCTGGTGGACGAACTGGAGCTGCCGCACTGCGACTTCTTCGCCTGGGATGCCCGTGGCCATGGCCTCTCGCCCGGCGCGCGCGGCGACAGCCCGAGCTTCGCCACCAGCGTGCGCGATGTGCAGACCTTTATCGAGTATATCGGCGCCCAACACGGCATCGCCGAAGAAGACCTGGCGGTGGTGGCGCAAAGTGTCGGCGCGGTAATCGTCTCCACCTGGGCCCATGACTACGCGCCCAAGGTGCGCTGCCTGGTGCTCGCCTCGCCGGCCTTCAAGGTCAAGCTCTACGTGCCTTTCGCCCGGCCCGGGCTGAAACTGCTGCATGCCTGGCGCGGCAACTTCTTCGTCAACAGCTACGTAAAGGCGCGCTTCCTCAGCCACGATCCCGAGCGTATCGCCTCCTTCGAAAACGACTCGCTGATCTCTCGGCCGATCTCGGTGACCATGCTGCTCGGCCTGTACGAAGCGGCCGACCGCGTCGTCGCCGACGCGCAGGCGATCCAGGTGCCGACCCAACTGCTGATCTCCGGCGCCGACTTCGTTGTCCACCGCAAACCGCAGGAAGACTTTTTCGAACGCCTTGGCAGCCTGCGCAAGGAGAAACACCTGCTGCCTGGCTTCTTCCACGACACCCTGGGTGAACGTGACCGCGCCCACGCCCTGAGCCGCGCGCGGCGCTTCATCCTGCGCAACTTCGAGGAGCCTCTGACTCGTCCTTCGTTGCTCGATGCTGATCGCCTGGGCGCCACCTGCGCCGAAGCCGAGGAGCTGGCCGCGCCGCTGCCGAGAAACTCGCTGCGCGACCTCTACTGGCGCGCCACTCGCGCCGGCATGCGCGTGGGCAGCACGCTGTCGGCCGGGGTCAAGCTTGGCTTCGACACTGGCTTCGATTCCGGCAGCACCCTTGATTACGTCTACCGCAACCAACCGACCGGCAAGGGCGCACTGGGCCGCCTGATCGACCAGAACTACCTCGATTCCATTGGCTGGCGCGGCATCCGCCAGCGCAAGCTGCACGCCGAAGAGCTGCTGCGCCTGGCCATGGCCCGACTGCGCGAGGCGAACAAGGCGGTGCGTATCGTCGATATTGCCGCCGGCCATGGCCGCTACATCCTCGAGGCGCTGGAAGGCCAGGAGCAGCGCCCCGAATCGATCCTGCTGCGCGACTACAGCGACATCAACGTGCGCGACGGTAATGCGCTGATCCAGCAGAAGGGTCTGGGCGACATCGCCCGCTTCGTCAAAGGCGATGCCTTCGACCGTGACGATCTCGCCGCACTCGAACCGCAACCGACCCTGGCGGTGGTCTCCGGTCTGTACGAACTGTTCGGCAGCAACCAGATGGTCGGCGACTCGCTGGCCGGGCTGGCGGCAGCGGTCGAGGAGGGCGGCTACCTGGTTTACACCGGCCAGCCCTGGCACCCGCAGCTGGAACTGATCGCCCGCGCCCTGACCAGCCATCGCGGTGGCCAAGCCTGGGTCATGCGCCGGCGCAGCCAGGCAGAGATGGATCAACTGGTGGAAGCGGCGGGCTTTCGCAAGGTGGCGCAGCGCATCGACCAGTGGGGCATCTTCAGTGTGTCCCTGGCACAACGGGTGAAGTGATGGAGCACGCCCGCGAACAGGGATTGTGGAAGCGCGGCGTACTCTGGCTGCTGTTGCTCGGCCCGCTGTTCTTCGCCAGCTACGGTTTCGCCAACTGGATCAGCGGGCAGCGCGATGACGTCGGTAGCCTGGTCTTCGCCTGGGAACCGCAGATCCCGCTGTGGCCTTGGACCATCGTGCCGTACTGGTCGATCGACCTGCTCTACGGCCTGTCCTTCCTGCTGCCGGCCTGCCGCCGCGAGATGGACCGCCACGCCCTGCGTCTGCTCACCGCGCAGATCATCTGCGTGGCCTGCTTCCTGCTCTGGCCGCTGCGCTTCACCTTCGAGCGGCCGCCGCTGGATGGCACCTTCGGCCTGATGTTCGATCTGCTGATGGGCTTCGACAAACCCTTCAACCAGGCGCCGTCGCTGCATATCACCCTGCTGGTGATCATCTGGGCGATGTTCGCCAATCACACCCGAGGCTTGTTCTGGCGCGGCCTGCTGCACGGCTGGATGGCGCTGATCGGTTTCTCGGTACTGACCACCTGGCAGCATCACTTTATCGACGTGCCCAGCGGGGCGCTGGCCGGCTTCTTCTGCCTCTGGCTGCTGCCGCTGAAGGGTGATACGCCGCTGCGCCACCTGCGCCTGAGCGGCGACTCACGGCGTTGGCGCCTGGCACTGCGTTACGGCCTCGGAGCCCTTGTGTGCACGGCGCTGGCAGTCAATCTGGGCGGCACCTGGCTATGGCTGTTCTGGCCGGCCGTTGCCCTGGCGATGGTCGCATTCAATTACCTGTTGTTCGGCGCTGCCGGTTTTCAGAAACAGGCCGACGGCCGCCTCAGCCCGGCCGCCACGGTATTGCTCGCGCCCTATCTGCTCGGTGCCTGGATCAATTCACGGCTGTGGACATTTCGCCAACCGGCGCCGAGCCAGGTAGTGGAGGGCGTTTACCTGGGCCGCCTGCCTGCCACGGGCGATCTGGATGGCTACGCCGCCGTGGTCGATCTGTGCGCCGAACTGCCTCTGCTGCATACTCCGGGCTCCTACTGCAGCCTGCCGTCGCTGGATCTGGTGGCACCGGATGCGCTGACCTGCCAACGCGCCGCCGAGGCCATTGAACGTCTGCGTCATAACGGCCCGGTGCTGGTGTGCTGCGCCCTGGGTTATTCGCGCAGTGCCACCGCCGTGGCGGCCTGGCTGCTGCACAGTGGCCGCTGCCAGAGCGTCGAGTCCGCCGTAGAGCTGGTCCGCCAGGCGCGGCCACAGGTCGTGCTCGGGCCACAGCATCTGGCCGCGCTACAGATCATGCTCGACGCGGGCGTCGAACTGGAGGCCGCCCATGCAGGCTGATCTGCTGCTGGTCGCCGCACTGCTACGACGCGGGCGCAGCCTCGACCACTTTTCCAGCGCGCTGAGCCTGGTCGCCGTGGTCTTCGGCCTGGTGCCATGGCTTGGCGCCCAGACAAACCTGATATCGGCGCTGATCTGCGCAGCGCTACTGATCGTCGGTGTGGCCGAGAAATACTGGGCTCTGCGTGTGGCACTGGACGCCGAGCTGTTCCAGCGCCTGGCCGAAGCCGGTGAACAGCTCGACAGCCAGACTCGCGCCTTGGATCAGGCCCTGCAGCATCTCGGGCTGCAGAATGCGCAGCACAGCGGCCGCGCCTGGAACCAGCGCTGTCAGGGCGCATTGAGCCTGCTGCGCAGACAGGCACTGGGCCTGCTGCTGCAGATCGTCATCGTTGTGTCGGGAATCTTCCTCGCTTTCGCTTAAGGAGTCGCCATGCTCGCCGCATTGACAGCTTTCGCCATCACCTCTGCGGCTCGCCTGCTGACCGGTGCCCGCGCCCTGTGGCTCGGCAGCACCGCGCAGGCGACGCAACGTCTGTACTACGCCAACCACAGCAGCCATGGCGATTTCGTCCTGCTCTGGGCCTCGCTGCCGCCCGAGCTGCGCAGGAGCACCCGGCCGGTGGCGGGTTCCGACTATTGGCTGAGCAGCAACCTGCGGCGTTTCCTGATTCGCGACGTGTTCAATGGTGTGCTGGTCGACCGCGAGCAGCGCTCACCGCAGGCCAATCCGCTGCAGTCCATGCTCGATGCGCTGGGGCAGGGCGATTCGCTGATCCTCTTTCCCGAGGGCACGCGCAACCTCACCGACGAGCCGCTGCTACCGTTCAAGAGCGGCCTCTATCACCTGGCCCAGGCACGCCCTGACGTGGAACTGGTGCCGGTGTGGATCGCCAACCTCAACCGGGTAATGCCCAAGGGCCGCGCACTGCCGCTGCCCCTGCTATGCACCCTGAGCTTCGGCGCAGCACTGGAACGCATCGAGGGCGAGAGCAAGGACGCCTTCCTGGAACGCGCACGTAACGCCCTGCTGGCAATGGCACCCGAGGAGGCCTGAGATGGATCGCAATACTCTGCTGCTGTTCGCCGGTATCGGTGCGCTGCTTCTGCTGGCCAGCCTGATCGGTTTCGTCCTCAAGCGGCGCAGCGGCGATCAACCGAACCCGGTGATCGACAACCTCAACGCGCGGATCAATGCCTGGTGGGTGATGGTGCTGGTGATCGGCATCGCCTTCCTGTTCGGCAACAACGGCGTGATCCTGCTGTTCTACTTCGTGTCGTTCTACGCCCTGCGCGAGTTCATGACCCTGACACCGACAAGGCGCAGTGACTACCCGGCGCTCGTAGCGGCCTTCTATTTCGCCCTGCCGATGCAGTACCTGTTGATTGCGCTGGACTGGTACGGCCTGTTTGCCATCTTCATCCCGGTCTATCTGTTCCTGCTGCTGCCGATTCTTGCCTCGCTGGGCGGCGACACCACGCGCTACCTGGAGCGTGCAGCCAAGGTGCAGTGGGGCCTGATGATCGCCGTGTACTGCATCTCCTCGGTACCGGCGCTGCTGACCTTGGATATCCCCGGTTATGAGGGTCGTGGCCTGCTACTGATCGCCTGGCTGATCATCGTCGTGCAGCTCTCCGACGTGCTGCAGTACGTCTGCGGCAAGCTGCTCGGCAAACACAGGATCGCGCCCAACCTGTCGCCTTCGAAAACCGTGGAAGGCTTCGTCGGTGGAGTAGCCCTGGCCACACTGATCGGCGCCATGCTCTGCTGGATCACTCCGTTCGCCTTCTGGCAGGCCGGGCTATTCGCCCTGCTGGTGTGCATACTCGGCTTCGCCGGTGGCCTGGTGATGTCGGCGATCAAGCGCGACCGCGGGGTGAAGGACTGGGGCCACATGATCGAAGGCCACGGCGGCATGCTCGACCGTCTCGACTCTGTCTGCTTTGCTGCTCCGGTGTTCTTCCATATGGTGCGTTACTGGTGGGCCTGATGAACCGGCTTTTCCGCAGACAACAAAAAACCCGCCGAAGCGGGTTTTTTATGACCTTCCAACATCCTGTCGTGTGCCGTCCTGGGCACGGTCTGTCTTCCTTGACTCGGGATATCCATCTCCCGCATAGCGCATAGAGTAGACAGACCTCGCCAGCGAGGAGAGAGGCGCATGCCGCTACCGCGTGTAGGCCTTTTGCCATAGCAGCAATAAAAAACCCCGGCGTCCAGGCCGGGGTTTCGCTTTAGCCAGCAGAGATGTAGAGAGGCAGTAAATCTGTCATTCAGCCCTTTAGTAAAATCAATGACTTACGAGAGAAACGGGCAGAATTATTGTCACGTTTGCGCCGCATAAAGTGACATTTTCCGCCGGAATGACCGCAATAAATGTCATTTCCCGCATAGCCTGCTGAGAGCACACACAAGCCGGGTAGAGGGTGCCGTTCACCCAGGATTGGCAACCTGCCAATACGGTTCAGAGTAGGGCAGAAGGCAGGCTGATGGAAACCCCAAAATTCGCATCTGGCAGTAAGCAAATTCACCTTTGCAAGGGCCTCGAATTGAAGGATTCCGATGCCCTGGCTGCCTTCCTGTAGGGGCTACGAGCGGCTGATCCGGATGAAGAGCTCTCGCGCAAAATGACCAGATAGCATCCGGACATGCCCCATCAGGTACGTAGGGCCAACAGACCACCCTTTACGTCCTTATTGGTATTACCAGCCGGGTTCTCCACGCCGTGCACTAACGTGGTCTGCCTAGGCGTAATCGTTGATCAAGGAGAGCATGTCATCGATGAAACGTCCCTCGGCAGGATCGGTACCCTCACGCAGGTAGCCCGGTAGCAGCTGTTGGAACTCGCTGCGGTCGGCCGGCTTGAACTCCAACAATGCTTCCAGCATGGCAGGTCGCAACAGGCGGCGATTGTCCGGGGTATCGGGAAGAGCAGGCCGGATGATTTCCTGATCCAGATAGAGCAGCTTCTCCCGCAGGGTGGTGCCGCCGTCCTGGGAAATTTTCTCAGCGTGCTGGCTTTGCTCCTCGGCGACCTGCTGGATGATCTGTTCTTCGGCCTGTTGTTCTGGCTCTGCCTCCAAGGCCGGCTCGGTACGCAATGTAGCAAGTTCTTGAAGGATAGGTTCGAGTTGCAGCTTGGCGTTGCGGAACCAGTCTACCGACCAGATACGACGAATACGCCAGCCGAGCTGTTCCAGCACACTCTGACGCAAACGATCACGGTCACGGGCCGACTTGGCCGAATGGTAAGCCGCCCCATCGCACTCGATGCCCATTAGGTAGCGACCAGGTTGGCCAGGATCGCGCACTGCGAGGTCGATAAAGAAGCCGGCAACCCCCACCTGCGGCTCGCACTGATAGCCGTGGAGCTCCAGCGCTTCGATGACGGCAACTTCGAAGTCGCTGTCTGAGGCTCTGCCTGTTTCACGGATATGCGGTATTTGGCCCGATTCGGCGTATTGCAGAAAGTCACGGAGGGCAAGCACGCCACGGCTGGAGCTAGCGGTTACAAGCACGTCACTAGCGGTGAAAGAGGCGAATACCTGCATGCGCTTCTTGGAGCGGGTATACAGAACATTGAGACGGCGCCAACCATCCGCTCCGTTGATGGGGCCAAAGCGCTGGGGCACGTTGCCGCCGATCTCCATCGGGCCGTAGGTGGTGGAGATATAAATAACGTCGCGCTCGTCCCCCTGAACGTTTTCCAGGTTCTTGATGAACAGCGGCTCGTCGCTTTCCTCGTTGCGGCTGATCGCTTCTTGGAGAGCAGGATTCTGTTTGGCAAGTTGCTCCAGGGCTCGGTCGATCTGTTCGGCTTGCTTCACGTTCATGGCGACGACGCCGAGCGATTCTTCAGGGCGGTGCAACAAATGGTGTTTGATGGCCTTGGCAACGATATCGGCTTCTTCAACATTTCGTTGTTCGACGAAGCGGCCGCGAGCCACACGCACAAACTTCACGCCGAATTCGTTCGATTCGCGATGAGGTGATGGATAAACCACCAGGTTGCCGTCGTAGAAGGCTTTGTTGGAGAAGGCGATCAGGCTTTCGTGGCGCGAACGGTAGTGCCAGCGCAAGCGGCGCAGCTTGAACAGAGGCATGGCTGCTTCGAGGATACTTTCCGAATCCTGTGCCAGAGAGAGTTCTTCACTTTCTTCGTCATCATCACCGCCTTGGCGGGAGAAGAAACTGGTAGGCGGCAACTGTTTGGGGTCGCCAACTACAACCAGCTGGCTACCGCGAGAGATGGCGCCCAAGGCTTCTTCCGGGCGCATCTGCGAGGCTTCGTCCATGACGATAATGTCGAAATGCACCTTGTCAGGCGGTAGGTACTGAGCAACGGCCATGGGCGACATCATGAAGCAGGGTTTTAACCCTTGCAGGGCTTCGGCGGCGCGTAGCATTAGCGACCGTATGGATTCGTGGCGAGTCTTTTTGCCAGCCTCGTGTTTGAGCAGGGCGAGCTGAGTGCGATCTTTCACTCGGCCAGAGTTATTGCCTTCCGGAACCTTGTGTTGATCGATCTTCGCCGCCAACTGCTCGCGTTGAAGCTTGGTGAGCTGGCGGTCTATCTCGGCAAAGCGGGCGCGGATGGCCTCCTGATCCTTACCTGAGAACTGCCCAAGAGCCGGGTTGTTTTCAAGTATCTGTTTAGCCCAGAGATCCACCAGCCCCAGCAGGCAGGCATCTTTAGCTCTCTCTGCCGGGAGGGTTTGGTTCTCGACGGCGAATACCACCGCCTCAAAACCCAAGTCCGCAAGTCGCTTGCGTAGGCGGCGGTATTCCAACCAGTGCTCAAGCAGCTCTTCGTTTTGTGCCGCCCACTCCATACGCTGCTTGAGAGCCGTAAGATCGTCCTGATCGACACGTTTCCACCAATGTGCCGGCTCTACTTCGGCTTTGTTGATAAATCCCGCTAAGGATTGCTCCCACGCCCGCAGAGCCTCTACCAGCTGCTGGCCTAGGGTGTTCCAGTCACTAACCAGCTGTTCGGCCTGCTTGGTAGTGCAGGCTGCGAGTTGAGGCACGAGCACGTGGCGGATTGGCAGGCCCATAATCGGTCGGACGAAGGATACGGTGTGACGCCAGGCGATCAGGCGACCACGTGCCTCGACTAGGTTATCGAAGCGGGGCAGCTCTTCTCCCGCCAAACACGCGATCAGTTCGGCATTGTTCTCTAGGGCAGCGGCGCGTTCCTGCCAGTTCTCGACCGCTTGAGCGAGTGCTAGTACGCGGCCGGTAGTCGGGGCCTGCTCGTTGATCAGAGGCAAAAGTGCGTTGAGTGCTCCGCCCAACTCCGTGATGAGCCGCATGTACAAGCCAGATGGGGCCAGTAAATCTTCTGATTTGAGTTGATGGCCATCTAGGGCAAGTATGTCTTCAAGCTCATTGCGATGGGATAGGACGTCCGAAAGGTACTCTTTCAGTTCACTGGCCTCACCCAACAAATGCTCTAGAACCTGGGTACTTTCTGTGAGCAGATATTCTGCAATCCAAACGTTGCCACCGAAGCCACGTCCACATCTATCCCGCAGCATGCGGTACCAATTGCGCAAAGCAATAAGTTCAGCGGTTTTGGTTCGCTCATCTCTGAAGTGATCGCCGAGCACCTCACGGAAGGTAGGTTCAGTTGCCAGGCGGTTATGCTGACGCTTGTAGGCTATGCCGTCTGGCAGAGCCTTAAGAGCCGCCTTTAGTTTGATGCCTGGGCGTACCATGGCTAAAACCTCAGCCTTGGCTGCTCGCCAGCCGCTTTTGAACCAGCGGAATAGTGAACTGTCCTCGAGCACACGTTGAAGATCTTCAAGCCGTGTATGGTTAGATAGGCGGTCGAGGGTGAAAACGCTGGCGGATCTCGTTTCGAGCTGTTTGATGTCTGCTATCAGCTCACTGAGCTCGGGTAGTACTCTGTCCAGCGAGGCATCTTCGAAGCGTTTGTGACGCCATTCAGCAAGGACAATAGGCATCTCCAGCACCAGTTCAAGCAGCAGGTGCAACTGCTCTATACCTTGCTTATCAGTTTTGAGCGACTGCGCGGCTGGTGCTTTTCCTATGGTTTTAATCAGTAGCTGAGCTCTAGGCGCTTCATCAATGAGCTCTTGGGCTTCTTGGATCAACTCCAAGAGGTCATCCAGTTTAAGGCCGCTACTGTCGTTGTGCTGCCGTATTTGGGCGCAGGATTTCTTGATCGTTTCGAGCGCGGTAGGAGAGCCAATAACGTTGGAGTGCAGGGCCTGGTTCAGGGTGACTTGCTGCTCCATCAACTGATCCATGCCCTCTAGCCAGTCTTGAAGCGCTTCACAGCTTGAGGCATCCAGTCGGCTGATTAAGTCCCAATCCTCGTCACCTTTGGGCATTGGCATGGCCATGAGTGCACTTGCCAACTGCTGGGTGGCTATGGGGGATAGAGTGGCAATCTCAGCTACTTTAAGGCTAGCCGACGCCTTGGTACGCACCGCGCCTAACTCATCGAGTGCTGTTATGGCGCTTTTCAGTTGGAGTAGGAGCTCGGATCGTTCTAGCCCACTGATTTGCGTCTTGGTGCAGCCAAACCACGGATGAGTTTCAAGCTGGCCGCTCTGACCTGCCTCCTCAGCCGTTTTTGCGTAGATGTGAGCAAAGTAACCTGCCTGCTCATGAACTTGGTGCTTATCCAGGTTGGTTGGACTGGAAGGATGGAAATCGGCAGGACGGATAGCAAGGCTCTCACGCAAGCGTGTAGCTTGCATTAGGATCTGGTGAGCGGTCAGACCAGTATTGGCATGGAGAGTGTGCAGCTGGCGAACATGATCGTTGAGTTGCTGCTTCAGCCGCTCGTAGTTGTTGATCAAATCGCTCAGCTGACCGGGCTGGCGGTAGCTTCCTCGGTTACTGATACGCTGCCCAATGCTCGCGGCCACCGCGCTCTTCTGACTTTTGTGGCTGTGTAGCTCCAGACAGAACTCTCCCAGCCCGGCGCGCGTGAGACGGCTTTTAACAACCTCCAACGCTGCGCGTTTCTCTGCCACGAAGAGCACTTTTTTGCCCTGTGCCATGGCCGCGGAGATCATGTTGGTGATGGTCTGTGATTTGCCGGTACCAGGTGGCCCCTCGATCACCAGGTCTTCGCCACGCATTACATCGACTAGTGCACTGTGTTGTGAGCTGTCCGCGTCATCAATCAGTGGATAGTTCTGGTGTACATCTTGGAGCTCGTCGATGGCGTGCTCGCTGCTGAATCCGTTGACAGCAGATTCCGGACGCTCGCTGTCTGCCAGACCAATCAACCTCTGCACCAGACTGTTCTGGAGTATCGCTTTGTTTTTTCCGGGCTCTAGATCCAGATACATCATCAGCTTGCCGAACTCGAACAAGCCCACGGAGGCGAAGCGATGCAACTTCCAGTCAGGCTTCACTTCGAGGACAGTTTCCCCGACACGAGCGAAGTACTCTTCAGGCATCAGGCCTTCAGTTATGCGCGGCAGTGCAATCCCGAAGTCACGGCGTAGTTTCTCTCGAAGCGAGAGGTTGGTGAGAATGTCTTCGCCGGTATATAGAACCTCATAGTCGAAGGTTGCTGTTTTGGGATTGAGCTTCCCTTTTTCCAAGCGGACGGGAAGCAGCATGAGAGGGGCAAGGCGCGCGCTGTTCTTACCGGCTACCGACTCGTCCCATTCCAGAAATCCGAGTGCTAGGTAGAGGATGTTGGCACCGGTTTCATCGAGCGAAAGGCGGGACTGCGCATGCAATATTTGCAGGCGGGACTCCAGCTCGCTTGGGTAGTACAGAGTTTGAATAGCGTCGTCAGCGTGTTTGTCGCTAAACGATTCCGATCTTATTGGTAGCTCGTAGCTGGTTTCTATACCAAGGATTTGCGCCCAAGTTTCCGCCGTTGGCGGCTTCTTCAACTCACTGACGCTACCTGTTTGCTCGTCGTACCTGAGATAGCCATGCTCGATCAACTGGCGTTCAGTCGGCTCAGGAACCGGCGCGAAACGCATCGTCTGCTCGGCCGTTAGCGACTCAAATAGATGGTTGGGAAGCTCGTCGACTATTCGAGCAAAACGCTTTGAGCGAGCGTGTGAGAAATTCAGCAGCCTATTTCTCGCGCTGAGGTCTAGGAGACGGCTGCGCAGTTTTTCCAAGCTTTCCGGGCTATCGCTGGCCGGCTCATCCAAGTCCTCCCAGCTGGACGGATCATCGGCAATCTGTTGGGTGGTCGGTTTCCAGCTACTGTCGAAGCGAAACACAGAACCACCTCGACCACTGCCTTTCTGTAGTTTGCCCTGTGCGATCAGTTCCTCTCGAATTGACCAATATTCCTCGTCGGTAACGCCGAAGTCATGAAGCTCTGCTTTCTGTTCAAGCCTCTGTCTTAAGGTCTTATTGCCTACTGCGGTGCCGTCTCCTGGCACCAGTTCCAATATCCAGTCCCGTACGAGATTCCTTTCGTTGACTGTCAGAGGCCGGCTGGCTGGAGATTGCAGCGTCATGTAATTCATCCATGGAGAAACGTAGAGGCAAATGCAGGCCGAGCTTGTCGATCAAACAGCTGGGATGGAGGAGCTCCGGTAGCACCTGACGCCTGCTACGCGTGCTGAAGTCATCCTGGTCATGCGGCAATCTATGGCTGCGTTGAATCACAGTAGCGCTCTGGGTGAACAGGGTAAAGAGGGGTACTGGCAGTTTGCCAGAACATGCCGTACACGCTCTGCTAACAGGGAAGCTGCTGACCTAGCGGGGGTCACGCCGAGCCTTTTGGCCCGCCCCTTCCCCTTTTGGAGTCCTTTAACTCTGGGTACTCAAGGCAGATTGGTGGCTTGATCAATAGCCGGAGCCAACCCAGTGAGCCAAACAACTACCCCACCCAAGAAACGCTCTGATGCCTTTCTAGATCTGCCGGTCATCAACCCGTGGGATCAGACGTACGCATCTTTGGCGGTAAGCGTCCGCTCTCTACCGTCTTGACCCTCAGACTTTAATCCGCTTCAGACGCTGATTGATGTCGTCGCGGTCAAATGCCGTGGGATCGAAGGTATCGCCGTACCAGTCGAGCATGTCCAAGTATTCGGGATGTTCGGGGTCGGCAAGCGCGTCCAGAAAATCCGCGTAACCCGGTGCACCGCCGACATCCTCCGGCGGGCTGGCATTGGCGCCGTCGATGCAATACAGCACATGCGGGCACGCAATGGCCGGCAACAGCCGCTCGATCTTGATCCGGTGCTCCCAGTTGTCGCCAAAGTCATAGACGTAACGAAACGCCTTCGACCCATACAGCACCTTTGTCAGCGTCTTGCGCTGTTCCGAAACGACCGGAGGGCCCCAGTCGGGATCGGGAATACCGTAGCTTTCGCCAGCGATTTCAAACTCATGAAGATGGGTGTCACTCCAGCCCATCACCGCCTGAATAACCTGGTGCAGTTTGCTCAGGGTGATGCGCTCGGGCACGGCGACCCGGCGCCAGATGGCGGGTTTTATCCACGTCAGTTCGATGTGCAGTTGCAGGAGACGGTCGTTCGCCGGCTTGGGCAAACGGGTGACGTTGGGCATGGGTCAAGCGGCCTCATGTTCTAGGGTAGGCAGAGCAATATTCCAGGGCAGCAAGTCGTCGAGCTGATTGATTGGGTAGTCGGCGATGCGCTCCAGCACGTGCGTCAAATAAGCCTGTGGGTTCAATGCGTTGAGCTTGGCTGAACCGACCAGGCTGTAGATCGCCGCCGCTCTTTCTCCGCCTGCGTCGGAACCGGCGAACAGAAAATTCTTGCGACCCAGGGCGACTGCACGCAGGGCCCGTTCGGCGGCATTGTTGTCGATTTCAATGCGGCCATCCGCGCAGTAGCGCGTCAGCGCCTGCCAACGTGCGAGGGCATAGTGGATCGCACCGCTCAATGCCGATTTGGGCGGCAATTGCGTCAGCGTGTGATTAAGCCAGATGTGCATGTGCGCCAGCAGCGGGCTGGCTCGCCGCTGCCGCACTGCGCGTCGTTGATCGGGCGGCTGTCCGCGAATTTCCGCCTCGATGGCGTATAGCGCGCCAATCCGTTGCAGGGCCTCAGCCGCAATCGGCGAGGCCAGTGCCTTGTGCAGGTCGAAAAACTTGCGTCGAGCATGTGCCCAGCATGCCGCCTCGTGAATCGTGCCCGAGGCATAGAGTTGCGCGAAACCGGCATAGCCATCGGCTTGCAACGTCCCGGCGAAGCCCCGGAGATGGGCTCGGGGGTGCTCGCCTTTGCGATCCGGCGAGTAGGCAAACCAGACCGCCGGCGGCGTGCTACTACCTGCGGGGCGCTCGTCGCGCACATACGTCCACAAGCGTCCGGTCTTGGTTTTACCCTGGCCGGGGGCGAGCACGGCGATCGGCGTGTCGTCGGCGTGGACTTTGTTGGCGGCCATGATGTGCTGTCGCAACCGGCTGACCAATGGCTGCAAGAGCCGGCTCGCTTCGCCGATCCAGTCGGCCATGGTCGAGCGCTCTAGGGACACGCCCTCACGCGCATAGATTTCGGACTGCCGATACAGCGGCAGATGATCCACGTATTTGGACACCAGCACATGGGCCAACAATCCCGGCCCGGCAAGACCCCGGGAAATCGGTCGGCTCGGGGCCGGCACCTGCACGATCCCGTCACAGCAGCGGCAGGCCAACTTGGGCCGCACGTGGCGAATCACCTTGAAGCGCGCCGGCACGTACTCCAGAACTTCGGCCACGTCATCGCCCAGATGACGAAGTTCGCCGCCACAGCCTGGGCACTGCGCATCGGGTCGATGGACGTGGATTTCACGGGGCAAATGCTCGGGCAATGGCTTGCGGCGTACGGGTGTACGTGGGCGCGATTGGGCTGGTGGTGGCGAGGCCAATGCGGCCTGGCTGACCTGCAACTCTTCGAGCGTCAGTTGCAGTTGGTCGAGCATGCCATCGAGTTGCTCGGAACGCCGACCGAACTGCATGCGCCGCAGCTTGGCGATCATCAGTTTCAGGTGCTCGATTTCCCCGCGCTGGGCGGTAACCAAGGCTTTCAAGGCCTGGATGTCGTCAGGAAGGAAGTCGGTCGCGCAAGTCATGGCGCGATGTTACTGGTGTTCTCAAGCGTTGAACATCAGACTGCTCGTACCGGTGCGGTGCGCAGCGGTCGGCGCCAATCGATGCCCTCCAACAGCATCGCGAGTTGTGCCGTCGTCAAGGAGACGCTGCCGCTGGTGGCTTGCGGCCAGACGAAGCGCCCCTGCTCAAGCCGCTTGCAGAACAGGCACAAGCCATCGCCATCCCACCACAGCAATTTGATCCGGTCACCGCGCCGTCCCCGAAACACGAAGATCTGGCCGGAGAACGGATCCGCCTCAAGTTGGGTTTGCACCAGGGCCGCCAGGCCATCGAACCCCCGCCGCATGTCGGTGGCTCCAGCCACGATCCAGATGCGAGTCCCGATGGGCGGGGCAATCATCGCAACACCTGCTGCAAGACCAGTTGCAAGGTTTGCGGGTCGGGCACGCCCTCAATGCGCAAGGTGACCCGACCGCACTCCACAACCAGTCCGCCCGGACTCGACGGCAGTGGCATTGCCTCTTCCGCTGAGGGCGTCGGCGCCTTGCTCAGGTTGACCGGCAACAAAGTAACCTGGTGGGCAACTGGCCCCAGCTGCCCCTCCCGATAGTGACGGCGCCATTTGAAGACGAGGTTGGCGTTGACCTCATGCTCTCGGGCGATCAACGCGACGGATGCGCCGGGCAATAGCGTGGCCTCGACGACACGACGCTTGAACTCCACCGAAAAGTTGGGGCGGCGACTGCGGCGAGGAGTAGAGGGGGGCGTATCCACAATGGTGTCCACTAAAAAATGGTGGGCACCATTGTGGCTATTCGAGGCTAGGGCAGGCCGTGGGTGCAGGGCGGACGCTTACGCTAGACCATGCCCTAGCAGCAGAGCTTGCAAGCTACGCAGAGCCGGTCATGCAGCGGCGCTATGGGGCAAGAACAATCGTTACCGTGGATGAGTGCTCAGCCCCTGAAGAGTGGGCACGTAATGCCCCATTCGCCATACATGCCTCAAAGGCCCACACGCTGATTGAAAATTTCAAAGCAAAGGGGGCAATAAGATCCCAACAAGAAAAAGGCTTACCTATAGCCGAGGTCAGGCCACTCTTGACCAAATAAGCCTGCACGGAGGATTACGACCCAATCTCATCGAGTTTTCTGGGCAGCTATGTGGCAGAAATGAATCGCCTCCGCCGTCACCGTCGGCCTTGCTGATGGATTAGTAAGGAATCTTTATCTTCTGATCCAATATCGCGTCTGGCTGCGCTACCAGCGGATCCAGCCAATTCGCTTTAGCCCGAGCCCATGCCAGATACGTCAGCTGCTGATCAGATAAGGCGCCAGCTTCCAGGGCGAAGGCTTCTTGGGCGCGTAAAAATGTCCGGATGGTTTCCGCCTGTTGCCAGCGCTGCGCATCTGCAATCAGCTGCTCCAGCCTTTTCTTCTCAGCGTCCTGAATTGCTTGCTGCGCCAGGGCCTCCTGGCGCCGCTTTTCGCGGATCGCCGCCAAGCGCTCCTGCTCTTCCTGGTAGCGAAGCCTGCTGATCGCCCGCCTGGCCATCACCTCCACCGCCAGATTGAGCTGCTCCTCGATGGGTTGCCGCACCGTGTCTTTGACCACCGCGTCGTGGCCATCGCCGCAACGGATTTCGAGCGTTCCCGACGGGGTGTACTGATAGCGCGGCCAATAGCTCTGTTCTCCACGACTTTTGGCCGCCAGCTCCTTTTCCGTTGGAACATAGTTGGAGCGCTTGGTGGGTTCGTAGATGCCTAGCGTGAAGTGGCTACCAAACATCTCGACCTGCATGTGCCGATCACCAGGACGCAGGCTGTAGCCACGTTTTTCCAAGGCTTTGACCAGGGTATTCAGAACCCGAAATGCCCGCTTGCGCTGACCAACCGAGACGGCGATATCGAATCCCCGACCACCCGGAATCGGTATCCCTCGGTTGTCTTTGTAGCCACTGTTGAAGGCATCGCGGGTAGCCGCCACCAGTGGGTGCCAGTGCGTACCCCGGCTCGGTACCCGGATGTGATTGGCGGGGTCACGCTCAACCGCCACTACTGGCAAGAGACGCTCATCCAGCGGTGGCGCCTCTCCAGCCGGTTTGACCGGTTGCGCCACAAAGCGGTGAAGGTGGCGAGGATTCCCTTTGAACACCGGCAACGTTGGTGGGGCGGTTACCGCTTTGCCCGCTTTCAACTTGGCCCAGTGGCCTCGGGGTGGCGTGGGAATCTGCAAGCGACTGCACAGCTTCTTCAAGCCAACGTCCGACAGCCCGTAGCGCTTGGCCACCGATTGCACCGGCTCGGCCCAGACTTCGGCAAACAGTTTGTCTCGATCAACTTGCTCCCACATAAGCGCCTCCGATGATCCCTCGCACTGTTTAGATTTGGCGGCTCATGGACACGGCAAGATCCATGGCGCCACCGTTGCTCGGGGCTTCATTAACCGGTTTGATAAGAAAATTCCGCCCCCTTAGCAGCGCCTCTTCACTGCAATCGATCATGGGTGAGATGGAGATCAGCTGTAGTGGTCTACTAACCCCAGACACCCATTTAGGGCGAGAATGCTCGCCATACAGAGGTGTTCGATGAGCAGACAACGACGTACCTTCACCCCGACTTTCAAGCGAGAGGCTGCCAGCCTGGTGCTCGACCAAGGCTACAGCTGTCCCGAGGCCGCCAGATCTCTCGATGTAGGTGAGAGCTTATTGCGCCGCTGGGTTACCCAGTTGCAGCTGGAGCGCGGGGGCGTTACGCCCACTGCCAAGGCGCTCACACCGGAGCAGCAGACCATTCAGGAGCTTCAGGCCCGTATCAACCGGCTGGAGCTTGAGAAGAAAATATTAAAGGAGGCCACTGCGCTCTTGATGGCCGAGGAACACGGGCGCAGACGTTGAAGTCGATTCGGCAGTTGGTAAAGCACTACCCTGTTCAACTGTTGTGTTCAGTCTTCGAGCTACCCCGGTCTTGTTATTACGCCCACTTGGCCCGGCGGCGTCATATCGATGTCCGCCGAGTGAACCTACGCAGTCGTGTCAACGAGCTGTTCAACCAAAGTCGTGGCTCAGCGGGCAGTCGCAGTCTGGTTGCCATGCTGCGGGATGAAGGCGTTAACGTCGGGCGTTTCAGAGTCAGAAGATTGATGAAGGAACAAGGACTGATCAGCAAACAGCCCGGTTCTCATGCGTACAAGAAGGCCACGGTCGAGCGCCCCGACATTCCCAATGTGCTTGATCGCAAGTTCACCGTGGCTGCGCCAAACAAGGTCTGGTGTGGCGACATCACGTATATCTGGGCAGAGGGTCGATGGAGCTATCTGGCGGCGGTCTTGGACTTGTACAGCCGCAGAGTGGTGGGTTGGGCGATGTCCGCCAAGCCTGATGCGGAACTGGTCGTCAAAGCGCTCGACAGGGCTTACGAGATGCGTGGCAGACCACAAGGCGTGCTGTTTCACAGCGACCAGGGCAGCCAATATGGCAGCCGGGGTTTCCGCCAACGGCTCTGGCGCTATCGGATGATTCAGAGCATGAGCCGAAGGGGAAATTGTTACGACAATTCGCCCATGGAGCGGCTGTTTCGTAGCCTGAAAACGGAGTGGGTGCCGACAGTGGGTTACATGACGACAGCGTTGGCCGAGCAGGACATCGGCCGCTACCTCATGCAGCGGTACAACTGGATAAGGCCGCATCAGCACAACGGCTTCGTACCGCCGGCGGTTGCGGAAGAAAAACTCAATTCTGTGTCCGGGAATTGTTGACCACTACAGGGCATCTTGCTGGGAAACAATACCACTCTGGATTGCTGGAAACAGTTGTACGGCCTTGACTCCCCATTCGATATTGAATGTCCAGTTGCCACTGGAGTCCGAAAACGGGTTTCCTTCGGCAAAATCCCACGTCATCGGGATGGCCTGACGACCAAATGTGTTACGCAGTGCCTCCATCTTGGGACTGCTATCCCACGAACAAATGGTTGAACCACGATCAGCCGTCCGGCCAATCGCAAACCCCAGGTATACCCCCACCGCTTGCGCATAAGCCGTAGCACCCATGCCGCCCTGATCCAGCCCCAGCCCATCGTTAGCCATTCCGGCGGCCAGTGCATCCTCGCGTACGTGGACAATGGCCTCCTGCACCAGATCGGAGAAGGTGGTCAGCGCGACCAACTGACGGGGAGTGAATAGGTCGCCGAATTTGTCCAAACCATAGTTGAGCGTCCAGAAGTTACGCGGATCGTTCGGCAAGCTGGTTTCCGGCTGCCATTCAGGCTTAGCTTGAGCTGCAATGGCTTCGTGCTCGACAGTCGGCTCCAGATAAACCCGTCCACGTGTACCTTCGGCCACAATCGCCATCAGGTGCTGGCCTATACGCCCAGCCATGCCTTCGGCCTTGATGTACTTCGGCTCAATCGGCGTATCTGAAAGCAGGCACTGAAAGTTCGCCCCGCGTGACAGTTTGGTGCCGTTCTTGGCGGATGCCGGCGGTGACCCTACCCTGACGGTAAAGCGATAGCTATCGCCCTCAATCACCGGCTCGACATAGCTTTCCTTGCCGGCCTTGCTGGACAGGATGAAGGTCGAAGCCAGCGGCACCTCCGCCTGGCTGAATGCAGGGTTGGGGCTTCTGACCGTACGCGCCCAAAGCCAGGCGATTACTGTGAGCTTTTCGCCCTGGTACTGAACCAGATCCGGGCGCTCGGCGACCATTTCGGCGGTAACTTCGATCTGCGGATACAGGTGACCAATGCGTTTCTGCGCTTCTTCGCGCATCCAGGCACCGTAGCGACGCACATCTTCAGCAAGGCCCCTGGCACCTGACCAGTCCTCGAAAGCATCGCGGGTTGCGCGCTTTTTACTACCCTTGTCGGCTTCAATTTCTGGGCCGACGGGCACGCAGCCAGCAAACTTCGGCGGAATTTCGATCATCGCCTTATTGATTGTCACAGCCACTGGATTTAGGTCAGAGGCGTGGCTTTCCAACCCGAGCCGCTGAGCCTCAAGCGGCAAGGCACCACCACCTGCGAAGGGGTCATGGAAGCCCGGCAGCTTTTCTGGGTTGAACAGCTCGGGGGCCTGTGGATGGTTTTTGTTGAGTTCACAGGTCTCTCGCCAACTCTTCCAGATTTCAGCTCGTGCTCGTTCCAAAACCTCCTCGTTATTGGTGTTTTCCCACTTAACCAACTCTTCGATGATGTTGAACAGCCGCTCGCGCTCGGCGGCAGCCTTTTCCTTGTTTACCCCACGGCCTAGATGACGTTCAAAGCCAGGATCATTGACCATCTGCGCAAAAATCACGGCTCGTGCTGCGGCCAAGGGACGTCGCGCCCACCACAGGTGCAAAGTGCTGGGGTGGCCGTGCCGGATGGATTTTTCACGTGCCGCAGCCGCATTGATGGCATCCAGTGGTAGGGCCACCTCAATCAGCTTCTTGGGGGTTTTAATGGGATACATCGAAAATTCCTTATTTCCAGTGGGTTGGGCGATGCAGGGCAAAGCCACTGGAAGTCATCACAGTATTTGGCAATTGGTTTTGACGTAGCTTGTCTTCACCAATGGAGAGGTAACCATTGGCTGCCTTCTTGAGCTGTGCGGATTGGCGATTGGGTGGGAAGACCACAATCAACCGCTTGTTAGGGAAGCGCTTACGTACCTGCTGAATAGGTGTAGTCAGGTCGCTGTCGCCAGAGATAACAAAGGCAGTATCGAAGCGATCTTCATAGGCATCCGCGAGCATCTCAGCGGCGATGTTCACGTCGGTCATTTTCTCTTCGTATACCTTCCAGGAAGCCCCACAGCTTTTGCAGCGCTGGGTTTTCTCCAGGTAATGACCTTCGTGAACGGTCAAATTGGGTTGCGCAGCCAACGCATCGATGTAGGTCGTCTGGCGCTTGGCATCATCGGCATTGCGACCGTTTGTCCGAATGCGGGCCGTGAAATAGTGCGTTGCCACCAGCTGCTGGTCTGGTCTGAGCAGAGCAGCTGCCATGGCTGGCAAATCAAGCCAGTAGTACTTCTTGAATTGACTATCCTTCAACCCAAAGTAAAGATTGAAGCCGTCCACATAGGCAATAACACGCTGCATTACTAGGCTCCCAAGCCAGTGGTTCGCTTGACAGCCAGGTCACGCGTTACCATAATCCGCGCACTAACCCCGCCAGCGATAGCATCGCTGGCCCGACGCCCCGGTAGCGAAAGCTCTGGGGCGTCTCTCTTTGTGCGCTGTGAAAAATTGCTGCTGCTCAAAGGCTGGCCTCTGGTTGAATGGCGCGGCCAAGCAGCTCTTGCAGATCGTAGTTGACGCTGGCTACCCCGAACTCAGGCTCAGTCTTGAACGGGTGCTTGATGTAGTAGGGGCCATCGACCTGATCACCGTCCACCAGCACGATGGCTAGGATGAATTTCTCGCCCTGGTTGAAGCTGGAGAAGATCTCGTTCTTGGTCACTGTGACGGTAGTGGCACCCTTGGCCCGCCCCTTGACCTCGATATGACGATCATCGCGCAGGGCATTGTCCGGCCCGACAGGTGGGCGGGCGGTGATATCCCAGCCGCACTTCTGTGCCGACACATCGAAAATCTCATGGCCCATGGCTTTTTCAGCTGCAATGACTGCATTCATTGCAGCCCATTCAATGCGTGAACGTGCTTCGGCGTCTGCACAGAAGGTGGTTTCTCCTTTACGCTGTGCCAGCAAGCCAGCCGGAATGACCAATGCACCACCCAGGACAACTGGGGTGCTCGATACCACATTCTTCATCGCCTCCAACTCACTCTTGCGCTGGCTGAGGCGAGCCGTAAGTTCATCTACACGGCGACGGGCATTTTCTGGCTGCATGCGCGGCTGTTTACCCGCACTGACATCCTCGCTGAGCTTAATAAAGCGATCCGACCAGTAGTTGATCTCCTTCACCAGGCGCTCATTCACTGCACCCAGAATCTTATCCGCCTGGCGCTCAAGTCGAACCTTCACCTCTTGGTAATGCTCTGGAACCAAATGTTCGGAAGCATGGTGCAGGGCCAAAGCTTCAAGGTTTTGAGTAATCCATGGAGCCGACAGCACATCACCAATCAACTGGCGATCCGTGTTCTCGATGGGTAGCAGGTCTAGGTGAGGTGCCCAACCAGCGTTGATGGTGTTGCCTTGCTGGTCTATCTCGACAAACTGCAAACGGCGGGAGACAGTTTTGGCCTGAGCACTGCTCTGAGACAGGTTCTCACGAACACTGTGGTCAATCATGAACAGCACCTTGGGCTGTATTCCGTCGTCATTGGGGTCAACGAGAATCGCGCCTTGCTTGAGCTTGCTGCGATGTGCCGAGAGGATCAGGTCGGTGCTGGCCATCATCAACGGATGACCTGGATGAATCAGATCGGCCATGGGTTTGCCATGCAGCCGTACATGCTGCTTTTCAAAGCAGATTCGCTCGTACTGCTTCAATACGGGCGTACGGCTCTCGCCGATCACACGATCTCGTTCACGTAGGCCTGCCGGCACATGGCGAATCTCATAGCGACCGGACTCACGAGGGCGCATTTCACCACCCAGCGAGGTGAAAGCCTCGGTGAAGAAGGCGCGGATGAAGTAGGGCTGAAGCTTGCGGGCCTCGGCCTTTTCCATTTCCTCCTTCACTGCGTAGAGGTCAGCCAGGCTCATGTGCTGCTCGACCAAAGCGTTGCGACGCAGGATTTCCTTCAAGTGGTCGGTATCCAAGGCCCCATCAATGACCTGGGTAAGCTTGGCACGGGTCTCCGGCGCATCACCGTAGCGGATGGCTTCGATCAACAGATCCTTGAGCGAGATATTGTCAAAGGCCTCACCCAGTACATCGAAGACTTTGCCGCCTAGGGCCTGCTTCTCGATTTCCAGCTTCTCGAAAAGCTTCTGGAACACTTCGCCCTCACGGGTCTCCTTGGCAACGATGTTCCACAGGTGGCAGACCTCTGTCTGGCCAATGCGGTGGATACGGCCAAAGCGCTGTTCAAGACGATTTGGGTTCCAAGGGAGGTCGTAATTGACCATCAGGTTGGCGTTCTGCAAGTTCACGCCTTCACCCGCTGCATCGGTGGCAATCAGCACCAAGACATTGGGGTTGTTGCGGAACTCCTCCTGAATCTTGCGCCGTTCATCGCGGTTGGTGCCGCCATGGATGGTCACGACAGCCTCGGGCTTGCCCAGCATGTTCCCAATTCGAGCAACCAGGTAATTCAGGGTATCGCGGTGCTCGGTGAAGATGATCAGCTTGCGGCGGCTGCCACTGCTGGTGAACATCTCAGGCGTGTCCTGCAACAAGCAGGAGAGCTGCTCCCACTTCTTGTCCTTGCCCGACTGAACCACCGAAAGCGCCTTCGCTTCCAGAGCCTTCAGTGACCAGATCTCAGCCTCAAGCTCAGGAATGGTTTCCGCAGCTGTGGCCTGGTCTACGACCTGTTCCGAATACAGCTCGTACTCATCAGCACTAAGCTCCTCGTCCAGCTCGTCGAAGCTATCGGGAAGCTCAATCTGCTTCTTCACATGGTATTCGCCCAGCGTGCTGGCGACTCCCTGGCCACGAGCCAGCAGCTTGGTCTCTTCCAGGCGGTTTTCCATGCGTTTGCGACGTCGCTGGAGCGACTGGTAGATCGCTTCAGGGCTAGAGGCAAGACGGCGCTGAAGCTGCGTCAGGGCGAAGCCTACGGTGCCCTTGCGCTTCCCATCGAGCTGGTCAGCCCGATTCATCTCGTTGCGCACGTACTCGGTGACTTCGTGGTACAGCGCGGCCTCAAGGTCAGACAACTCGTAGTTGGCCGTATAGGCACGGCGCTCGGGGAAGAGGGGGGTGCCATCGAACTTCAGCAACTCCTCTTTCACCATACGGCGCATCATGTCGGATACATCGACCTTATGCGCTCCCTCACGGAATTTGCCGTAGAAGCGGTCTCCATCCAGCAGCGAAAGCCAGATCTGAAAATCCTCTTCCTTACCGTTGTGCGGTGTAGCGGTCATCAACAGGAAGTGACGGGTGATGGAACCGAGCAGCTCACCTAGCTCGAAGCGCTTGGTCTTATTCACCTTGCTACCGAAGTAGTTGGCGGAGAGCTTGTGGGCTTCGTCGACGATAATCAGATCCCACTCAGTGTTCTTGAGCTTCTGCTGGAACTCCTCGCTGCGGGACAATTGATCGAGGCGTGCGATCAGCAGATTGGTCTCCTCGAAGTAGTTACCCGAGGCGCATTGCTCTTGCTTATCACGACTAAAGACTTCGAACTTCACTCCGAATTTTTCCAGCAATTCATCCTGCCACTGCTCGGTCAGGGAGCCTGGTGACACCACCAGGATTCGCTTGGCATCCGAACGCATCAGGAGTTCGCGGATCAGCAGTCCAGCCATGATGGTCTTGCCTGCGCCAGGATCGTCAGCCAGAACAAAACGAAGCGGCTGGCGAGGCAGCATGGACTCATAAACAGCAGAAATCTGATGGGGGAGAGGGTCTACGTTGGATGTGTGCACAGCCATCATCGGATCGAACAGGTGCGCCAGATTGATCCGGTAGGCCTCCAATCCAAGTTTAAAGTCAGCTCCGGGTGCATCAAACGACCAAGGCCTGCCAGCCTGAGCAAGCTCTAGGCGCACCTCGTCCGAGCGGAACAGCATCTGTTCGCCTAGGCGACCTTGGCTGTCCTTGAAGTAAACGGTAATGGCATTGTCGCCAACCGGCTCGACCGTGACGACACGAACGATCTCATCCGCCTGGATCCCCCTGACCTGTGCGTCTTTCTTAATGTCTTCGAGCTTGAGCATGATGATCCGAGCGTCCCTGTTGAAGCGAAACGAATCCTGAACAGGTGTACATATTAACAGTGCCGATCAGGACTGTGGTGTGGCTACAGCAGCTAGAAATGCTCCGATCAGCGACCGCATCCGAGCAGGGCAATCGCTTGGCTGGCTTGGGTTTCCGAAGAAGCCAACCACAAAACAAAAACCCCGGCACTACACCGGGGTTTAAGGTCAAAGCGACATTAATTACGCGCAAACGCGACAATTTATGCGCCCATGGACAAGAGAATCAGAAGTCCAGGTTCGACACCGCCAAGGCGTTGGACTCGATGAAGTCGCGGCGCGGCTCCACGGCATCGCCCATCAGGGTGTTGAAGATCTGGTCGGCAGCGATGGCGTCCTCGATGGTCACCTTGAGCATGCGACGCACTTCCGGGTCCATGGTGGTTTCCCACAGCTGGTCCGGGTTCATCTCGCCAAGACCTTTGTATCGCTGGATGCTGTGACGCTTGGTGCTTTCGGCCATCAGCCAGTCCAGCGCTTCCTTGAAGGTGCTGACCGGCTTCTTGCGCTCGCCGCGCTGTACGTAGGCACCTTCTTCCAGCAGGTTGTTCAACTGCTCGCCCAGCGAGATAACGGTCTTGTAATCGTTACTGGCGAAGAAATCACGATTGAAGGTGATGTAGTTGGACAGGCCATGGGACTTGATCTCGACCTCTGGCAGCCAGAGGTGGCGTTCATGGTCCTCACGCAGGCTTACGCTGTAGGTCTGACCCGACTTCTCGACAGTCTTGAGGCGCGCTGCAAGACCATCCATCCAGCCCTGCATCGCTGCCTGATCGGCCAGTTGCTCGACGCTGACACGCGGCAGGTAGACGAAGTGCTCGGTGAGATCCTTTGGATAGACGCGCGACAGACGATCAAGAGTCTTCATCACGCCTCGGTAATCGGCAACCAGCTTCTCCAGCGGCCCGCCGGCCAGACCAGGCGCGTTCTCGTTGACGTGCAGGCTGGCATCTTCCAGGGCCGACTGGGTCATGTATTCATCCATGGCCTCGTCGTCCTTGATGTACTGCTCCTGCTTACCTTTCTTCACCTTGTACAGTGGCGGCTGAGCGATATAGATGTAACCCCGCTCGATCAGCTCCGGCAACTGACGGAAGAAGAAGGTCAGCAGCAGGGTACGGATGTGCGAACCGTCGACGTCAGCATCGGTCATGATGATGATGTTGTGGTAACGCAGCTTGTCGATGTTGTACTCCTCACGCCCGATACCGCAGCCCAGTGCGGTGATCAGCGTGCCGACCTCGGCAGAGGAGAGCATCTTGTCGAAGCGTGCCTTCTCGACGTTGAGGATCTTGCCCTTGAGCGGCAGGATCGCCTGGGTCTTGCGGTTGCGGCCCTGCTTGGCAGAACCGCCCGCGGAGTCACCCTCCACTATGTAGAGTTCGGACAGCGCCGGATCTTTTTCCTGGCAGTCGGCCAGTTTGCCGGGCAGCCCGGCGATGTCCAGGGCGCCCTTGCGGCGGGTCATTTCGCGCGCCTTGCGTGCAGCTTCACGGGCACGGGCAGCGTCGATCATCTTGCCGACCACGGCCTTGGCTTCGTTCGGATTCTCCAGCAGGAAGTCGGCGAAGTACTTGCCCATTTCCTGTTCGACAGCGGTTTTCACCTCGCTGGAGACCAGCTTGTCCTTGGTCTGCGAGCTGAACTTCGGATCCGGAACCTTCACCGAGATGATTGCGGTGAGGCCTTCACGGGCATCATCACCGGTAGTGGAGATCTTGAATTTCTTCGCCAGACCTTCCTGCTCGATGTAGTTATTCAGGTGGCGGGTGAGGGCAGAGCGGAAGCCCGCCAGGTGAGTACCACCGTCACGCTGTGGAATGTTGTTGGTGAAGCAGAGGATGTTCTCGTTGAAGCTGTCGTTCCATTGCAGGGCCACTTCGACACCAACGCCATCTTCTTCGCGCTGGATATTGAAGTGGAACACCTGGTTTACCACGGTCTTGTTGGTGTTGAGGAACTCGACGAAAGCCTTCAACCCCCCCTCATACTTGAACAGCTCTTCCTTGCCTGTACGCTCGTCGCGCAGCAGGATGCCCACGCCAGAGTTGAGGAAGGACAGTTCGCGCAGACGCTTGGCCAGGATGTCCCAGCTGAAGTGGATGTTGGCGAACGTCTCTTCGGACGGCTTGAAGTGGATCTGCGTACCGGTACCGTCGGTATCGCCGACAGCGGTCAGAGGCGCTTGCGGTACGCCATGGACGTAGGTCTGCTCCCAGATTTTGCCGCTACGGCGAATGGTCAGCACCAACTCCTTGGAGAGGGCGTTCACCACCGAGACACCCACGCCATGCAGACCGCCGGATACCTTGTAGCTGTTGTCGTCGAACTTACCGCCGGCGTGCAACACGGTCATGATGACCTCGGCCGCCGAGACGCCTTCTTCCTTGTGCACATCGACCGGGATACCGCGGCCGTTGTCACGCACGCTGATCGACTCATCAGGATGGATGGTGATGGTGATTTCGCTGCAGTAGCCTGCCAGCGCTTCGTCGATCGAGTTGTCGACCACCTCGAACACCATGTGGTGCAGACCACTGCCATCGTCAGTGTCACCGATGTACATCCCGGGACGTTTGCGTACGGCGTCCAGTCCTTTCAGCACCTTGATGCTGGAGGAGTCGTACGTTTGGTTCTCGCTCATGCCTTCACTCCCGATGGTCTTGGGTCTGGGTGATACGACCATGTTCCACGTGGAACATGGCAACCGGCGTATCCGTCTGCCAGCCTTCCCTCAACAATTCATGATCCACACAGGTGATGAACACCTGGCAGTGCAAATCTTCCAGCAACCGGCACAGGGCCTGGCGATGCTGCTCATCCAGTTCCGACGGTAGGTCGTCCACCAGATAGATACACTGACCACGCTTGGCTTCATTGACCAAGTGGCCCTGGGCGATGCGCAATGCGCACACGACCAGTTTCTGTTGTCCTCGCGACAGGATTTCTGCCGCATTGTGCCCCGCAAGTCGCAAACGCAAATCTGCCCGCTGTGGCCCTGCCTGGGTATGCCCGAGCTGCTGATCGCGGAGGAGGGAGGCGGCGAGCACATCGCTCAGCTCACGATCCCTGTCCCAACCGCGGTAATAACTCAGGGTCAGGCCTTCCAACTGCAGCAACTCGCCAAGGGTTCGCTCGAACACCGGTTTCAGCGCCTGGATGTAGGCTCGCCTATAGGTGTCGATCTCCTCGCTCGCGCTACACAACTCACGGTCCCACGCGGCCTGCGAAGCACCGTCAAGTGTACCATGGCGCAGCCATGAGTTCCGCTGCCGCAGGGCTTTCTGCAGGCGCTGCCAGGCGCCGAGAAAACGATGTTCCACGTGGAACACACCCCAATCGAGAAACTGCCGGCGGATCTTCGGCGCGCCTTCGAGCAAGCGGAAGCTGTCCGGATTGATCAACTGCAAGGGCAAAAGATCGGCTAGCTGTGCAGCGCTGCGCGCATTCTGCCCATCGATACGAATCTGCAGATCGCCCTGACGATCCCGGGAGATTCCAAGATTGCTGGTGCCTCCCTCGGCCAACTGCACCTGACCAAAAACGGTACAGGCCGGCTGTTCGTAATGAATGACGGGCTGCAGGCGGGTGCTGCGGAACGAGCGGGCGAGGCCAAGCAAATGGATCGCTTCCAGCACGCTCGTTTTGCCACTGCCATTGGCGCCGTAAAGAATGTTGATGCGTGGCGAAGGCTGCAGTGACGAAGAATGCAGATTGCGTACGGCAGTCAGGGTGATGCGGTTCAGGGACATGAGCGAAGCCGGAGCGGTGAGGGTAAATGGTCTGCCTGAAACGAAATCAGCCTTGGCATGCTACGGAGTGAAATCCACAGCATGCCAAAGCTGATTATGTTGACGCTGATTACCCGCTGAAACAGCTGTTACAGACGCATGGGCATGACGACATAGGCCGAATCGTCGTTATCGGCTTCCTGGAGCAGGGCACTGCTGTTGGAGTCGGACAGGATCAGACGAACCTGCTCGGTACCCATCACGCCCAGCACATCCAGCAGATAGCTGACGTTGAAACCGATCTCCAGACCGCCGCCGTTGTAATCGACCACGATCTCTTCCTCGGCCTCTTCCTGTTCCGGGTTGTTGGCCTGGATTTTCAGCAGACCCGCAGCCAGGGTGAGGCGGATGCCGCGATACTTTTCATTGGAGAGAATCGCGGTACGGCTGAACGCTTCACGCAGGCCCTGACGATCCGCCACCACCAGCTTGTCACCACCGCGCGGCAGCACACGCTCGTAGTCGGGGAACTTGCCGTCGACCAGCTTGGAGGTGAAGGTGAACTCGCCGGTATTGGCGCGAATGTGGTGCTGACCCAGCACGATGCTGACTTCAGCGTCCTGCTCGGTGAGCAGACGCGCCAGTTCGAGGATACCTTTACGCGGCACAATGACCTGGTGCTTGCCATCCTGCTGGATGGTCGCTTCCATGGAGCACATGGCCAGACGGTGACCGTCAGTCGCCACAGCCCGCAGCAAACCGCTTTGAACTTCCAGCAGCATGCCGTTGAGGTAATAGCGGACGTCCTGCTGCGCCATGGCGAAACTGGTGCGCTCGATCAGGCGACGCAGTTTGGCCTGTGGCAGGTTGAAGGTCAGCGAACCCGGGCCTTCTTCCACAGTGGGGAAATCGTTGGCGGGCAGGGTGGACAGGGTGAAACGGCTTCGGCCAGCCTTGACCAGCAGCTTCTGGTCATCGACCCGGATATCGATCAGCGCATCGGACGGAAGGCTTTTGCAGATATCCATCAGCTTGCGCGCCGGCACGGTGATCTCGCCCGGCTCGGCAGCATCTTCCAGCGTCACGCGGCCAACCAGTTCGACTTCAAGGTCGGTGCCAGTAAGCGACAACTGCTGGCCTTCGACCACCAGCAGGACGTTGGACAGAACCGGCAGCGTCTGGCGTCGTTCCACGACACCGGCGACCAGTTGCAGGGGTTTCAACAGGGCTTCGCGTTGAATGGTGAAATGCATGGTCTAGTCCCTTGCCTCGTGGAGCTGCGATCAGGTTGTAAGCGTACGCAGCAGGTTCTTGTAGTCCTCGCGGATGTCCGCGTCGGATCCCCTAAGTTCAGCAATCTTACGACAGGCGTGCAACACGGTTGTGTGATCGCGGCCGCCGAAGGCCACACCGATTTCCGGCAGGCTGTGATTGGTCAGTTCCTTGGACAACGCCATGGCCACCTGACGCGGCCGGGCAATCGAGCGCGAACGGCGCTTGGAAAGCAGATCGGTGATCTTGATCTTGTAGTACTCGGCCGTTGTGCGCTGAATGTTGTCGATGCTGACCAGCTTGTCCTGCAGAGCCAGCAGATCCTTGAGCGACTCGCGGATCAGTTCGATGGTGATGTCGCGTCCCATGAAGTGCGAGTGCGCGATCACCCGCTTCAGCGCGCCTTCCAGCTCACGTACGTTGGAACGAATACGCTGAGCGATGAAGAATGCAGCGTCGTGCGGCAGATCCACCTTGGCCTGGTCGGCCTTCTTCATCAGGATCGCCACGCGGGTTTCCAGCTCCGGTGGCTCCACTGCGACGGTCAATCCCCAGCCGAAGCGTGATTTCAGACGCTCCTCGAGTCCCTCGATCTCCTTCGGGTAGCGGTCGCTGGTGAGAATCACCTGCTGGCCACCTTCGAGCAATGCGTTGAAGGTGTGGAAGAACTCCTCCTGGGAGCGTTCCTTCTTGGCGAAGAACTGGATGTCGTCGATCAGCAGCGCGTCCACCGAACGGTAGAAGCGCTTGAATTCGTTGATGGCGTTGAGCTGCAGCGCCTTGACCATATCGGCAACGAAACGCTCGGAGTGCAGATACACAACCTTGGCGTTGGGGTTCTTCGCCAGAAGATGGTTGCCGACTGCATGCATCAGGTGAGTCTTGCCCAGGCCCACACCGCCATACAGGAACAACGGGTTGTAACCGTGCTTGGGATTATCCGCCACCTGCCAGGCAGCGGCCCGGGCCAACTGGTTCGACTTGCCCTCGACGAAGTTGTCGAAGGTAAAGGTGCGGTTGAGGTAGCTGGTGTGCTTGAGGCCACCTTCGACCTGCACGGTACGTTCTGCGCGAGGCGCGACGGCAGGTGTTGGCGGCTGTGGTGCAGAGCCGGCCATCGAATCGAAGCTGGCCCGCGACGGTTCCTCCTGCGCAGGCGGAGGCGTCGGCTTGCTCGCTGCAGCGGCAGTCTGCACCTGTGCGGCACGTGCAGCTGCGGGCAGTGGTGCTGTAGGAGCGACACGAGCAGTGGCAGCGCGCTTGCTGCCTATTAATAAGGAAAGCGCAGGGACCAGACCGCCAGCACGCTCGCCGAGCAATTCGAGCAAACGACTCAGGTACTTCTCATTGACCCAGTCGAGCACGAAACGGTTGGGCGCATACACACGCAGTTCGTCGCCTTCGGCTTCGACCTGCAGAGGACGGATCCAGGTGTTGAATTGCTGGGCGGGCAACTCGTCGCGCAGAAGCTCGACGCATTGCTGCCATAGTTCCAC